>DATIYC010000063.1:0-2765 GCA_035517955.1 Candidatus Acidiferrales bacterium | reverse complement strand
GAAACCGAAGTTTGGGATAGTTCTACCGACACGGGGAATGCTATTCGCCAAAACAAGCGCAAGACAGGACATCATAGAGCTGAGTAAGCTCGTAGAAGAATATGGATACGATGCAGCCTGGGCTGGGGACAGTATACTCGCCAAACCGCGCTTGGATTCCATCAGCGTATTATCCGCTGTTGCAGGGGCCACGGAACGCGTAAAACTCGGAACCGCTTGTTTCGCAAGTTTCCCGTTACGTCACCCAATTATTCTCGCGTACCAATGGGCAACTCTTGATGCATTATCAGAGGGAAGGAGCCTCCTTGTCATCTGCCAGGGCACTCCGACGGTGCACGGGAAGATTTACCGCAACGAATTCAACGCCCTAGGAATCTCGCCGAAGGATAAGATCAAGAGAAGCGAAGAAGCGATCGAGATCATACGAAAACTTTGGGAATCCGACGATGTCGCCTACGACGGTGAGATTTTCAAGTTCAAAGACGTCACCATGTTACCCAAACCCGTACAGAAGCCATGCCCGATCTGGATCGCCTCCAACCCCCGCTCAACGGGGGAATTGGAAGGACCGCCGGGCGAGATCGAGAAGAACTTCGATCGTGTCGGGAAATATGCGGATGGTTGGATGACAACCATGGTCACGCCTCAGGAGTTTAGGGAGGACGCTGAGAAAGTTCGCGTAGCCCTCCGCAAACACAACCGAGAGACAAACAAATTCGGAATGTGCCTATACTACAACGTGAACATGAACGACAACAAAGAGAAAGCCGCTGCAGAGTCAAGCGACTTCCTAATGAAATACTACCGAGAAGACCCTGCCGGAATCCTCGACAAATGGGTCGCATTTGGCAACCAGAAGGATTGCGCCGAGAAGATAGACGGGTTCGTAAAAGCGGGAGTAGACACGTTCTCAATCAGATTCGTTGCCTGGGACCAAATTGAACAACTGAAGAGGTTCAGCAAAGAAGTACTGCCAAGCTTCTGATCTAAGAACGCTACTCTATAACCGGGAGCTTGGTTAGCACCTCAGGTTTTCGATTGGTCACCACGATTTCATTTTCTATAGACGCCCAACCACCCTTCCACTGCACATCCGGTTCAACACAGAAGACCATGTTCTTTCGCACCTTTCCTGTAACGCCTGGAAAGAGGTACGGCTCTTCAACAATCTCCAGACCAATCCCGTGTCCAAACGGGGAAATGTGAACACCGTCCTTCTCCAATTTCTTCAACGCCGAGATAGAGGATTCGACATTCGCCTCGTCCACCAACATGTTCGACATTACTGTAGTCGCCTCGCCTGCAAGTTCGATCAATGTACGTTGTTCTTTGCTAGGCCGCCCTGCACACCCTATGCGAAGTATGTCGAAACCATATGATTTGACCCAACCAACAAAATCAATCGAGACAAGCTCTCCCCTTCGAACCTTTTTGGATGAGGCGAATGGCCATCTAAGCTGACCCATCTCTTTGCCCGAGTGAACTCGGTCTCTAACAACGTAGTCTGCTCCCGCGTCCATTGCCGCCCTTCGTGCCACACTGCCTATGGCGCTTTCTTTCATTCCAGGTTTAATCGACTTGATCGCTTGAGCCAACGCCTTGTCCGCGATTTTCGAAGCTTGCCTTATCAGCGATAGCTCATTCTTGGTCTTGATTGACCTCATCTTTGCAAGTTGCTGATCCTGGTACTCGAGGGTTAGCTGAGGGAAGGCGCGTTTCATTTCGTCGACGTAGACAACAGGGAAAATGTCGCTTCCCGCGAGAGCTAATTTCGAGTTGCCGAGATTTGATTCCTTTATGGCAGTGATAACATCGTGAGCAAAATTGGTTCCCGTCTCACTCTTATCGACACCAACAACTGCGTTCGACTGGTATCCTAAGGGAGCAACGAGCGTAGTTTCGCCTTCAGTTGGGACGAGTAGGGCGCTATAGCCTAGGCCGGAGACCTGATCAGTTTTCATGCTGTAGGGAAACGCATTCTTATGGCCACACAAGTAGCAAACGTTTCCATCCCGCTCAGCATAACCAGAAACAGCCAAGAGACCCCCATAGCCAGAGGCACGAAGCCATTCCCTAATTGTGCCTAATCGTGTTCGATATTCTTGTTGTGGTAGAGAAGATAATTTTTCGGACAAAGAAGCCTACCTCTACAGTCCTTCTACGACTAGGTCTCTTATGACCTTAAGCCGTGGCAGTGGGTCAATGGTGACGTCACCCGTTACCTCTGTGTGACAGGACAGCCCGGGTTTGTTGTTGACCGCGACATTGCACCTTGCGCATACGCGTCTGTGGCATGAGGTGTGGGAGTGGTACGCTAGGGTAGGATCAAGGTGTTCGTAAACGTAGTCGAGAACGTCCATGACGGTCATTCTTGGCTGAAATGGAACCTGATAGGATTGGTAATGTGGAGCATCGTCTACTCTAGGGTCGAACCTTGAAATGCGAACCGTTACTGTGTTCATTCTCCCAGCTCCTTCACTGCCCTAATGATACCGTCTTCGAAGCTGAATTTGCCTTTCGGAGGTTTCAACTTAGTTATAGTAACAGGCCTAGTTGATAGGGTCAGTTTCCCTTTTACAATCTTTGTAACTATCTCCCGGAGCCATGTGCCATGGTTCATGAACGGGTAGTCTGTGCGGTTGTGAACTCCTCTACTCTCGGTTCTGTAGAGGGCTGAGCGGGCGGAGGCGAGCAATACTTGGACGATGCTTTCGATTTCAATTGCATCAAGCCATTCCTTGTTGTATACTCGTGTCTGTGTTTGG
>DATIYC010000062.1:0-5333 GCA_035517955.1 Candidatus Acidiferrales bacterium | reverse complement strand
TTGATTACAGTGGTTTTTCCTGCGCCGTTTGGTCCGACGAGGCCGAAGATTTCTCCCTGCTTGATTTCAATGGTTAGCCCATCAACGGCGGTTAGGCTACCGAATCGTTTCGTCAGGGAGGTGGTTTGAAGTATGAGGCTGGGTTTCAGCTCTTGTTGAGCGACCGATCTAGTTGTTTGCAGGTTTCTTACCTCCCGTAAAGATTTCTCTTAGCATGTGCATTGCGAGCACGATCGTAGTACGATCAGATACTGAGAGTTCACGTAATCTCGTCTCCAAGTACGCCATAGTCTGAGTTCTGGCGGCTTCTAGTCTGGTGCGGCCTGACTCAGTAACAGTCAGTGTCATCCGTCTTCGATCTGCCCGATCTGTACGACGACTGATCAAGCCACGCGCCACCAAACCGTCAACCAACTCGGACATCGTAGGAAGAGTCAACCCGATGTACTCGCCAACTTCGGAGAGCGACGCACCTTCGTTTCTGTACACGAAGCCTAAGGTTCGATATTGTGGCACGGATATCTCCTTAGCCCCGTACCTTCGAAATTCGGCACGTATGAATCGCCAGACCAATGGAATGCTATCCAAGACCTCGTGTGCGCACTCTCTAACACTAGGCCGAACACTGCTTGCCTGCATTTTCCTTTGCCAACCGAATAGTTCGTAAACCGAAGTATTTACGCTAAACGGCCAAGAGTTCTTAGTGAAACCCGATCAAGCCAAAGCAGTAGGATTCCATTGACCGCATATGCCAGGTAACGAGATCACTTAGCACAAATGGTCAAAAGACCAAGCCTTGAACACTTGTTACCCAGTCAACATACGTGAAAGCTTCCACCAGATAAGAGTGGTCAGTCACTGAGGCTTCGTCGTAACTTGCAAGAAAGCCCCTGTTGCCTGCATATCCACCAAGAATCCATGACTCTCCCATGGTTGCGACGCTGAGAATACTCGAATTCTCCGCTCTGTTTGTGACATAGGTTGGGAGGAATGACGCGAGATTCCGGAATCCTTCTCGAGTGAATTCCACTGCCCATGCGTGGCTTGGGCTTGACTGGGCAATAGGCATTCCTCCAGCAATCAACCATTCTCGACCGTTCCAAGCAACCGAGTTAACTGCGTAGAAAACACGCGTTCCGAGGGCATATTCTAGCTGCTGAGTCAGATCGATAAAATTACGACCATCATACTCCGCGAGAAATCCCATCCCACCGATCATCCAGTAATCACCATTCCAAGCAACGGTTTGAACTGATGTGAAATTCGATATGCTCTTTTGAGCCTTGAGCACCAGACTGGTCACCAATCGTGAACTTCCATCCAGCGTGAAGAGAACTCCATGACGCATCCAACCGCCCCCCACGAGCCAATATTCCCCGTTCCAAGCATTGGTGTAAAGAATCGCATCTTGTTGATCAGGTACTAGACTGCTTAGATCAGTGAACGTGACGCCATCAAAAACGCCAAGAGCCATGTGATTCGAGGGACCACCGCCCATGTAGGTTGACAGCGCTCCTGATCCCAAACCAGACAGGAGCCAATATTTTCCGCTGTAGCTTGCGGCGAAAATGTCGCCACCGGCCCATGATGAAGCGCCACCGTACTCGTCTAGCGAATCTTGGCTTACGACATGCGCCCCATCGTATAACCAGACGTACGGTCCGGACGAACCGTCGTCTGTACCCCAGCCCGAAACCAACAATTGTGTACCATTGAAACCTCCACCCCAAACAGTACCGCCGCTCCGAACGGGACTTAACGCGGTATAGGAAAAGTTGGGCAGCGAAAACCGATAAAGCCTTGAGAACTGGCCAAGCCGAAACCAAGAACCATTTTGTCCGCCCACAAAGACGTATCCACCATTTGGAATGTCAATTGGAGGAGCGTAACGAATCGGTTGAGGTCTCGAACCGTGGCTGCTGTGGTCTATCGCTTGAGCCCAACCCAGCTGGGTCTGCAGTGACGCGACGGGGATTATCACGAGTAGGATTAACGCTAGAGTTGTGACGATTGGTATTGTTCGGATCTTCATTCCAAACCAACTAGGGTTAGTTCGAAAGCGCCAAGCTGCCGACTAGCCGTGCAGTCTTTGTGGCGGGAGTCGCATACGCTCCTCAGAGTACGTATTTAAGCCGCATGGAGTAGGAATTCACTGTGCTAATCAGGGCATTGATCGGTTCGAATTATCAATGTGACTGGAACATCCCATTCCCAGTACGCGTACTCGGGCATTGAGTGACTGTGCGATTCTCGATAGTGCAGTTTCAGTCTACGTTTCATGCTGAAGCGGACTCCACAGTAGAGGCATCGATAAATGCCGAGAATTGGGCGTCCATCGGTTCTACCGCTGTTAGTTCCAGGGAGCGTTTCGCTTAACATTTCCAGTTCACTTGCGAGGCCAGAACGTAACTACGTTATGTAGTTGCTATATAATTAAAGTGGATGAATGATCCAACAACTTATACACGGCTGAGGTGGAATCTCTAAGGTCCAAAACTGAGAGGTGTCGAAGCGTAAGACGTAAATTCGGCAACTATGGCGTGTAGTTTTGACGCATATGGCAACCCCAGCAGCAAAGTCAACTTTGGCTGTACAGACAGTCGATTTGACAAAGGTGTATCGTGTCGGTCACACGGATTACCCGGCCCTGCGTGGGGTCACGCTAAAGATAGAGAAGGGAGAGCTTGTCTCGATCATGGGTCCCTCCGGTAGCGGCAAATCCACTCTCCTTAACCTGATCGGCGCCCTAGATAGGCCGACATCGGGGAAAGTGTTCGTGGACGGAATCGACATCAGAAAGTTAGGAGAGGATAAGCTGGCGCTGTTGCGCAACCGCAAGCTAGGTTTCGTCTATCAAACGTTCAATCTCATTCAAAGGCTGACCGCTCAAGAGAACATAGAAATGCCGCTGATCTCTCGGGGCATGCCCGACAATATTAGAAGAGATAAAGCAACCAAAATGCTGAGCGCTGTCGGATTACATGGCAAGGCTAAGAAACGACCGACCGAACTGAGCGGGGGAGAGCAGCAACGGGTCGCGATCGCACGAGCGCTTGTCACACGACCGTCAGTCATTATTGCCGATGAACCAACCGGCAACTTGGATTCGAAAACCACCGACGAAGTAGTCAGCCAATTCATTCAAGTAAACAAGCAATTCGGCACGACCATACTCATAGTCACCCATAACCCCGACATCGCTGAAAGAACACAGCATGTAATCTCGATTAAGGACGGATTGGTCGAAAGAGAACAGTACCTTCAACGGCTGGATTCATACTCAAAGGGGTAAGCCAAGCATGCTAGTTGCTGATTTGTTTAAGTTGGCAGCGAAGGCGCTTCTTGACCGTAAGATACGAAGCGTGCTCACGATTCTCGGCATCACTGTAGGCTCGGCGATCATCCTTGCGTTAATCGCAAGCTCAAGCGGACTGAACGCCGGCATAACCGCCAATATAGAGAAGACAGGCGCGAATGTGCTCACCATCCGAAATGCCGGCGGTTTTTTCGCCGCGGGCTCATCGAATACATACCAACTAAGCCAGACGGACATAAACTATCTTAAGACAATACCTGGAATCACTTACGTCTACCCCTACTACAACTTCGGCGCCTCCGTCAACAACGGGGGCCAGTCATTAGAATCAAGCCTCGTAGGTATCGACCTCTCCGCACTCCCGATCCTGTACAATGGTTTGACAGTAGCTGAGGGCTCAATCCCCCTGGTAGGGGATACGACATCCGCTGTTATCGGCTGGGCAATTGCGAACCCCACGTCGGGAACTCCAGTTGGGCTTCACCAAATGGTCTCAATGTCGATCACTGGAATTAAGGGTACCAAGTCAGCCGTGTCATACGCTGTACTCACGAGCGCGATCCTTACTGAATATGGAACGGCGTTGTTCTCAAACATTGATGACAACGTCTACATTTCATTTCAGGCCGCTACAATTCTATCTAAGACACCATACTTCAGTGGAATCTACGTTGTCGTCGACAACACGGATGACGTAAGCAATGTCCAGACTACGATCACGAATTATTATGGGAGCAATGTCCGCGTAATCAGCCCTGGGCAGATACTATCCAGCATCCAAGGTATCACGGGCCAGTTAACGGTCTTTCTCGGCAGTATTGGAGCCGTGTCGCTGTTCGTAGCCACGGTTGGAATCGTAAACACGATGTATGTTTCTGTCATGGAGCGTACGAGGGAAATCGGAATACTGAAAGCAATTGGTTATAGGCCCAGGCAAATCATGAGTATGTTCCTATCCGAAGCCGCACTGACTGGCGTAATCGGCGGCGTGTGCGGACTTGCCCTTGGCTACGTCCTCTCTTTCTTGATGGGGGGAATGCTTGGCGGGGCGACCCTCTTCGGCGGAGGAGGACGTGGACCCTTCGGTGGTGGCGGAGGAGGCGGCTCTATTCAACCAGTATTCTCAACAGAGCTCATAGTCTTCGCACTTACCTTCCCAGTCCTACTCGCCACAGTCGCGGGCCTCTATCCGGCCTGGAGAGCTTCGAGGATGAACCCGGTCGTCGCACTCAAGTACGAATAAGAAACAAAACTGAACCTTACGAGCCACTGGCCGATGAGTGCCGGTGATGGGTAGTCATCTAAGGATAGCTGGATCCGAAGAAGGCATCGAATAGGCTCCGGAGGAACGCCAAGATTGCCTCAAGTGGCCCGCCTCGCGTTTGCCCCCTCTGACCAGTTTGTGTTGTGCGTACTACTTGGACAAACCCAGTCGCTTCACCGAGTATCGGGACACTTGGTCGGTTGTTGTCGGTAGCGGAGACTTGGATGTTGAAAGTGTAATTTCCTACTTGAATGCCCGGCTTGAAGACGACAAGAATACTAAATGGTCTTGGTATGTTTGGATCAACTTCCCCCAAGAAGACGCTGGGCGTTTGGCCTGGGGCAAGCTGGTCAGAGTAGACGGTTACGTTAGCGTTGTATGAGGCAAGGTTTCCATTATTCAAGATGTTTCCCGAAATAGTTGTATTCCCGCCGGGAGAGATTTGAGATGGAGTTACCTGAATACCATAAACGACCAAGTTGATGTATCCCGTAACAGATAGCCCGAGCGTGTGTGATTCCGCTGTATAGGAAACGTCGCCCAACTGCTTGTAGGTAGCAGTGATTGTCCCTTGGTATGAACTACCGGCCGAGGAAGATGGAGCGTACACGTCGAAGGTGATCGCGACGCTTTGGCCGTAGTAGATAGAATCATAATGCCAGTTATTGTCGCCCACGATCGTCAACCCTGTTGGCAGGCTCACTTGGATACCTACATCGTAAATCGCAATGTAGCCGGTGTAGTCGTTCGTCA
>DATIYC010000061.1:0-12844 GCA_035517955.1 Candidatus Acidiferrales bacterium | reverse complement strand
TCTCAGGGAGTTAGTGAAGAGGACTCTTGGTCCAATAGTGATCGTCAGCGATATCTACTTCGTAAGCAAACTTCCAAAAACACGAAGCGGCAAAATAATGCGTCGCGTCATTAAATCGATAATTTCCAGTAAACCACTCGGTGACTACTCAACGATCGAAGACGAGTCCTCAATTGCGGAACTACAAAAAGCTGCAGCAGGGTAAGTAGCCGAAGGACTATCAGAGCGGGCAACTGACGCGGCGACTGAAGTGTCGTTCTCCTAACCGTTACTCAAACATGTTCCCATCATACTGGTCGGGCAGTGAACACAGACTAAATGCGGACTGGCTCCGCAGGACTCGCACCTCACACAGTCACCATCTACACAGTCACGAGCATAGTCTGCAGGCATGCAGGTCAACGTATAGAATGGTTACGAATTTGAAACGAAAAAGTTTCGCATATAGACTAATGAGGCCTCTAATTGTAAACGCCGGATCGCCGTAGGCTCCACAGTTATGCTTTCTTCGGAAACTGCAATATCGTGAATTTCTCGGCTTCTGCCCAAGCTAAGATGCAACATAAGACGACATCCGAAATTCCCCCACGGTTGACCCAAGCCCCACTACGGTAATTATATCCATCACCAGCAGCTTCACTAACTAAATACACCCGAAAACGAGGAACGGTGCGAATACGAACACATCACTCCGACCCATCCTTACCTTGTTCCTAATCGCGATTGTGGCAAGTCAGCCGATTCCGCTCGGGTTCTCGATTCAGAATGCAGATACCGCTTCGCGTTATTCACAACTCGCTTTGGAGGCTACAGATTGGATTACGTCGTTTCAGGTTACACCATTGAACGACTCATGGGGCATCCCCTACCAGAACGAAAATGCATGGGGGTTAGATCCGTATTTCTTTGAGAACGGAACAATAACCGCAGGCCTCGGAAACATTACGGCTGGAGCAAAACAAACAACCGCCTATTTGATTGGCGGTCACGATGCGGGAGAAGGAGCCCTCGCCGCTTTAGATGCATATCTGCAGACACGCGACCCGAAATACCTTCAGATCTTCCAAGTATACTACAGATACTTCCAAGACGCACAAATTCCGGGGCCTAGAACCATAACTCCCGCTCATAGTATAGTCAATATTAACGGTCGAAATGTAACTATCGACAACGCAGGATACTGGGCAGAGCAAGCGAGTGTTAACGCAGGAACTAACGTGACATTTGGATCCAGCAACGACAAGACGATTCTGGAAGCTATCTATCCGGCGGCAGAACACGGTAACCCGATCGCCATCGCTCTAATCAACTATTACCGCTGCACGCACGACCCAACTACTCTTGAGATGTTAAATCGGTATGGCGCTTGGTTGATCGCGACGCAAATTCATGCGGGAGAGTACGCTGGGGCTTTCCCGGTCACCCAATATTACTTGGCTGAGGGATGGAAACCGAGGATGTACGAGACATCCGAATCAGCTTGGGTGCTAGCCGAACTGTACCAACTTACCGGAAACAGAACTTATCTGGACTCAGCGGAAGCGGCAGGGCAGTACATGTTGTCGAGGCAATACATTGGACCAGAGTGGGAGAGCACTCGCGTTTACGGGGCTTTGCCCTATGAATGGAATGAAACGCACTATAACAGATCCGTATCAACAAACCATGCCGGCTATGCGATAATGGCTTGGATCGAACTATACAGAATAACTCACGATACTAGATACCTTGATGCTGTTAGAAAATACGCTGACTGGCTTCTCAGCTTTCAAGTAACAAACCCGACAACGCCGTGGGGCGACCATACCTTCGCTAACGACACAATGGCTGTAGGCGGTTACTATTATGGCTACAACACGGATAAGCACGAGTTTGGTTGGCGAGCCGCGGAGTCGTTGTGGAGTGCCGGCGACGCCATACCGGCCCTGCTCTTCTTGTCTCAGACTACTGAGGAAAGCAAGTATGAGGAGTCGGCGTTGTTAGCGGCAGATTGGTTGACGCAGATGCGTTATGAAATTGCGATGCTAATTCCTCTTCAAGCGTTGGCCATAACGAAATACGAGCTTTCGAGTTGGTGGGGTCTTTTCCCGCAGTACTATCAACCGGACATGAGCCAAGTTAGGCAAGCGGGCATTGTGGCGTTTGTAAACCAAGGCATGGCTAATGAGTCGTCTATTCAAGACCGGAACCCGACTTGGTTCGAGCGAAGGTTCAATGTAGATTTCAACTTGGTTGATTATGAAATGGCAAGTCGCGGGCCCACATTCATGAAGATGATTTGGAGTTGGTGGCCTGATTTGGGTTTCGAGCCTAGATACGGAGGCGACATAGCCATAGGAGCCTTTGCGATCGCGAACTTCCTAACGGCAGGAAACAGACTGACTGAGGCTCAGAGTTTGCTTACTGAAATCCAGAAGGCAACAGGGAATCAAACGTGGGACCAACCTCGGAATGTCACGCTTGCCTATAATCAAGCGACCCAACTTTTCAGCATGGCTGAAGAAAATTTCAGATCGGGTTGGTACTCCGTAGCCAACTCGCAGATAGAGGACGCAATATCACACGCCGCAACAGCTCTTTCAGACCTAAGCATCATCACTCCGCTTCAGAACACGAATTGGACCTTGCTGGGCATCGCCTCAATTCTGTTAATCGCATTAATCGCGTCGAATGTTTACTGGCACCGAAAAAAGACATTCAACAAACGCTGCTGAATGCGATCCACCGGAAGATATGCTTGAAACGTACCACCCAAAAATAAAGTCAAATCGGCACTGAGAGATGACGCCTAGTTCTTGTCCATGTAGCGTTCTGCAATTTCTCTCGCTTTTTGATAGGCGAGAACCCAGTCATTTGGTTCTTTTGAGCAGCCTTTCCCGATTATTCTTCCGTTAAGGTCATTTTGTTGGTATGGGCTGCTTCGAAGGGCTAGTACAAGGTAGCACTTTTTGGCCTGAGGGTTGAAGATGTTAATCATTACGTAGAGACTCGTTCCGCGTCTTTTCCATAGGAAAGGGCCCCCGTTGACGCCTCTGTCTATAACTCGCCAGTCTCCCCTCAAGGCCTTCCCCGGCACATTCGAATTAACTACTTTCCAGTAGAAGATAAAGTTCCAAGCACCAGTTGTGTAATCATTCCGCAACATTCGATGAACTACATAATGTGAGTCCGGGGAATGGTTGCAGGTAGTGGAACATAGTCTGATGTGATGCCAGCGTCGGGGACATATCGAATGAATTCAAATTGAAACGTGTTGTTCGCGCTTAGGACGGTGGTAACCCCATTCGAGTCCACCTCGAATGCTGCGCTTGCGGTGCCACCTGGTGGCGGCGCCAAAACATTCCACATTTGTTGTGAGTATGGACCGAGGTGGTTTGCAACTAAACTATGTCCTAAGTAGGCGCGTTTTAGGGCTGCGTCTTCTGTAAGGCTGATGTGCGAGGTTGCCGTAGTTCCTGGAATAATGTGGTATGATTCACCTACTAGGAGACCGCCCGGTGGAGGGCTGTAGTTTGGTGTATTGCCTGAGTTGGATGTGTACCAGTTGACGAAATCTACTTCCACAGTCCAATCACCCCTGTACTCCGGCATTCCCGCTATCCCGCTATTCGGGAAGTAAGCGGTCCCATTCCAATAGGGTCCGGGATTAGGATAGCAGTCGAGTTCGAAGCTACAAGCATCCAGTCGGGCACCGCCATTCTGTAGGTATGTGTGGTGGGTGAATATTGGATCGCCAAAGTATGGCCCTCCCCAGCCTGGGGGGGCCCCATATGCAGTGTAGCCGCCTTTTGGTGCACCGTAGTAAGCGCCCTGTCCGAATGATGGTACTTGTGGGAGTCCTGCTAGGAGCACTTGAAGGGATGTCGTGCCAGCAGGAACGAAATTGTATGTGTTTAGAGGGGTTGGGTTCGGCTGAAGTGCGCCTGCTATAGTCGTAGTTACCGGACCAAAGGGATACTGAGTTGTACCATCGGCTGCTCTGGTAACTCCGTTGCCGATATCGTATGTTCCCTCGCTCGACATCCACTCCGCAACCAAAGATCCCGTGTCGTCGAACAAACGAACCCTTGCCGACATGTTAGCTTGTGTTGGTGTAATGATGTGTTCTTTCTTGAATAGAATACTCAACGTCACATTAGGTCCAATTACTAGGGTGATACTCGCGTCGGCGACTTGCGTCACGTTAACGTATGTGGTGGTTGGGAGGACTTGCACGTAACCATACGTGTAAGCGTGTAAACTGTATTCACCTGAGTTGAAGGCCGTCGGGTAAAGCCAGAGAGAATGCCAGAAAGGAGCAAATATTACGACTTGAGTTTCGAAAATGAAGAGACCACGTGTATACCCTCCAACAAGTCCGGCACCTCTTAACTCTTGTCCGAAGAAAACGCCATCACCGCCCTGATACGCCGCACCAGTCGAATCAACAGGATCCCAACCTCCGCCTACAGCCTGAACTGAGGAGACAGTAATGTCCGGACAACCCGCAGGCGCATCTCCTCCTTGGTAGAGGCAACTAGTTTGAAGGGTGTTAGCATCGGCTATGCCTGAGATCGAGTCCCCAAGGAAATCCGCCAATGTTCCATTTCGATAGAACCCCACGTCGATTTCTTGACCCACCGAACGACCCTGAAAGTCCGACCCAGTCGGGTTTCCCCAAACCCAAGGTGTTTGGACTGCGGGCCGCTCCCAATCAGTACTGTAAACGGTAAGAATGAATCCGCCTCCTCGATACAGATGACTACTAAGCTCAGTTGGGTTTCCGCTCAATGTCAGCGAAACCAAGCTTGGAGGACCGGATTCAACGTACCCCAACGCATACACTTGCGCAGTGTAGGTGCCTGAGGGTATACCGTAGTTTTCTCCGCCCCATGTGTCGTTGATTCCCCAGAATTGTATGTCAGCGACGCCTGTCTCAATTGCGTGCGCATTCACTTTTCCCGGGTCGAGGTCTACACCCCAGAGATTTTGAGTCGTTGTTGAAACGTTGAATCCCCCGCTATATGCGCCCCATTGAGGATACTTACCCAGGTAACCCAGCAAAGTCTGATTGTACGACCACATTTGCCCATTGCTGTCGACCAAGGCTCCCGACATCATTCCTGCGCCGGTATCGATTGGGTCATTGGTGATCCCATTAAGCAAATCATGAAAGTGAACAGTCTCATCCACCCAACTGGAGAGCCGAAGGTCAATAGGTATTGACACGTCACCTGCCCATTCGTTTGATGTGATGTTGAAAGTATATTCTTGGAAGGTGGAACCGTCGATGGCAGATTGGACGTAGCGGAAAACCCATGCGCGAGCTGAATACGTTCCCGGTGTCAGGCCGTTGACCCACGTTGCGTAGACTTGTGGAACCATGCCGCTGAGGTCGCGGGGAGCACCATACTTTCCTTGGTCTCCGAACTGGAATTGGAACGGATCCGCGGTGCCTCCCTGCACAAACCAGTTTTGGGGTGGCCCGACTCCCATCGGGTCTTGAAGTAAAACACCGGCTGCGTTTCCGGCTGAAACTTGGTAATAAGATGCTGAGGAGGCGCTTGGGTAGCCGTAACCATCAGCTGGTGTGTACTCATGCCATGGAAAAGCTATTTCACTGGCACTTCGCGGATCCCCACATTGGCCTGCGTGTGCCCAACCGTAGAAGAAATTCTGTCCGCCAGCAACGCACGGAAGCGGTGACCAAGAAACCAGTTGTGCACTCGGAACGGGTTGATGATTCACGGTCGGGCCAGCGTACAACTCGATCTTGATGTATGTGCTTTCCGGCCATGGTTGATCCCCAAATTGATGTTTTGAGTAAACAGACCCGTGAACCACGGCTCCAGGTTGCAGGATTCCCTCAACGTGCAGTGACTGACCACTCAACACTGTGACGTCTCCCTCGATCAAGATTTGTGGATAGCCGGCTGCGGATGCATAGAAGTCGTAGACGCCCGCAGCCAAGCCGCCGATCTGGAATTGTCCCTGTGCGGTCGAGTTGAGGTAGCCAACAGCGTCGATAGTCGGTAGGTCTGGTCTCTGTTGTTTCGTCGCTGGGTCGATGCGAGTTCTCATCTTGGCGTAGACCATGCCTGCCTCTTGGATTGATTGTCCATTGAGCAAGGGATTGTAACCTCCGTATCTGAGATTCCCAGTCACAACGGCAGGGTCAGCGTCGCCCTCTACGAGCATGTGTGGCCAATTCTGGGTTGCAATGAACTGCGTCGGCGCCTCTCCTGGGAGAGGGATGGGAAAACAGGCTGACCCTTTTGAGTAGAGGGTACAGTCGGATGAAGCGGTGCCTTCGGGACCGCTAAGGTAGCCACTGTCACCCCAAAGCAGTACTTTGAAAAAGTAATCCCCAGCAACGGGAGGCGCGGTAACGCCGTTGATTCTGATATAGTACCACTCATTGGCCGCGGTGAATTGAATCGTTTGACGATCATAGTAGATGCTTGCACTAGAGGAATCACGGCCGTTTTCAGCTAGTATCGAGACCAAGGTCCACCCCGGCATGTAACGATCATACGGCCCAACACGAGTTACTGAGATGCCTGCATAATCGTTCGTGAAAGAGGACGCGACTTGAGATGCGTCGGGTACATTGAAGCCTGGAGGGATTCCGACCATAATTCCAG
This sequence comes from Candidatus Acidiferrales bacterium, assembly GCA_035517955.1. Classification (GTDB taxonomy): domain Archaea; phylum Thermoproteota; class Bathyarchaeia; order 40CM-2-53-6; family 40CM-2-53-6; genus FEN-987. The sequence goes on along the minus strand of DATIYC010000061.1, from coordinate 6,221 downwards.
TCCAACCCCTTGTAGGCGAAGTCCCGCTAGGTCCTGAACTCCCAGTGCCGTCCGTTCGATAATCTCCAAAAGTTGTAATCGCGAAGACTAGGTCCCCGGTGGAACTGGCGAGGACTGCAGGTTCAGTAACGGTACTTTCGTCGTTTAGGTTCGGTATTGATTGTCCGCCAGGCCAAAGATATGCGACGACACCAGTGACCAGGTTGGAAGAAGCTTGCGCTAATCGATAGTTCGAAGACACGGACGCGCTTACCGATGAAACGTAACTCTGTATCGGCCCGAGGGTAACAGCACTTAAGACTAGGAGCAGAGCTACCTCAAGAATAGCCAGTTGCCTCTTCAACAATAATCAGATCACTTTGATTAGACTGCGAACGACGCTGTCCAGTTTCCGGATATTGGGACTGGACCGGTCTGGTTGATTTGAGAACCGGCAAAGGTCAGTGTGCCCTGATATGTGCCCGAGCCTTGTGACCCCGTAACTTTGCTCCAAGTCATTGTTCCAGCCCAAGTTCCGCTACCGGTGAAGGTTGCGGACCTGCAGGTTGTAAGTAGACAAGCCTGAAGGGTCCCCTGCACATTACCAATATCGCCGCTCAGCGTCTGGAGATTAGTTGTTCCGCTCCACAATCCGTTACCTGTAATCTGAACCGTTCCATTGAGAATTGAAATGGATTGGTCAATCGACATAAGCATTTGAACGCCTCCGCCGTGAGTTACCGAAGCGTCAGTTAATTCCCCATTTACGCTGTATCCGTACACGGAAAATGTGACTACGCCACTTCCAATCTGGTTGCTAGCGACGGTTCTCCCTGTGAAAGCGAGTGCCACAGTCAAAACGATGAGGGGGACTGAGATGAGCTTGAGTTTCAACATATCTGTCCTTTGAGGGTAAGCAAGGGGCTACAAAGAATCTTTCGATTAGAAATCATTGGTCTTCATGAATTGTCTACGCGTAGTACACTTAGGATAAATGCCTTGTCCCTTATTTGTAGAGGATATAGAGCGGAGAGAAAGACCCGTTTGAATGAGGTTTTGTTAATCCGTTTGGGGGTAATCTCCGCTGAAGATTTCTTCGATTGCTCTTCTTGTCGATGGGCTAGGCTGTTCAGCTGCGTATCCCAGCGAGAAGATTACCACCGGTCGCAGGTCTTGGGTCTGAAGGATTTGTTGAACTTTCTTTTCGTCAAAATCTCCAATCCATACGGTCGCAAGACCAAGATCAACCGCGGCTAGCATCGCGAAGCTGCCGGCAATCGTAGCATCCTGAACACTGTATAATTCCGCGCCTCTCTTACCGTATTTTTCAGTTGATCGCTGAGCGTCGGCGAAAAACACCAAGCAAACAGGGGCCTCTGCTATGTAGCCCTGATTGTGTGCAGCTCTGGCGAGCTCTCGTCTTTTAGCTTCGTCTCGAACAACTCGAACTTGGTATGCTTGGATGTTACCTGCTGACGGGGCCATGTTGGCGGCTTCGAAGATCTTCCGCAGCTTCTCCTCCTCAACTGCTTGACTCTTGTAAGAACGAACGGATCGTCTCTCTCGTAGGACGGTGAAAAATTCCATTGCTCTCTTCTACGAGGAACGCAGTGGATAGATTAAAGCAGATTTCTCGGAAACCAAAAATGTAAGGTGCTAAGGCCAAGTGGACCATTGTGTCCGATGCACGTGGTGCAACCATAGCCTACTATCATGAAGCCTAGGGTTTCAAGGTCTCGAAGTAATCCAGCCTTCTCCAAAGACTTATCGAAGGCGCTTGGTCATTCGGGCGGGATTTCTTTGAATGCCATCGACAGGTCGATTCCTTGCTTCTTCAGGTACTGTCCGTGTACGACGTAGATTATGAGACCACCGATAAATGACGACACTAAGAACGCGTAGCTCAGCAAGTTTCCGCCATATATACTTGGATATATTACGAACTCGTACGCGACGAATGCGAACACCATCGTGCTCAGAACTCCCGCGACAACGAGCCCGGCTCGGACAAGACTTGACTCAGACTTTGTTCGAATTCCGTAGAGTATTGATGCGATTGCAACGAACATGAAGAAGAGCATTGGACCGATTGCCGTAGCCGATAGCGCGGATAACTCTCCGTAGTAGAATGCGGTCGCTCCCACAAGTATGATCGCCAAGACTAAGTCAAAGATGTGGGCAACAGCAGGGGAGTTAAACCTCGGACTCACGTAAGCAAACTTCGAAGGCAGAAACCTGTCGAAAGATAAGGCGAGAATATACCGCGCAACCGCCATGATTGTGACCATCAGGAAGATGAAGTTCCATGCGATCCAGGCGACACCAAGCGTCACCGAGATAGCTAAGTTATTCGCAACCCCCATGGCGAGAGTCCAGAAGTTGAAGCCATAATCGAAGACCAAGGTTGAATTTGCGAAAGCGGCGTTGATGAAAGATTGCCCGGCGACGTTGTAGAGAACCGCGAAAACAAGCGTCCAGATGATGAAAACAGTGATACCTGAGACCGGAACGCTCCATCGGAGCGTTTTCTTTCCTTTCAGTTCGGAACCCGCGATTGTGGACATGTTGAACCATGGAAACAAGAAGAGAAAATAGAACGGCATCAGGATGAGAGTGTTGCCGAAATCGAACGTTGGGCCAGTGTAAGAGCTGGCCAAGGAGTTGTATGTTGTACCGTTGATGCCGAGGGAATTCACGTAGTTGACGACTCCGCTATTGCCTGCATTAAGCAGCATGATGAGCGCCAACACAATTCCAATTGTTCCGAACACGACTAGCACAGTTAGGGTTCGGATGGCTGTCTTAGGGCTGACTACGTTAACCAGGACTAGTACCGTGAAAATGATTGATCCAAGGATGAATTGTGAGGTAGGGTCAGCGCCCGAAACATTTCCGGGTAGTGCAAGACCGAGAAAACTCATGTTGCCTAAGGCGACTCCAACCGACCCGATTGAAAAGACGGCTGACAGAATCAGGATAGCAACAAACGCTATGAAGTTCAGGCATGCACCGGTCAGCCCCATCGCACTACCAAAGGGTCCACCCAGTTGTCTGGACATCCAAACGTAATCACCGCCCGTGCGCGGTGTACGTCTCTGGATGATGGTGTAAATGAACATCTGAGGTAGAACGAATATGAATCCAATTACAGATCCGTACACCAGATTAACTCCAGACATCGTCGGAAAGAAAACTGTATAGAGTGGGAGTAAGGCTATGGTTGCGCCGAGCCCCATCCAAGCCGCGTTCATACTCACGGCATCAAGCAACGAAACGTTCTTCACAAGACCTGTGGCATCTCTAACAAAGACCGTCGGCTTGTTAGACATGAACAGAGGAGTCGCCCGACCATCTACTTAACATTTACCAGGTTCACGAGATGATTGGTATTAACTATACTGTTACTAAATAGATAACTCGTGGTTCCCCCGGGCTATCTATTGACGCTGTATCTCTCCAAGTTTGAGAGTCTAATTCAAGCGGGTGGTTTCGGAGTGACACTCGCTCACTGGGGAGGACAAACTCACAAAATAGACTCGATTCGTCCACTCTAAGACTAGAACCTCGGTTTTAAAATCGTTTGTCAACGCTCGAAAATATCTGTATCCACGGCTGTCGATATGAACACATGGTTGCTTACGACTCCACGAATTATCTTATCTTAGAAGACCTGTTCAATGAGTCCTCCGTCTGACTGTACTTAACCATTCTATTCGCTGTTTCCATAGCTTGCTCGAGTAGCCCGAAAAGAGAACAGCGCCATCAGCACAACACAGATCCTTGCGCTCTTCAGCCTCAATTCACCGAAGGACCGTTGGAAAAGACAAGCCGTATGCTGCAGCAAGTTCCCTACTAATGCTCTTCCAACGGCAATGAGTTATAGAACGCGCCATTACACTATTGAAGACGAAGCGTGGGATCCGTGACAATTTTCGTCCTTATTCATGGTTCGTGGCATGGCGGATGGTGCTGGGCCAAACTGGCAGCAATCCTGACTGAGGAAGGACACACAGTGTTCGCCCCAGACCTTCCAGCACACGGCAACGATAAGACCCCCGCTTCCGAAGTGACGCTCCAAAGTTACGTAGATCTGACGTGCAAGGTTGTTGATTCGCAAAGCGAATCAGTCTGTCTGATTGGTCATAGTAGAGGGGGTATTGTGATTAGCCAAGCCGCCGAGGAGCGACCGAACAAAATTCGTGGATTGGTCTATCTGGCTGCGTTCATGCTGCGAAATGGTGAATCGATGATTCAATGGGCCGCCCAAGACTCTGATTCACTTCTGCTGCCGAACCTGGCCTTCTCCGAGGATCGGAGTTACCACTTCATCAAGAACCAATCATTGATCAAAGAAATCTTCTACGAAGACTGCTCAGCCTCTGACGTGGAGATGGCGAAGTCGAAACTCGTTCCCGAACCTACTGCACCAATTGAGACTCCCCTACGCCTATCCAAGAATCGATATGGGCGAGTTGCTAAGACTTACATTGAAACCCTCGACGACAAAGCTGTGTCACCCATGCTTCAACGAAAAATGTACACGGCAGCTGGATGCAGCGAAGTGATCAGAATGAGTACGAGCCACTCGCCTTTCTTTTCGAAACCACACGAGCTTGCAAGAATTCTAATGAATATGCAATGACTGATTGTGGTGTATGAGTTGAATTGTGAAAGGAACGATTAGCCAGACGAAGAGAACTGAAGCCAATCCAATTATCGCGCCTGGTAGAATTGAACGAAAACTAGACGCAGTCGCTTCTCCTGCTACGTGCACTACTAAGAACACAAGTACGAATAGCATTAACCATACATGCCATCTCCTATACAAGCCAAAATTACGCGACCTTCTAGCATATTCGGTCGCAAGACCTGAAAAGTTTAGAACAAGCAAAATCACAAACGCCAACGCACCCAGCCATAGGAACAAGCTTGGTTCGGATAGGCCTCCGAGAAGAAGAAACCCGTGAACGATAAGAAAGGCAGCCACGACTACTGACAGCGCAGTATGTATGCCACCCCATTCAATAAGAGAAGCTCCACGTTTCTGCCTGTTTCTGTTCCAAAATCCTTGAATTATTAGTAGCAGGAATACGATAACGGTGCTCCAGCCCAGCACGTCCGCATAACGAAAACCGAAAACGCTAGGTCCCAAAAGTTGGTAGATTATCATCAGGGCTACGATCGACCCAAACAATCCAACTGGAGCCCACAGCCTCAAATGCGTCATACAACATCCTCGAATTCTGCACTTCAATAATCATGTAGCTGGCGGGTCCGGAGGGATTTGAACCCTGCCGGCCACTTCCTCGTGGCTCTCGACCTTCGGGTATCCCCAATCAGGTTAAGAGCTTCAGCCAAAGCTGTTCCTTGTCCGCCGCTCTACCTGGCTGAGCTACGGACCCGCTGAAATCTTGTGGAAGATTCTGAGGAATTAAAGTATTCTTCACAACATCATTAGAACCATCAGGTGCGACGCTGTGGGTGAATTAGTCTTCATAGGATTGGGATTGTACGACGAGCTGGGATTATCGCTGCGAGGCCAGGCGGAAGCAAGGTCCTGCGACTTGGTCTTCATAGAGTTATACACAAACACCATGTCTGGGCTAAGGATTGGAAAGCTTGAGGAAAATCTGGGGAGGCCAGTGAAGCTTCTGCATCGAAAAGATGTTGAGGAACTAGCTCAAGAAACCATCCTCTCTGCCGCGAAAAAGAGCAAGGTTGGATTTCTTGTTCCGGGTGATCCAATGATTGCGACTACGCATGTGGATTTGCGGTTGCGAGCACATAAGAATGGAATAACGACTCGCATCATCCATGCGGCTTCGGTGCTAACGGCGGCAGCTGGTGTTTCGGGTTTACAGTCTTACAAGTTCGGGCGAACAATTACTGTACCGGTACAAACTGAAACATTGCCGGATAGTGTCCTCAACACAATAGAGTCTAACCTTGAAATCGGGCTTCACTCGCTCGTACTCCTAGAAATCGACGTCGAGAACCGGCGAGCGGTAAGGATTCCCGACGCGCTTGAGAAGATCACAGCCCTGTCTAGTCAGAGGCCTAAGAGCGCGATCAGGTCCGAATCCTTGGCTGTTGGTTTAGCGCGCATTGAGGCACCAAACATGATGGTAAGAGCTGGCTCAGTTTCCCAACTTTCCAGACTGGAATTCGGCGAGCCCCCACAATGCCTAATTTTCCCCGGCCGTCTCCATTTCCTTGAAGGAGAAGCTCTGCAAGTCTTGTGC
>DATIYC010000060.1:0-21830 GCA_035517955.1 Candidatus Acidiferrales bacterium | reverse complement strand
CATGCGGCATTCCCGGTCAAGAGTTACGAGTTTGAGGATTTCTTTGGTTTCGAAATCTGCTGGTGGGTCGTTGAAGGCTAAGTGTCCGTTCTCTCCAATTCCTAGAACGCATATGTCGGGCGGGAACTCCTGCAATAACTCTGTATAGCGCTTCATTTCCGTGTTCGCATCGGCCGCGTCACCATTCATGGGATAGAATGTCGCAGGATGAACATAGTTCACCAACTTCTCACGAATGTAGCGGGAGAAGCTGGCCGAGTGCTGATCTGACATGCCGAGATATGCGTCCATATGAAAGACTACCACCCGGTCCCATGGGAGCTTCTTCGCTCGAAGCGAACTCATGAACGTTAACTGGGAGTTACCGGTCGCCAGAACTACTGAAGCACTGTCTTGCTGACGCAATGTTTCCACGATCAGGTCAGCGAAGCGACCTGCGGCCTCTAGTCCTACTTGCTCATTGGATTCAAGAACGTAAACCAACATCGAACCATAAGTCTTCGATATCACCGGGTTCCTTTTCATTTTCCTTCCAACTACGCCAGTTACTCGGATTGTACGATAATTACCTTAGCGTTAGAATCTTGTTTGAAAATCCGCGACTACATCCAAAGAAAGAAGAAGGTTGACCGAACCTCACCTCTTTCTGTCCTCGTAATCGTCGATAAGTTTGGTTGAAAATGATCAACGACAGAGGACAATGGTCGGTGTTCGTTCAGCCTTGTGCAGGTTCTGGGAGGATTCGAATCTAACCCATCGTAGGATTCGCTGAAATCGTCTCATCTCGGGACTTGAACCTTGTAGAGTTCAAATCTGCCCGGATCCGTCACCTACCATTGGTTTTGTGAGTGTCGGATTTCAAGTATATTCATGCTGGACATTTAGGTTGTGAGCTCCGGCTGGTTTGTTTTCGCTTATTTTGGTGAGGGTAAGTATTCCGATTTTGGTTTCGTTGCCTAGCCCTATTTTGCCTTCTTTATCTGTGTACAATCCTAGGCAATAGTAGAATCTTGTTCACCTTTTCCAGATTGAATGTCATGCATAGTTGGGAGTGTGCTTCCGGAAAAATTCTCTTGCTCGTCTTCTTCCAGCCGCTTCCATTTTCGTGTATTTGTCGCCAAGCATTTGTTTAATGTGTGGTCGTTTGTGAGGCGGATGGTTTGGAAGTATTCTCGCTCTGTAAGCGTATTCTCAAACATTTTCTTCCTTGAGTTTGACTTTCCCGCCGCCCTCCCTTGGATTCAGCCATACCGTTCCGTTCTCGGCAACTATGTTGTGACGGTCTCGCGTCTCACCTTGCATTTCGTCTCCAGATCACACTTCGTTACGACTTCTGGGTAGGCCGGATGAAAGTGGCGAGTACGCTTGCTGACATGGACGATTGTGCCCCCAATTCTTATCTTGGCCAAATCCCGCACGGCCAAGAAAATGAGAAGCCAGCGGGAAGTTTCCCCGAAAACCTGACACTACCTGCCACTATCCGAACCCCACCACCAGCACAACCCATTCTCATTGACACCATATCCAACATTTTTTACACCCAAAACCTGCAACAACCGGAAATTGCCGAACCCTCCGAAATCACCGTTTGTCAGACTGAAACGGTCAGTTGAGGGAAGCCGGAATTGGACGAATCTGGGCGCCGTTTTTAGAATTAGCACTGCAATATTGCAAAAACCCCACGTACGCGCACGTGAAACGCCACAAAACAACACGTTTCCAGTCCAAAGTTCAGCTCAAGTACAGGAATTTTTCATGGATCTGGGGAGGTGGTATGGAAAAGCGGACATTAAAATTTGAATTAGCGGTGCAATACTGCAAATTACGGTATTGAGGGCTATTTACGGTCAAGAAGCCTTGAATCTCAGTCGCGCCCCGCGCGTAACAATTCCAATGAGTACCAACGCCATCACCGCTACCAGTAAGGGCTCGCCAAACTCTGGGACGCTGGTGTACTGTTGGCTTTGGGCGAAGACCGCGTAGTTCGTTACTTCCAGGGACACTGGGTTCTTGGGTCCAATCACTCTGAAATCTGAAGCTTGGTTTGGCGGAATGTTTTCTGGCGACGTGTACGTGAAGTCTACGAAGATCACCTTCCCAGCCTTGCTATAGTATGTGGCGACGACTTGCGTGCTATTGCTTGCCGTCAATCCAATGTTCTTCACCTCTCCCACCACGTTCAAGTCGCCAGCCGGATCCATCTCTGTCGCCGCTCCCTGAATCGTCAAACTGACACCCGGCGTGGTATTCGCGACCTTGTAGTCAAGCGCGAGCGTGTAGTTGGCTATCTTCGACGACTTGACGCTATTATGCTCGAAGACATTGAACGGTCCCTTAGTTCCCGGCGGCAAGTAATTTGAGGACGCGTACGTGTATGTCACGTCAAGTATCTGGTTGTTAACGTCCCTAAACGTTCCAATAACCCTAACGAAATCAAGCCAAGCCCCACCCGTATTCAACACTTCACCAACTACATGAAAATCTCCAATCCCATCAATGTAGCTGCTGCTATCGTTCAGGATGGTCGCGCTCGGCGTGCCTTGGGCAAATCCGCGGGGAACACTTGCCAAGAACAGCAGAATGATGGCGAGCGCTACGAGGTTCCGCACTTTAGCTCCCTCATTTCGCCAACTAACTCTCTTCACATCACTCAATTATGATTTGCTAGTTGCTGAAAACAAAAACTCGCGGGGAATCTGTTGAAATCGTGATTATGGTTGGCCGGAACTTATTAGTTCTCAGAAGATTCATGCTTTCACCGTAGGTTTCCATGCGCAACTCCCTCCGTGTCGTGGCCTTCTTTCTCTACAACTCGTGCCTGGCCATCTTCCTAACCTACGGTCTCTTCTTCACGCGAATCGCCGCTGACTTCAACGCCTCTCCAATATGGACTACGTTAGTCTATGCTACCTTCGCAATCCTCTACGGCCTATCATCACTATTCATGGGGGCACTCTCAGACCGGTTCGGACCTAGCAGGGCAATCGCATTCGGCGGCGCGCTAATGGGCGCAGGCCTACTCACATCTAGCCTAGCCCCATCACTCGCAACCCTCGTTCTAACGTACGGAGTAATCGGCGGTGCGGGTACGGGGTCCATGTGGCCCACAACATCCTACGCGGTCTTCGACAAATTCGGAAAGGATGAGGTTAGAAACGTTACCGGGATCGTAAGTGCTGGCACAGCGTTCGGTAGCGTCTTCTTCGCTCCGCTCGAAGCCTTCCTAATCTCGACCGTCCAATGGCGCGCAGCATTCCAAGTTCTAGGCGTAATCGTACTCGCCTTCGCCGTCATGGCAGCGTTCGGCGCACACGGAACGAAGGGTAGGGATCGGCAGGTCATCCGAGAGGCCATAGGTAAAGCGAAGAGTAAGCAGTTTGGTTCATTATATGGCTACTACGCGTTAGGAAACGCGTTCTCCCGAAGCCTCGTAATGGTCTTCGTCGTCCCACTCCTCGAATTCCATGGTGCAAGCATAATCCTCGGCTCGGTCGCGCTTTCCGCGATCGGCGCCGGCAGCATCGTCGGTAGGTTCGCAGCCGGCTTCAAAAGGCTCTCGGAAGAGGAAATCTGCGGGCTGAGCTTCGTAATTCAGGGCATCTCAATCTTCTTCCTCCTATACGCACGGGACTGGGTTTCGGTCGTTGTTTGGTCCCTGATCTTCGGCATTGGCTACGGCGGGTACATACCGGAATTCGCGCTACTTGTCCGAAAATATTGGGGCATGGCCGAGTACGGATCGATCTTCGGCCTGCTATTAACAAGCTACGCGATCGGAGCCTTCACCGGCCCGATCCTCGAGGGCTACACACTGCAAGCCACGGGCGCGTTCACGATCGGGTTCTACCTAGCTGGCATCATTAGCACCCTTGCAGGAATACACCAAATCTTAACCTACAAACTTCACAGGTCCATCTACTTGCGAATGTGCAAGTTCACAGGTATCTTATCGAAGTAAGAAGATTAGGAACCCCACTTAACTTATCGAACCTTAGTGTTGACAGGGCCGCGCTAATTTTTTGGGATTCATTCTCGCTCATTCGCCAATCTGCTGCACCGGCGCTATCAGCCACATGCTCAGGCCTCTTTCCGCCGGGAATCGCGACAACTGTGGAGCTGCTGATTAAGTAATTCAACGCAACCTGCGATAGGGTCTTGCCATGTACATTTGCTACCTCTGAGAGCACTTGAAGTAAACTGTTCAGGCGTATGAGATTCCGTTTCGAGAATCTGTAGTTAGTTGCTTGGATGATGCTGCTAGGCTTGCTATCCGGCGTGTACCGGCCGCTCAGAAGACCGAAGGCGAGGGGGCTGTACGCGATTACTGTAACCTTAGCTGATTCGGCATAGGGCAGAAGCTCTGACTTGATTCCTCTATCGAGCATACTGTACTTAACTTGGTTTGACGCGAGCTCCAACGGAGCCAACGCCTCCTGCGAAGTCTTCATCCTTTCTAGGTTGAAGTTGCTGACGCCAACACACCGAACCTTCCCAGCCTCCACTAGTCTCCTCATTGACTTCATCGTGTTCTGAATTGGGAAGAGTGGGTTTGGCCAATGTATTTGGTAGAGGTCAATAACGTCAACGCCAAGTCGGTGGCGGCTTCGGTCCGCTGCACGCATGATATGGCGTCGGCTAAGGTTGAAGGGCCAAATCTTCGATGCTATGACTACGTCCTCACGGTGGTCTCGAATTGCTTCACCGAGGATTTCCTCGGATTTTCCTCTTCCGTAAATTTCCGCTGTGTCAACGAAGTTGATGCCTGAGTCGAGTGCGGTTCGGAACGCTTCTAGTACTTCGCTCTTCCCGTATCTTCGCCCCCAGCCCCATTCTCGGCTGCCCCATTGCCATGTCCCTATGCCTATGGCTGAGATTTTGATTCCAGACTTTCCAAGCTCTTTGAACTCCACCGGAACATCTCAGCTGTTAGCTGGTTGCGATGCTTCCCTTGATCCTTGCTTCCTTCTCGGTCAGGTTGAACGCGACAAACCCTACAACAAGCATCAGCAACGACGCGAAAACTCCAATCGAGTACTCAAGGACATCCGGAAGAATCATTGTAGTGCCTAGCGCCGCGTGGCGCATGATGTCGTTCAGGTATGTGAACGGGATTAGCATTGAGATGTAGCGGACGGGTATGGGGATGAGGGTGATAGGGAAGAGTGCGCCTGTGAGGATCATGTAGCCGAAGAAGATCAGGTTCGAGATCGAGCTGAAAGATTTCAACTTCATAGTAAACCCAGCCATCAACAACCCAAACCCAATCAAACTCACCTCGTAAACACCCAAGGCGAACACGAAGAGTGTTGGGTCGAGGAGTTGCAGGTTCAAGCCGCCAAGTAGGTAAACGAGAAGCGTAGTGTAACCGATAATTACCATGTCGGTTAGGAAAATCCTCGCCCACCGTCCAAGAATCAATGTAGTGCGTGATGAGGGGGAGAGGAAGAATTGCTCCAGCGTCCCAGCTTCCTGCTCATTCCTAACACTCTGCCCGACACCCCATACGCATGTGCTAAACAGAACGATGAACAGGAACCCGAAGAAGAAGTATGACATACCGCGTTCGCCCGCGCCAGGGGTGGTTGGTGTGAAGAGGGTTACGCCGAGGGCGAAGAAGAAAAACCATAGCGGCGTGCTTAAAAAGTCGCCCAGTATCCAGGCCGGGTAGCGGATGTAGGCGCGGAGGTCTTTGAGGAAGGCAGCCCGAAACTCCGTCAGCAACCGTCCTAACTGGCTAGTACTTGGAGAACTCACCTGTTACTCCCGCCCGTCTCTCAATTTTCTTGAACACCGCATAGCCAATCGCGGGATAAGCGAGGGCTAACGCGAGGAGGACGAATATGCTGCCATACATGCTGACTATAGTCTGGTTTGCAATCATAATCTGCCGCATATCACCGATCACGTAGGTTTGTGGAAGTAGGCGTGAAAATATTTGGAGCCAGGAAGGGAGGAAAGTGACGGGGTAGTAGGTTCCTGTGAGGGTTGCGAAGAGGAGGTTCACGATTTGAGTAAATATGTACGGCTCCTTGAAACGCACCACGAAGCCTGCAAAGAGAAAACAGATCCCAAACAGCGGAACCAACCCCAGAAGTAGGGCGAAGAATGCTGGGATGATGGTTAGGAAAGTTGACGGTGCCGTAACCGCAACGGCAATACCCACCACCACGAAGAAAATTGTCGAAGTTACAGTTATGTCCGCCAAACTCAGACCGACAAGGAGCGTGATCCGGTTTATTGGGGCTAAGAAATTCTGTTCCAGTGTGCCCTTGATCTGCTCATCCCTCAAGGCTACTCCAACGTCCTCAACCACAACCCAACTAATCATCCAGACCGCACTGCCGAGAATCTCGTATACTACAACGTTAGTCGTGCCTGTTCGCTCAGCGAAGTAGGATGAGAAATTGTTTCCGCCAACAGCCAACCCCATTCCGAGAATCAGAAAGGTGAAAAGAAAGGGCAGCAGGAGATAGATGAGGAAATTACCAGGGTAACGCATATGATGTTTCATATCCTTCCAGAAAATCGCCCCTAAGGCCATCAGCGTACCCTTAACACCAGTAACTGTTTGCAGCCTAATCCCTCAGGCTACGCCCCGTCTGGGAGATGAAGACGTCCTCTAAGGTTGGCTCTATGAAGGTGACGTTAGTTATCGTAACCTGCTTACGAACCAGAAACTCGAGAATCCGTGGAAGAATCTCTTTTCCTTTCTCCACATGGACTCGGAGAAGTTCACCATTAGCTTGATCAGCAGACGTTAGCGCGACCTGGGACACTTCACTATAGGATTGAAGGCTATCCGCGATTTGTTCAGAGAGGTTTCGTGCTTGAATTTCGATGATGTCTGAACTCTTCACCTTCTGCTTCAATTCCGCCGGAGGCGCTAGTGTGACAATTTTTCCATGGTCGATGATAGCGACGCGGTCGCTCAGCAAGTCCGCCTCCTCCATGTTGTGCGTGGTGAGGATGATCGCGTGCCCCTGCTGTTTCAGGTCCCGGATTAGATCTCGGATTAGGCGGGAGGATTGGGGGTCGAGGCTTGCGGTGGGTTCATCGAAGAGGAGGACCGGGGCGTCGTTTAGGAGCGCCTTAACGAACGACAATCGGATGCGCATTCCTGTGGAATAGTTCTCAACCAACGTGCCCTCCCGTTCGTCCAAGCCGACGAGGGCGAGTAGTTCTTTGATTCGTTTCTTGGTGAAGGATGGGTCGAGGTGGTATAGGGCGGCGAAGTACTCCAAATTCTCTTGTCCAGTCAACTTCCAGTATAGCGTCCTCTCCCCAGTCAGCATCACGCCAAGGTTCTCTCGAACCTTCTGCTCATTCTTCGCGATGCTGAAGCCGTTAATGTAGGCGTCCCCTGTGGTAGGGGAGACGAGAGTGCAGAGCATCTTGATGGTAGTTGTCTTCCCTGCGCCATTTGGTCCGAGGAGCCCGAAGATCTCACCTTTGGGCACGTTGAAGCTGATTCCATCCACCGCCACAACCCTCTTCGAACTCCGCCGAAGAAATCTCCCCTCCTTGGTCTCGAAGGCCTTGGTAAGCTGGTTAACTTGGACAGGGTCCATGGCGACCGACCGTAATTCTTGATGGGCACGCACCACTAATCGGGGTTAATTACTTTCCCTGAACGGGAGACAACAGTTTGACGCAAGGGCAAAGCGTGTGCGTTGGGCATTTGGTAACGGATAATTCGTGGCAGTCGTCGACCGGAATCGGGGCTTTTTCGACGTGTAATCCACCCGGATGGAAAATTGAGTAGGACGATTTAGTTTGCAAGCCACAAAAGTAAATATACGATGCAGGAAAATATGTGGTCTGCGTCTTTTGTTCGGAGGTGAATCTTCGAATGGCCATGTACAAATGTGAATCTTGCGGCGCCACTTCTACTTCAGCTGGAACATGTTGTGGTGCAGAAATGAAGCAGACGAGTTAAAGCACCCCAATCATATTTCAGCTGAATCTCCCATTTTGTAACATTCCCTAACTCCCGTCCGAAAAATATTTCGTTAGTTCATTTCTGCTGCGTCCGTTGCATAGAGTACCCAACCTAGAAAATTTTTTCGATGATTGTTTGCACTAGGAGACGTTGGTTACGTTAATCGAATTCAACGGACAAGATTCGCTGCTACTTGATGTGCCTGTGGGCTGCGTTTCCATTTGTCCAGTTATTGTGACCCATGAGCCTAAAGGTGGATGTGTGGATGGCAAGTTGTGCAGCGTGTAGTACTGGTTGACTACCTCGGGGTTGTTATTCGGATCCATGACTGGAACTATCAGTACTATGCACCCATTCGATACTTGGTACAGTTGACCATAGCATTGGACGGTGGCGTTACCGCTATGCACCGATGTGCATGAGCCGTAATTATCCTGAACTCCTGGGTTCTCAGCTAGCAGTGTTCCTTCGGTTGTGCTCGTGAAGACTGGCGTCGTGCCAATTATCGTAGTGTTAGCGGCTATAACGGGCTGGGATGAAGGAGGGCTCAAGGGATTAGTTGCTACCTGCTGATCCTGACCCAGGGCAGTAGACGCGCTGTAATTTGCGTACGTCACGCCGAGAATTGCGATGATCACCAATGCAATAACGGCTACTATGGCAAACATCCTTCGCGATATGCTCATGGCTAATAGTCGAACCACGAGCAGTTTTGTTAAACGTGATTCCACTTAGTAGAAGTTACATGAGTGAGGTGGAAAAACCAGTTCCGTTCGTTGGGCAAGAGCAACATCGTGAAGTCATAAATGATGAACATAGACTGGCTTACTTTCATCCTGAAGTTAATTCTCGTGCCAGTCTTCATAGGCATAGTCAGCCTTGCGGGTCGTCATTGGGGTCCAACGATTGGTGGTTGGCTTATCGGTTTGCCCTTAACCTCAGGACCTGTCGCATTTTTCCTCGCACTAGAACAGGGAGACGTATTCACGGCAGCGGCTTCGCAAGCTATGATGATCGGCATAATCTCTGTCTCCATCTTCTCCTTCGCATATACTCAGCTGGCAAGTCGAACATTCTGGTTACCTAGCGTGCTCACCGCTTATTGTGCATGGGTCGCGTGCACGTTCTTGCTTGACAACGTCAACGTACCACCCTTGATAAGTCCACTCTTGGTCCTGGTCTGCATAGCATGCACTTTTCTACTGATACCGAGCCCTAGCCCGTCTTCTGCTCCTCGCTCACCTCCCAACTGGGAGATTCCCGCACGCATGTTTTTCGCGACACTCTTAGTCTTCCTAATCACCGCCATAGCTCAATTTCTCGGTCCGAAGTTGACTGGGCTTTTGACACCTATACCGCTTTACGCAACCGTGCTAGCCGTCTTTACTCATCGATTCGAAAGTGCAGAGAACGCGATTAGGCTTCTGAGGGGCGTTGTTGCAGGGTCAGTTACCGCGACAATTTTCCTACTGATAGTCTCATCAACCATAACCCAGTGGGGAGTAGGCTTTGCTTTTGTATCAGCAATCGCCGCCAGCCTTGTGACTCATGCCGTCGTATTCCAACTTCTGAGATTCAGCGACTCATCCAGAGCCCTGAGAGATGAATCGGGTTTTAGATGATTTCGATTGCAAATTCTTTTATTGATTTTACGGGCACTGCGATACAGTGAGTTCCGTTGAGATCGACACATTTACTTCCCGTGCTCCTGGTGATCATAGCACTCATTCTGACGGGAAGCTTAGCTTCGGCTCAGTATTACGGGGGTCCTGGTGGACAAATAAGCGGTTTCGTATATGGAACTAATGGGGGCGGGTACGATTGGGCGGAAATCACCGCGAATAGCAATAACCAAACGTTTCACGCGTTTTCCGGCATGAGCGGGTTTTACCTAATCCGCGTCCCCCCAGGGGTCTACAAGCTCTCCATTTCCACCCCAGGCCTAAACTTGGTGGGCAACAGCACTACTGTAACGGTAACGGACAATTCGTCATTAACCGTAAACTTCCATCTTCAACAACCCTCAATTATCCCCACTCCAGAGTTCCCAACCAACCTTACCCCACTCATACTGGTGCTTGCATTCGCCGGGGCGATCGCTGTTCTGAAGAAAAGTACGAAGCGCTTCAAGTAACCATAGTCAATACTGTTTCGATGCAACGATTCTGATAGGTTTCTCGTACTTATCCTCGAGTATTCGAAAGCCATCGTTGATGTCTTCTAGGCTTATGCGATGCGTCACCGAATGTGAGAGATCTATTCGATTGGATCGTACGAGGCTGACGAGTCGAGTTAGCTCAGTTTTCAAATGATCATCGACTCCTACGATTTCGATTTCTTTTCCAATTATGGTTCTGTATGGTGAGAGTTGGATTGAGTTGGCGCTGATGCCAACCAATACTAATCTCCCTCCTTTTCCTACACAGCCAGTTCCTAGCTGTATGGTCCCCTCGGAACCCACAAAATCCACCACTACATCCGCGAATTTTCCACCTGTAATTCGTTTAACGGAGCGAGGAACGTCGCTAGTTGCTGCGTTTACCGTATCGGTCGCCCCAAAGCTTCTAGCTCTTTTCAGCTTCCAATCAAATTGATCGACAGCGATGACTTTTCTCGCTTTGAAAATTCTCCTAGCAAGTTGAATAGCATGCATACCGAGACCACCAACCCCAAAAACTACCACCGTGTCATTCGGTCGCACCCTGCCCCTCCTTAACGCGTGAAATGCGGTTGGAACTGCGCACCCCATTATTGCTCCCTCGTCGAAAGGAATCGTTTCAGGGAGTTTCACAATACTCCTAGCGGGTATTCGTGCGAATTCAGCAAAACCGCCATCAATATCCTTACCAATCATTAGGTATCTCAAACAGTAATTCTCCTGGCCAGTACGGCAATAATCGCAACGCCCACAACTCGAAATGTAATGAACCAGAACCTTGTCTCCCTCCCTCAAGCCCCTAACCTGCGGCCCAACCTTCGCTACAACTCCGGCAATCTCATGCCCAAGAATTATCGGAAGCTTCCCAACAGCTGCAACTCCTTTGTGGTAGTTTAAGTCAGAATGGCAGAGACCGCTCGCTCGTACGTCAACCAACACCTCTCCCGCCCTCGGTCGCGGAACCGGAATTCGATCGATGCTGAGAGCTTTCCCGAGGTGGTGAAGCCTAGCCGCTTTCATCGAAGGAGACAAGAATCTTTCACAACTCTAGAATATGTTTCGAAAATAAGTTTGATCTTCAGTCACTTTTCTTAGTTATTCTTCTTTGGCTTTTCTGTCCTCGGTTTCGTGGCTTCTAAGCTAACGATCAAGCACAGTACGCCAAGTACGAAGATAACGCATTCGAAAATTGGAACCGTCAGTAATTGAACGAATGGAACAAGCATGTCGATCATGCCCATTGGCAACGCCAACAGCAGATAATTTCTCCTGTGATCGTACGCTGACCTTACGCATAGGTAACCCCATGAGAGGTGCACAAGTAGTGAGCTAACTCTTTCCAGAATTCCCCAGCCGACAAGTGGGAAAGCTTCAATCGGGGAGTAGAAGAGTTGGGGTTGGGTCTTCGAGAGAATGTTGTACAGGTAGTCGGCCATTGGTCCTCCACTGTAAATAGCTGCAGCGTAGTAGAGCACGTTGATTAGCGATAGGATTCCAAGGAGGCCAGCGTTTTCCCATAGTGCAAGACCCAACCCATATCCGACCGCATCATCACCGCGCATCTTGCCCCTCGCAACCGCGAACCTCGCAACCAAGAACGCACCGCCAACCTCAAACACAACGGTTTGAATGCCAAGGTAAAACCCCAATATGAAAGCGCTCGAAAAGAGCGGCAAGAGGAATGGTCCCGTCACGTACTGGAAAAGCAACTTGACAACAATTGCTCCGCCATACGCAAGCAAGGAGAAGACAAGGACGGCGAGGCTAATCGGATGTTTTCTGTGCCAATAGACAACCGCTGCAAGGCTAAAACCAATTACGACTATTGGCTCTAAGATGAAGAGAGGGTCTACATTCTGCAACGAACTCACTTCCTAATTTCCTGTTTGAGATATGGCAGAACGTCCTTCGCGCACATATCCAAGAACTTCTCCTCCGAGGGACTGGAGCTGTGGAATTGGATTTCGTTGAATCCCAATGAGATTGCTCGCTCTACTTTCTTGATAATCTCCTCCGGACCAGTTGTGATCGTCCACGCCTCAGTGAGTTCGCTATCTGAGATCTGATTTCCTCTCTTCTCTAGTTCTCGCGGGTCAGCTATCGAGAGGTTTAGAATGTTCGGTATTAGCGCAGACTTCCATTCTCTCGCTGAAGTTAACGCTGCGTTATAGTCTTCGGAGTATGAGAAGAAGAGTTCAACGTTCTTGCGAAAATTGCTCGAATCCCTTCCCGCCTGTCTTGCAGCTTGTTCAATTATTGGCCATACGTTTTTGATGTTGTGCATTGCTGGGTCGACTGTAGCATATCCGTCGCCATACTTGCCGGCGAGGGCTGCGGCGTGTTCCCCGTTAGCGGCAACAAGGATGGGTATTTCTCCTTGGGGTTTGGTGTAGAGCTTCGCCTCTTTCAGTGAATAGTATTGGCCAGAGTAGTTTACGAAGTTAGAGGTCCAGAGTTGGCGGATTATTTCTAGGGATTCTCTCACTCGCTCCAATCGTTCCGGGAATTTCGGCCACGGATAACCCAGCGGGGAATCATTCATCGCCTCCCCCGTACCTAGGGCGATGAACACTCGGTTTGGAAACATGGCGTCCATGGTGGCATATGCCTGCGCAATAACCGCGGGATGGTATCTGCCGAGCGGTGCCGTTACTATCGTCCCGAACCTTACTTGTGGTATTGTTGCAGCTGCTGCAGATATCCATGACCAAGCGAAAGAGCAAGCGGCGTTGGTATCAAACCAGGGATGAAAGTGGTCGCTTATGGGAATGAAGTCGAACCCAAGTCGTTGCGCTCGCGCTGCATAGCTCAGCAATTCGGAAGGTTGGTGTCGCTCCGCCTCAGCTCTATAACCGAACTCGATTCGCATAGTGCGGGCTGATTCTGAACGATAACTTAACCCGTTCCATATCAGCTCATGGCGATCGCCAAGTGCCATTCACAACCCAAACTGGCTCGTTAGGGTCGAAATCTCTTTGTCCTTCAGTTTTGTGCTCTTCGAGCACTCTCTCGTCTACTTCTACACCAAGACCAGGCTTGGTTGGAATGGTTGCGTATCCATCTTCTACTTTCCATTCGTTCCTAACCAGTTGTCGTTTCCATGCTGGGAACACATCGTAAAAAGACTCCTGAATCAGAAAGTTAGGGATTGAGGCGTCAACCTGTAAGGTCACTGCGTTCTGAATTGGTCCGAAAGCGTTGTGGAATGCAACTTCAACCCCAAATCCTTCGGCTATGGCCGCGATCTTCCGTGCTTGCGTAACTCCTCCTATGTTGGTTATGTCGGGTTGAAGGAAATCCGTTAGATTACTTGATAGAATTTGAATGACCTGTTCCTTGGTGAGTATGCGCTCTCCTACTGCTACTCTCACGTCCGTTTCTGCGCGATATTTCTTGAGCCCTTCTATATTCTCAGGGTGGACAGGTTCTTCAAAGAAGAGTGGGTCGAACTCTTTCAGTCGTTTTGCGATCATTATTGCTGAGTTGGGATTGAAGCGACCGTGATGCTCAATGAGTATATCCACTTTGCCACTCGTTGAATCTTTCACAGCCTTCACCCTATCATAGGCCGTCTTCAAGCCTTTCTCGTCAATCCAATCGTAGTAGTCGCCGAAGGGATCGAATTTCAGTGCCGTGTAACCCATCTTGACGTATTGTTTCGCGCGTTCTCCAAATTGTTCTGGAGTTACGCAGTCATTGTACCAACCATTCGAGTAAAGCCGAACCTTGTTCCTCATTCGTCCACCAATAAGTTGGTGTACCGGAGCTCCGAATTGTTTTCCGATAATGTCCCAGCAGGCTACATCGAAAGCGCTGACCGCTGTCGTGGATTCAAACGATATTGGGAGGTAGAAGTCGTGCTTGTGCCACTCATGCCAATTCCGTTCCACATTATTCGGGTCTTTTCCTACATAAACATGGGCCACTTCATGTAACGATTGAATCACCGGTTGGACCCGAAGAGTTGGGACTGCTTCACCGTATCCGATCAGGCCATCACTGGTTGTTAACTTGAGTACGATTGAGTTTCCCGCCCACGTAGCGCTTCCAGCAGATGTGGATTCTCCGATTTGGTATATCTCGGCATTTCGAATTTTCATTTACGTTCATCTCTCGGAGACATTCTGCTTTCCTCTTTCTCCGAAATACTTGCCCAGTCCTCCAGATTCAACAACTCTGTCATCTGCGAACTTCTCTATCTGAACCTGTATCAGTTCGTTACGAGAGATATATCCTACTGGCACGTGACCGTCATTCATGACAATTAGGAATACTGAGGCTTGTTGTGGTCTGTACTTGGTCATGGGCCTGCGAATAATTGCCAAACGCGGGAAGGGTTGCGACAAGCCAGGTTGTTCGTATTGGGAGATGTGAGTTCGAAGTTGGGTCGGGCGAGCAGAGTCATGTTGGCCGCGGAGGCCATTGGAGAAGGTCAATTAAATGTAGGGTGTTACCGTGTGGCGGAACTCTTTGTTGACTATGTGTTGCAGTTCCTTTCGCAATCTCTCGTCCAACTTCGTGTGTGCCGAGGAGATTGAATCGATTGGGCGTGGAGATTGAAGTATTGGGCCTTGAAGTATTGCCGCACTTTCCAAAGCTTCTTGGGCGCTCACAGGCTTGTTGCTTAGCATCTTAGCGGCTAGCTCTGTCATCGACTTTGGGTCATCCACCACAGAGGCGAATTCCTTCATCTGCTCAACTCCAATCGGTCTTAGGCCAAACGGGTGTTCTTGCGAGATTACTCGGCTTGAGGTTACGCGTGGGATTCTGGAGCCTAGGCCAACGAACTTGTATGGGTTGACCTGGTACTCCTTAACTTGCCAGCCCTCCGTTCCGTGTGAGATCAGTGCGTCATAGAATCCTGATCTGTCTTTGCCAACCAAGACTCGCCAGCCTTCTGGGTCTCGGTCATATAACCTGGCGATCTCACGTCTGACTTTGGCTGAATCGTGCATTTTTCCAGCGCCGCAGGACGGTTAGCGACAGTAGTGTTCGAATTAAGGTTTGCACTAAATCATCAAGCTTGGTCGCGCAAGATCATATATCGACTCAAATCTATAGGATGGGCGGAGCTAGTTGCTAGATATCAAGGACGTAACCGATCAAATCTTCAAACTCGATGAAAGAATCCGTTACGTGGCCATTCTGAACCTTCACTATGACCTACTCGAGTCGAGAATGAGACAAGGCGTAGAGTCACTAACTCCGGAACAGACGGACCGGGACTTCATGCAAGTCGCGACCCCATTGATGGTTGATTCTGCAGGTAAGCTGAGACCCTTTTGCGGCGCAATTAAACGAATAACCGTACTCTACGACAAAGTTCTCTTGATTCTCTACCGAACAGCCATTCATCTCGTCATTCTTAGCATGGAGCCTGGTGTAGAGCAAGCGCTGATCGACAAGATTGGGGGTGCTGTTAGGAGGCTGGAGCTCAGCGACGCGAAAGATGAAGATGCCGAATCCGAGTCCGCCTAATCGCGCAGCGAACTATGGGGACCGGTTTAGCTAAACGACGACTATGTGATGCTTCATTCGCTGAGTCGTTGTTATCGATCTTATCTGAGGTATAGTTAGGGTTGGTTGATCTCCGAGCTCGTATTGCATAGTCACGTGTGTTGGCTCTAGGACTCGCTTGAATGTTTCAAGCGCCGCCCAGGGGTTGCTATCACATCCGCAGGTTGCGCAATCAAATTCAACCGTGCCGAACTTCCTTGACGTGTGCAGGGTTAAGTGACTCGTTGTGATCAATGCGTTGACGCTGACTCCACCGCCCATTATGTCGTTTCCAACCTTGTACACTATGGGGTTTGGCGATTTCGTTTTCGCGAGTTGCATGTTTGCGTTGTGAATCGCGATCACTGCCGTATCCGCAATGAGTTTGTCGTCGAGTAAGTTGGCGCGGCAAGCATGGAGTGTTGCGACAACATGTCGGTAAGCGTAAGGTCTAGTGGACATTGTTTGTACTCAAAATCCTCCGGACTAAAATCATCGTCTACCATTAACAATAAATATTTTCGATATAAGCGTTACCTCTCATCGCTCGCGAAAATTTCTTCACCAAATTTCTCCGCGACCTCACGAAATATGGTTCGCATCACCATACAAATCCAAAATGTTACAACTAACTACAAAAACGCGAAAAAGGAAATTCAGTAAAACGAGCGAAACGCGAAAAATCAATTTGGATTTTGCAGGAAGAACTTTCGAGGAAGTTGTAGAAAGCTTGCTTCGACCCTGCGCCAGGTGCAACGGTTCGCCATTCAGCCGCTTTTGGAACGATTTGTCGTGGTAGAATTTGGGTTCGATGGATGTAGTGATTCGTTCGGGTGGTTACCGTCGATACTTAGCCGCATCGAGAAGTTTGCCTGTCACGACGCTGGGTAAGTTTCCGATCTTGAATCGTGTTACCCATAGCTCGCTGGCGGGGTAGTACGTTTGCTTAAGCTCAGTCATTTTGCGTTGTTCCCCACAAGATTGACACTTTCCATATAGTTCGTTGTGCTCAGCCTCAACTTTGTGCTCCGTGACTTTTTGACAGCGTAGGCAAAAGTCGCTAAAAATAAACCCTTCAACCACGGTGCCCATGGGGCCTAAACTCTCCACATGCGTGAGTCTAACTCATCTAGTCTATGGTTGCTAGCTTGAGTGGTGATGCGGCATTAAGGGTGCGTGGGTAATGGGGCTGAATCAGTTTAGATTCGAGGGCAATTCTTCTTGTGTAATGCGAAGATTTCTTGGCTGTTGGTTTCAAACCCGCATTTCTCGCATACTAGGCGTTGTCCTTCCTTCTCAAATCTCGACATCATTAGCGAACAGCTCACAATGACCCACTGCGCTCCTATGCTTATACTTTATCGGTTGGAATTGAACGAAGGTAGCTTCTGATTGTCAGGGAGAAGATTGCCACGAACAAGCTTGGAATCATTCTCGGCGTGACATTACTCGCGGTAGCAGTTGCAGCCGCACCTATGCCACTTAACGTAACGCTGCAGGATCCTACGCGTGTCGTGACGCTATATCCAAACCTTCTGTTTGCCGTTCCACTTCTCCTTCTCGCCGTGCTTCTATTGCTCTACGGTGCAGTAACCACTCCCGGGGCCTGATTTCAGATGTCAATGAAAGGGTTTGGAAAACAACATGTGAGAAGACCAAGCAAACGATTCATGGTCGCCGTAATATTCCTAGCGTTAGTAGTCGGGGGAAGTTATGCTTGGTACGGTCTTTCCGTAAGGCCTGTGGTGGATTATACTTTCGGTGGACCATCTGATATTCGCCGCTCTTACCAATTGACCGCACTGACCAGAACACAGCCTGGAACCATTGACATTACCCATATCCTCATACAAAACTCGGGCCAATCCGACATCTCGGTAGTTGTGACTTTACACGCTACGAATTCAGTCGTATCAGCCAACTATTATGGACCATTTAATGATATGGCGAATGTTCAGATCGAACTCCCTGTCAACAGCGGATACCGCGTGGTTACCTTCTACCTAACTTTACTCAACCAAACATCCACCTTCTCAATCCGCGCTGACGTAAACAGAGTACTTGACTATTCGAGTCTCACCTCTTCAATCGCCACAAACTTCGCAGACATACAACCAACGACACCAACGTCATTGGTTTACACGAGCAATTCTACAACTCCAACCGACTATCAGTTAGCTCAACAGTCGTAGAGTGATTCCTGCTAAATATTATTCCTCGCCTGAGCCGACAGATCGATTTGAGGGTACGGAGTTCTCTTAAAGGAAAATAACGGTTGACTGGTTAGATGTCGTCACGTTAAATTCAGTTTAGTTCGTGTTATCCCTCGAGGGGTTAGCAGTAGCAGATCGCTACGCCAAACGTTGCTGAACGGACACGGCCGAATTGATCTGTTCCGGTAACCGTAATCGGCGTCACCCCGCTGAGGCTGCTCGTTGAGAAGGTGTAGACCAGGAAGTTACTTCCAGCTTGGTAGAGAGGCGGCAGTAGAACTTGCTGCCTGTCTAGTTCGCAGAACGCTCCGCTTGGACAGCCTGTGGTCTGCAGGGTTACAAGTTGAAGTACCGTTGAATCACAGCGTATGGTCGTAGTTGAGTTTGGACAGTACAGATTGACCCAAACTACCAAGCTTCCTGTTTGGCCGGGCTGAATCTTGACCAAGGTAGTGCTCGTTGTTATCGTGAAGTCGAAATTGTTGACGGGAAACGTCGGAGGAAAGGGGTACGGAGGATCGTATGGTGGGTTGAGGGCGCTTGCGAATGCGCCGCTTGCCACTAATGTTAACGTTAGCATCAAGAAAGCAATGCCAACTAGTTTGCCGCACTTGTAAGCCGACCGCATGTCAATCCATATGTTAATTTCACGTGTTCTGTAAAAAAGATTGGTGTCGGGAGACGACTCAGTTTCGTAATCATATTGGCTAGGAAAGACAGGATTTCGACAGTTACGCTTAAAACTGAATTTCGATTGCTTGATGATCTCCTTTTTGAGACTATACTAATGCAGCGCTAATATGTTGCAGAATATGGTTTCACTTAATCGACTGGGCAAGTACTCGAAAGTAGATGAAAACCTGTTGGGGATTGCATGAAATGCGAATGAGTTGCAGGAGGGCCGTCCCGTTCTTCGTGCTCTTGTTGCTACTGTTCGCGACTTCATCCTTAGTGTACGGAAAAGATCCTAACCAGCTTGAAATTGTATTGATTGGTCAAGGTCAGGGGCCCTTCTTGATCCCCGCGGGAGAAACTACACAGTTGAGGTTTGAAATTTTGAACGGCGCGCCGACGAATGTCTACCTTCTTCAAGGTGATCTGTTTCTGGATCCAAATTTGAATGGTACATGGGTTAACATCCATTCCGAGAGTCTAGGAGGCTTTCATCTAAACTACTTACAATCGGCAATATGGACGTTGAACCTCGAAATGCCGGCTACAATTCAAGCCACAAACTCAACGAACGGATACCCACTAGTCGTCCTGTTAGTACAGATCACCTATTCCACCGGTATTGGGTTACAGGAGATGCAGCAAGAACAATATGGCGTAAGCGTTCCAGGAGCAACGATAGGTCAACCCTACACTCTCGCCTGGATCTTAGTTGTCGCTGTCGCTATAGTTCTAGTAGCGTGTGTCGTAGCGTACGATGTTTACCGGAAAACAATGAAACGTAACAGAATCGCATCAAAGTGACACCGACGTTTATAGGTTAAAAGTCGAAGTATATTATTTTCAGTGAACCGAGTGCAGACGATTAGGCTCTGTTTCCTAACCGCGGCCGTTCTTATGTTAGCATTCGTCCCGCTATCTCTTCAACCAGTAAGTGCTCAGTCTAGGATTCTCTACGGAAAAGTGTACAGCGCCATGACCGGACAACCGATCTCGGCAACGATTACCATTACAAAGTGTGGATACGCGCAATCCGCGACAACTGCGCAAGACGGCTCGTGGCAGCTGCCCTATCCTTACGGTTGGTTTGGCACAATCACTTTCTCCTCCACGGGCTATGCGACTGAAACGTTTCAAATCGGACCAAACGTGCAATGGTATGAGGCGGGCGGAGTCCTATCCTTACAACCCGCCTAGCTCGCTAGAAATTAGGTCGTGGAGCACGATGAGGCTACGCATCACCCTACTCCTTCCTCTCCTATTGAGCCCGTTAATTCCGCTAGTCGTCGCCCAGAGTGCTCAGACCACATACACGATTCATGTTGATTTCTACATGATCTCCTGCAGCCTCGATATTCAACGGGTTTCCCTCTACGATCAATCAGGTCAACAGCTTGCCGTTTCATCAAGTCCTTACGGCGGAGAAATTGCAATCACGTTTCGCGCGCCCTCCGCATCAATTCAGTCCGTTACCGCGATAGCATTCGGACAGGCGACTCTTGGGTCGTACTATAGTTGGACCGTGAGTGGAAGTCGCACAGTAGTCGTAGGTTCCGGTGGAGACTACTGGATCATGGTTGGGTTATCGTAGCCGTAGCCGGTAGATCTGGTATCTCGCATTTGTGTCATGGATGCTGCTTCGGGTTGCGAGTTTCGGCTTTGAGTAATTCCATTAAGTATGCTCGCGCTTCTTGCATATACGAATATTGAACCTTCAGTTCGGATTCTAATGGGCCCAGCTGGTCCAGATGCCAAATTGCTTCTGTAAGTTTCTGAATACTCACTCTGAGATGTTCGATTCTTTCACTCAAGCTCCAGTAACCTTACTATGCGCAGTGAAACTTAGGTTGCGTTCACTTGATTATGGATTCGAGTGGAACGTATGTGTCTGTGTCACGAACCATTCCTAGTTTGCCGATTCTGTTTTCGACTATGTCCGCTATTTTTTGGGGTGGTGGGTTAACGAGGCTTTTCTCGACTTCCAATTCGGCTAGGACATCTGCTTTTCCAAATAGCATGTACACTGCCTGAACCTCAGATATGCCTAGCAATTTGTCCATCAGATCCTTAGCTTTGCCAGCCTCGCTCATTACGAAGACAAATCCTTTCGAGGTTGGCCGTTCAGGTTTTTGTGAGGCATGTGATTCTGACTCGATTGGGATAATGGTTCTGGTATCAATGATGCCCCCCGCCTTTCGAACTTTATCGATCACTACCTCGGCAACTTTCTGCCTTGGGTCGAACTCTGACTCAGAGGACTCTAATGCCACTAACAAATCAAACTTGCCTGTGATCAAGTGAACCTCGCGTACCTCAGACAAAGCCTTGAACCTCTCTAAAACTTCCTTTTCCTTACCTGGTTTTGTCTTGATCAGGAGAAAACTACGCAATTTAACCACGAACATTCAGGGAAGTTAAGCGTTGTTTCTGCGTCATATAAGGTTTGGAAAATCCGGCCTGATAAGTTTCCGATGTCGCAAAAGGGATACTTGAGCTAGAAGGTTCAGGAGGTATGAAGAAACTAAAGGATTTGTGAGCGTGTTCTCGTTGGCACTCTTGGATTCGCGAGCCTCTGCAGTAGATGGGCAGGTTGAATTCCCAAAGTGTAAGGATAACTGTGAATTGTTCTGCAAGAGTGCGAAAGCCATTCGTAAACTGGAACAAGGGGGATTCGTCGTGAATGAATCATCCACAATCCGTTTTATTCGGAGTGATGACCGTGCGGTTCGATGTGAAAGCAATGCCAGGTTTAGGTTTAGTTCTGTTGGCACTAATCATTAGGGCAGCGTTGGGCATAGTCGTTGTAGTTGCTTTAGTCTGGCTCGCTCTGAAGCTAGGCCGACTAGCAGATGCATACACCAAGAAACTGCAAGCTAGCTAATGGTGCGAGACGGATGTTTTGCTCAAATTGCGGCATTCAGTTACAGCCAAATTCGCAACTCTGTCCGAACTGCGGGGTACCCATTCAGCGCAATGCCACGGTTGTTCAAGGAGCTGCCCAAAACCCTGACGAAATCATAGCTGAGAACTCGTCCGTTGAGATTCCACACATCCAATCCCTCATACCTCTAAACGAGGGTGAGAGGATTCTCTGGCATAAGGAGATGACGAAGGGGCTCCTACACAAGGAAGTCGCCCTAGAGGAGGCGATTACAAACAAACGATGCCTAAAATACGATCCAGTCAGCCAGAAGATTACCGCTCAGATCGGTATCACACATTGGCCTGAAGTTGTCATCATGAATCTTCACAGAGTTAACGACTCGCTTGGTGGCGGAGTATTTCTGACGCCGCGCATGTTCGGTTTGCCGGGGCTTGGAGGATTTGGAGTTTACGGCGGACCTCGCAGAGG
>DATIYC010000059.1:0-10556 GCA_035517955.1 Candidatus Acidiferrales bacterium | reverse complement strand
TAAGTCGCGGCCTCTTTCAGCTATCCTGCGTCTCTTTCTAAGGGTAAGTAGCTCCATTCGTGTTGGGTGGATGCCTGCTATTAATTCGGGCATCTAGTTCGCCGAGCCGGATCGATATTTGGGATGGAACTGTTTGATCGTGGACGGGTCGATTCTCTTCAGCTCGCTCTCGGGCAGTGCAGATAGGAGATCCCAGCCGAGGTCTAACGTTTTCTCAATGTCCCTGTTCTCATATTCGCTTTGGCCGATGAAGCGCCGTTCAAAGTCGTCGGCGAATTTCAAGTAGATCTTATCTCGTGACGATAACGCCTCTTCCCCGACCACGGCGACCAGGTCTCGAAAGGCTCGTCCCTCAGCGTACGCGTAGTAGAGCTGATCGGAAACCTCTCTATGATCCTGTCGTGTTCTTTCCTTTCCGATTCCCTCTCGCATTAGACGGGAGAGTGAGGGGGATACATCGATGGGTGGGTAGATACCCTTCCTATGCAGGCCCCGATCAACAATCAACTGTCCTTCGGTAATGTACCCCGTTAGGTTCGGAATTGGGTGTGTGATGTCGTCGTGGGGCATCGTCAGGATGGGCATTTGCGTGATGGAGCCTTTGGCGTCACGGATTCTTCCTGCGCGTTCGTAGATGGTTGAGAGGTCGGTGTACAAGTACCCCGGGTACCCTCTCCTTCCAGGTACCTCCTCTCGGGCTGCTGATATTTCCCTCAATGCTTCAGCGTAATTAGTCATGTCAGTTAGGATGACGAGGACGTGCATATCTAATTTGAATGCGAAATACTCGGCAGCTGTCAGAGCCATGCGCGGCGTGAGAATTCTTTCAATTGCCGGGTCGTCTGCTAGGTTTACGAACATTGTCACGTGTTCGAATGCGCCTTGTCTCTCGAAGTCTTCCCTGAAGAATCGTGCCTCGTCTGCCGTAATTCCAATGGCCGCGAAGACAGTTGAGAAAGGTTCACCAGTGCCTCGCACCCTTGCCTGTCGTGCTACTTGTGCGGCTACGCGGTTGTGTGGAAGGCCGGCGCCCGAGAAGAGTGGAAGTTTCTGTCCCCTGACGAGCGTATTCATTCCATCTATTGCTGAAACCCCGGTCTGAATGAATTCGCGTGGGTAGGCTCTGGCGTACGGATTGATGGGTGCACCGTGAACGTCCCAGTAATCTTCAGGGATGATTCGGGGCCCGCCGTCGATTGGGTTACCACTACCGTCTAAAATCCTTCCGAGCAGGTCAGGTGAGACTGGGAGTTTGACGGTTTCTCCCATGAAGCGAACAACCGTTGACGCAACATCTAACCCAGATGTTCCCTCAAAGACTTGAATAACTGCCATATCGCTGCGAATCTCGAGAACCTGTCCACGCCGCTCTTGACCAGCAGGGGTTCGAACCCTAACTAGCTCGCCGAATCCTACACCCTTAACGTTCTGAACGAAGAGAAGCGGGCCGGAGATCTGGTTGACTGTTGAATATTCTCTAACAACTACCGACATCGAACATTCCTCACTTGGCGGTTTCGACCATGTACTTGCTTAAGCCTTGGAATTGTTCATCGATTCTGGCCGAGAGTTCTTTGGCGAATTCGGGAAACGTTTCGGAAGGATGGATCTTCGCTCGAGCAATTTCATCCTTTCCCGGGAGGTCTAAGGCTCGTTGTAGAGAGATTCCTTTCTCGGTTGACGTTTTCATGTTTTCGTAGAATTTCATGATCAGTGACATCAGCAGGTCAGTTTTCTGGGGTGAGCAGTAGCTGTCTATTGGATGAAGTGCACTTTGTATTAGAAAGTCTTCCTTGATCATTTTCGCCGCTTCCAGCACTACTCTTTGGTTCTCGGATAGGGCGTCTGGGCCAACAAGCATGACGATCTCTCGTAGCTCCTCGTCTCTTTGCAGCAGGGCCATTCCTTCCTTTCGAAGGTTCGACCATTCCGGTCCAATTTGGGATTGATACCAGTTCTCCAGTGAGTCCAAGTAAAGTGAGTAACTCGTGAGCCAATCGATTGCAGGGAAGTGTCTTCGTTCGGCTAGCGGCTTGCTAAGTGCCCAGAAGACTTTCACAATTCTTAGCGTGTTTTGGGTTACGGGTTCTGAAAAGTCTCCTCCAGATGGAGATACGGCGCCCACTACTGACACCGAACCTAGTTTGTTCTCTTCTTTCCCAATCACCTTCACACGACCTGCTCGTTCGTAGATTTGGGCCAGGCGTGATGCCAAGTAAGCAGGGTACCCTTCCTCCCCAGGCATTTCCTCCAGCCTGCCGGATACTTCACGAAGGGCCTCGGCCCACCTTGAGGTTGAATCCGCCATCAACGCAACATCATAACCCATGTCCCTGAAGTACTCAGCCAAAGTTACTCCAGTGTACATGCTGGCCTCCCTAGCCGCAATCGGCATGTTCGATGTATTCGCGACGAGAATTGTTCGGTCCATCAGGGGCTGTCCTGTGCGAGGGTCTTTGAGTTTAGGAAATGTTTCCAAAACTTCATTCATCTCATTTCCCCGTTCCCCGCAGCCTACGTAAACGATCACGTCGGCGTCCGCCCATTTCGCAAGTTGGTGTTGAGTGATTGTTTTTCCGGTTCCGAAGTCCCCTGGAATTGCGGCTGTTCCTCCCTTCGCGATGGGGAAGAAGAAGTCAACGATGCGCTGCCCAGTGATTAATGGTGTGTCCGATGGAACTTTTTCCCGGGTCGGTCGGGGAATTCGTACCGGCCAAGTATGCATTAAGTAGAGCTTAGTTGTTGTTTTGCCACTCTCGACCTCAGCAATGGGATCCTCAAGCGTATACTCTCCGGCCGGAACGATGAACTTCAGTGTGCCACTTACGTTGGGGGGCACTAGAATTCGGTGCATGACTAGAACTGATTCAGGTACTTCGCCTAACACGTCCCCGCCTGAAACTTTGTCACCTTGCTTGAGGTGTGGGGTGAATTTCCACTTCTTCTCTCTATCCAACGCGGGTGAGGTGACTCCCCTGCGAATAAACGCGCCTGCTTTCTCTACTAGAACACGAAGCGGCCTTTGGGTGCCGTCAAAGAATTGGTTAACTAAACCCGGACCAAGTTCGACGGAGAGTGGTTTCCCTGTCCTCTCAACCGTTTCCCCGGGCTTGATGCCGGTTGTTTCTTCGTAAACTTGAATCGTAGCTCTATCGGCTTCAACTCGAATCACTTCTCCAATTAGTCCTGCGCTGCCGACTTTCACTAGTTCGTACATGCTTGCGCCGAGCATGCTGGAGGCCACGACGACGGGACCTGCAACCCGTTCAATTTTTCCGGGTTTAAATTCCGACAATATAGCTTCCTCGTCCTTGCTGAGACGGCGGTGATATGGGCGGTTTTTAATTATTGCTTTCGTTAACCGATCAGCAAATAACACAATTCGACGACGAATCGTATGTCGAGTCTGAATAGTTCACGGCGTTAAGTGTCGCCCTTCATCCATTATCTGCATACCATCAACCCAAACACTGCACTTGAGCATAATCCCATCAATGTGAGTCTTAGCCTCCCAATCTGCACCTGTCTCTGCTGGATAAGGGTCTCCGAAGGCACAGTGAACCGAGGGGAATTTCTCGTCTTGCAGAAGATTTCCAGTCAAACGTTCGAGGAAAATGTTTGTACCGATCGCAAATTCTCCTAACCGGTTCCCGTTTGGGTCACCCTTAACATAACCCAAGAAGTCGTTTCTTAGTTGCTCGTTCTCGCATCTGATTGATTCAAAGTCGATCCTCGAGTCTTTAACGTTCAAGGTCAGTGGGGTTTTGGATATTACTCCGTACTTAGGGCTGAACCAGTCTCCGAGTTCCTCGATGACCATTCTTCCGTTCGCTCGGTATGCCGCCGTGAAAATTTCTCCGTCTGGTAGGTTTCCCCACATGCCTTTTTCAGGAAAGAGACCGTCGGAAATTTTCCATCTCCAGTTGGCGTTGAATCCAACGTTTAGTTCCGTTCCAGATTTGTTCATGACTCGAGCTGTTTTGCATCCCTTCACTGCCACGTCCACTTTCTTAGTAAGTTCGGATATTTTCTTGTAATCAGCGCACATTCCCGTTTCCATTAGCTCACGGGTGATGCTTGGCATGTGCGCGTGGCGGGCGTGCTTTATTGCGGTTCGTATGAATGGGCCTCTGACGGCAAGTTCTCCGGGCTTGCTCTTGGCTGCATAATATGTGACGTTTGCCCACGGAATCATGTCTAGAATCGGTCGCGGTAACTCCTTGGCAGGCCGTTCCGTGTAATCTTCAAGGATGAAGAGTTTCACGTTTCCGCCTGAAACTTTCTCTGCAGCCTTAGAAATCGCGTTACCCACGTCTGATGTTTCACGGTCGGTTAGAATTAGAACGTGTTCTCCCTTCTTAACGGACATGCAAACTTCGACGGCGTTTCTCGCGCCTTCCTCTAAGCTACCCAAGATCGACGCCTCGTGGCCTCTCGGCAAGAGCGAGAGTCAAAGGCATAAACACTATGGCTCAGAGTGTAGTGAGAGTAGGGTTTGCTGAACTATCTTCTGGGTAGTTCCTCTGCGATTGTGATTTGTTTTGGTTCTGCGAAGAATCGTTTCTGTGCCCAGAGGGCTACGTTGACGAGGCTTATCAGTACGGGTACCTCGAATAGTGGGCCGATGACGGCTGCGAAGGCTTCTCCGGAGTTGATTCCGAATACACCGACCGCGACGGCTATGGCGAGCTCGAAGTTGTTGCTGGCGGCTGTGAAGGAGAGTGTGGCTGTTTCTGGATATGAGAATTTCCATGCCTTTGACATAACGAAGGAGATTGTGAACATGATGAGGAAGTAACTCACGAGAGGTATTGCGATGCGTACAACGTCCCATGGTAATGTGAGAATGTATTCGCCCTTCAGCGAGAACATTACTACAATCGTAAACAGGAGCCCTATTAGAGCGGTTGGGCTGAGCTTCTCTACGAATGTCTCATCATACCAAGCCTTTCCTTTCTTTCGAACAAGCATGTATCTGGTTGCCATTCCAGCGATGAATGGAATTCCGAGATAGATGAAGACCGTTTTTGCAATCTCCCAGACTGAAATCGCGACGGTGACCCCAGAGCCGGGAGCGATCCATGAGGAGAGGAGTGTTATGAAGAACCAGGCGTATACGGAATACAGGGCGACTTGGAAGATCGAGTTTAGTGCTACGAGAACCGCTGCGTACTCGCTGTCGCCTTCCGCGAGCATATTCCAGACCAGCACCATTGCGATGCATCTGGCTAGGCCGACGATGATGATTCCAATCCGGAATTCGGGTAAGTCTGGGAGGAACAACCAAGCCAGGCCGAACATTAGGAAGGGTCCAACGAGCCAGTTTTGGACGAGGGAGACGGTGAACATCTTCCATGCCTTTCTGATCTTTGGAAGTTCCTCGTACTTCACGCGGGCAAGGGGTGGGTACATCATCCAAAGCAAACCAATTGCAATAGGTATTGAGATAGTTCCTACGCTGAATTGGTTGAGAATGTTCGGGAGTTGCGGAACGGCAGCACCAGCTCCCACTCCAATGGTCATAGCTACGAATATCCATGCCGTAAGGTATCGGTCAAGAAGTGAAAGCCTCGCAGCCAAGTGCTATCAAAATCCGTTCTTGGTTAGCGTATTGTGAGTCTGTTAGGAATCAGCGCGGCTTCTCAGCCACCCACGCTATGCTCTTGACTTGATGGCCTTTCGAAATCATTTCCTCATTTATGGGGTGCGTCTCATCCAGGGCTTTGATGTCCTTGAACCCTGCCTCGTCAAGAATGCCTCTGTACTCTTCAAAGGTGACGGCTCCTGCGATACAGGCTGACCACTCTTCGGGTTTGATTATCTCCTTGGCTTCTCGAGTTGCGACCATGTCTGATACGGAAATTCTGCCGCCCGGTTTGAGAACTCGATAAATCTCCTTGAATGCCGATCGTTTATCCGGAACTAAGTTCAGGACGCAGTTGCTAATGACCAAGTCAACTGAGTCACTCTCGATAGGCATATGTTCTATCTCGCCAAGTCGGAATTCCACGTTTCTGTAATCGTATTTCTTCGCTGTTTCGCGCGCTCGGAAAATCATCTCAGGTGTAGCGTCGAGTCCGATTACCTTCCCGCTTTGGCCTACGAGCTTTGACGCTTGGAAGACATCAATTCCTCCCCCGCTTCCCAAATCAAGTACAACCTGGTCCTCATCGAGCTTTACATGAGTTAGGGGACTCCCACAACTAGCCCCGACTTGTAACGCCTCGGATGGAACATTTGGTGCCGTACCATAATTTGTGCAGCAACTGCTACTGCAACAGGGTTCGTTCAATACAGCCAGTTCGCTGTATCTTTTCCTGACTGCACTCTTGATCTGCTCTTCGCTCAAACTCATGTTCATTCGCTCGTTGATAGTTTACGAGACAACACATTTAAGAATGTTGATATGTAACTCTAATGTTGATCAAGTTGAGCAAGACAACCGCTCAAGCTAGGGTACAGCGACTCGTAAGTTTGGGACTTGCAGATACAAGCTGCACACCCACCGAACGAATTACCCAACTGAAATCAAGAATAAAGGAAGTCGAGACTGACTACCGTTCACTCGAAGCGTTCTTCGCTGCCCTTGGTGACGCCACCAGGTTGAAGATGATCAAGATAATTGCTAACGAGGAGTTGTGCTCCTGCGAAGTAATGGCTGCCCTTGACTTAACTCAACCAACAACCTCTCACCATCTAGGCATACTCGAACGAGCTGGGCTTCTAAGTTCGAAACGGAATGGCAAGTGGGTATTCTACAAAATAGCGAACTCGAAAGTGCACAACCTCATCAACCGAGGCTTCACCATGATGGAGGAACCATCACCATGAAGAAAGTGCTCTTCGTCTGCGTGGAGAACGCAGGAAGAAGTCAGATGGCTGAGGCATTTGGAAGGGCGTATGGGCTGGACGCATCCAGCGCGGGAACCGTGCCCGCCGAGAAAGTAAATCCAACAGTTGCTCAAGTGATGAGAGAGAGGGGAGTCGCGCCTCCGGGTAAACCCAAGATGCTGACTGAGGACATGGTCAGAGGAGCAGACCTGGTCGTGACTATGGGTTGCTCCGTTCAACAAGTCTGCCCGAAGCCGATGGTTGAACAGATGGAGAAGAAACTACAGGATTGGCACATAGAAGACCCCAAAGGAAAACCAGTCGAGGACGTTAGAAAGATCGCAAGCCAAATAGAAACAAGGGTACTGGAACTTCTGAAGAAGAACCAGGAATGAGAAGGGCCGGTGAAATCGTGAAGATGTCGCCCGTAGAAAAACATGAGACACCTCTAACTGAGGTGGAGTTATGCAGAGCGAAGAGCAACGATTTACCAGAAATCCTTGCACTTCTAGACGCATGCCAACTTCCCAAAGAAGAATTGGCGCCTCATCTATCCACGGCGTTGATTGCGCGAAGAGGAAATGAAATCGTCGGATCCTCAGTTCTGGAACTGTATCAACAACATGCCTTGCTTCGATCAGTCGCGGTGGAGCCTTCCTTTCGAAAAAAGGGACTTGGAGTGATGTTAACAAGAGAAGCGCTGAACTTGGCGAGGGAATTTGGAGTGACGAACGTCTATCTGCTCACCGATACCGCGAGCTCATTCTTCTCCAAGCTAGGTTTCATCCCAATTTCACGCTCAGACGTGCCAGGAGCGGTAAAACAATCAGTTGAATTCACTACGGTGTGTCCGGAAAGCGCCACAGTCATGACGATATCGCTCCCTCCTTAGTATCGAAGTCACCAGCACATGTGTTAGCGAATGGAGTTGTACTTCTAACGCTCTATCTGAGTCTTGGTTTGATTGCTTGGCACTCTAATCAGACAATATGTGACAACATCTATGCGCCGAGAAGGCGCAGAATGTTAAACTTCTCTAGAAGAAGTTCATGCGTTACTTCCGAGAATATATCAAGTAGTGGTATACCGCGCTTGGAATTTCGTTTTGCCTCGACTAGTTGGCTTTCAAGTTGGTGAATCTAAATCTCTCTACTGGAAAATGTAGAGCTCTTCCTCGTATCGACGATCGAGAACTTGACCTCCAGCAACGAGCTTCACTTTCTTTGAGGACAGGAGCTTAAAGACGCGCTCATTTGCCTCTTCGAGGCTGATCTTTCCAGTTAACCATTCATTGGGAATGTTCAACATCATTGGTCTTGCCGGAACAATGTGTCGCGTTGCTTTCTGCGGAAACACCTGTCCGGATAATGCAACATGAATCACTTCCTCCTTGGTGATTGTGGGTGTCATCATTCCAGTTGATGTGCCTCTAGTATACAGCTGCTTCTTGACTCCGTCGGCTGTATCAAATGTGATCGAGCAGCCCTTCGAACGGAATTGAATTTCGATTTTCTTGATGACATCGTAGAGTTCTTTCACATTCGAATATGTGCCATGGATAGCGAAACAGCCTTCCGTAGAGAAAATTGCAGTCGCAGCCACCCTATTCTCAACCAGTCTGTAAGCCGTACCCCAATCAGAAGGTTCAGCAGTGAAACCTAACTCCTCGACTGCTTCAAGCGACTCGTTGAGATTAGAAATTCCAGAAAGAATCCTGTGCCATGAACAGAGAACAACATTTGGATCCAGGTAGTCTACTAAGCAGACTGGTATGAACCTATAACCTATCTTCTGCATGGCAGCGACTCGGTGCATCCCATCGAGAACTACTAGGCTCTTCTCATCGGCCATTATCGGATTTGTGAATTGTCCTTCCGATTTGATTTTCGATGCTAGTTTTTCAGCTACGTCTGGTATAACTTCCTCATGGATGTGAAGTTGATTGACCTCCTCAATGGAGATCTTCATAGATATGAGCGAGTGTTTGATGCACCACCGATCTGACACATCAATTACCTGACGCGTGTAGGTCAGGTACTGCGGTAACGCGAGGGTTCTCTATACAAGGGCTCTACTAGTTGCGGCGAATGAAAAGAGCGCACTAGCCTTTTGAACCGCTTCTTCGCGCGACTGAGAGCTGAGAGAGGATCCTTGACATCGTCAGTGCTGGATTGCATAGGCAAGACTTCGATGCTGGATCTAAAGTTGAACGTGAACGGCGGCGAATATCATGTGAGTGCTAAGGCTGAGTTCATGAATCCGAGTGGAAGTGTCAAGGATCGCATAGCGAAATATATGATAGAAGAAGCAGAGAGGAAAGGGCTTCTCAAACCTGGGTATACTATAGTTGAGGCCACAAGCGGGAACACGGGCATAGCCCTGTCTATGGTCGCAGCTGCGAAGGGTTACAAGATGATTGTTGTAATGCCCGAACATATGACTGGTGAGCGAATAAAGATCATGTCGAGTTTGGGTGCTGACCTTTGCCTTACCCCCAAGAACGAAAGTTTTGAAGGGGCAGTGAAGAGGGCTGATAAAATCGCGGCCAGCGGAGGCCACTATTTCTTGGCGAATCAGTTCAAGAATCCTGACAATGTTTTGGCTCACTACTACACGACGGGTAGGGAGATACTTCAGCAAATCAATGGGGGAATAGATGCCTTTGTGGCGGGAGTTGGGACCGGTGGAACTTTGATGGGGGTTGGAAGGGCGCTAAGAGAAAGAAACTCCAAGTTGCATCTAGTGGCAGTTGAACCGGCGGAAGCTGCCGTCCTTTCTGGGGGGAAGAGCGTCTGCGATCACAAGATTGCAGGCATCGGTGACGGGTTCATTCCGGAAATAGTGGACATGAAGCAGATCAATCAAACCATTGCCATAAAGAGTGACGATGCGGTCGCGATGGCTAGAAAATTGTCAATTGAGCGTGGATTAATGGTGGGTGTATCATCCGGCGCAAACGTACTGGCATCAATTCAGGTACTGGATGAGATTGGCCGCGATAAGCGAGTTGTAACGCTTTTGCCAGACAGAACGGAACGATACTTCAGCACCGACCTACACGGTCACGGCGAGTCTGCAATCAGACAATGCTCAAGACAGTGTGAACACCCGTTTGGAATATAGTTTGCAGGGAGACGCACTTTTTCGAGCCTGAGCCCTTGCTCAACTGGACACCGGCATTGAAGGAGAGTCGATTCAATCAAAGCCAGGCTTGCAAACGTTAAACCATAAGTATATTAGCTTATTCTAATTAACTGTTGAAATGACTACCAGTGAAGATATACTCACTTCAGGCCAACCTTTGCAAAGCCTTATCCCACCCAATCAGGTTGGAAGTACTCGACCTGCTTTCCAAAAAGGAACACACAGTCGAAGAGTTAACGCGACTCACTGGCTCAGGCCAGTCCAATCTCTCGCAACACTTGGCAGCGCTTCGACAACAAAAGCTCGTAGTGCCACGACGTTCCGGAATGAACGTATACTATGGCTTGTCAAACCCGAAAATAGCTGACGCCTGCTCTCTGATCAGGCGGTTGCTATTCGAGCTGTCTGAGGATGAACATAGAGTGGTCAAAAAGATAGAAGCATGAATCAATGGGAATCATACCCGAATCACACATAAAACGGCTAAAGTCGGATCTAACTAAACTGCTCGTGAACCCTGTTACCTTAACCGTCTTCACACAGGAAATGGAATGCGACTATTGCAAGGAGACAAGAGGGCT
>DATIYC010000058.1:0-11982 GCA_035517955.1 Candidatus Acidiferrales bacterium | reverse complement strand
TACTGGATGGTGCAAACACGCGGCGGCGACGAGGCCATGACACAATTCTTCAGATGTACGAAATGCGGCGGCACATGGCGAGAATACTCATGAACTAATCAATAACGCTAATCAGCCATCCCAAGCCGGCTTAGACTGGCTAAGCCTTGAACAAACTCGAAACCCAACCCTCGCCGAATGAGAATTCTGAGAGCAAGCGTCAATCATACTTCGTTTACGTGCTCTTATGCGAAGACGGAAGTTTCTATACTGGTTATACGAAAAATGTGTCGTCGAGGTTCGAAAGGCACAGAAGAGGACAGGGGGCTCGGTACACGAGGATGTACAAGCCGAAGGAGGTTGTGTATGTGAAGAGGTTCAGGTCGCGAGTGGCTGCGATGAGGATGGAACGCAAAATCAAGACATTGAGCCATCAAGCAAAACGCGAATTAGCAGCTACCAGTTGATGCTAGGTCTCTAACCGTTGGCTTTCCTCGTACACTTCTCTAGCCATTAAGTCGATAAGCTCCTTGTTGACTTTGGCTTGCGTACGTAAAGTGAAGTATCGCCAGTTTTCTTTTAGCCGTTGAAGAACTACATTCTTCCCTGGCTTGGGATAATCCCAGACGAACGGGTTGGATGGCATGAGCTTGTCGACGAACTCTTCTCGGCCGCACCTATCCATTCGCGGAGTGCTGTCAGTGTTAGCTGTGAGGAGGAGGCATAGGCCGACGTTGTGCAGTTGGTAGGTATGGTCTCCAGGCTCTATCTCCTTTATCGAGCGGCCTGAGGTGGCCAATGCCTTAGCCAGTTCCGAGTAGTACAATTCGCCTAGCTGTCCCCTGCTCCCCCACTCCCTACACTGCCT
Source organism: Candidatus Acidiferrales bacterium (assembly GCA_035517955.1). GTDB lineage: Archaea > Thermoproteota > Bathyarchaeia > 40CM-2-53-6 > 40CM-2-53-6 > FEN-987. The sequence continues at coordinate 11,135 of DATIYC010000058.1, read as the reverse complement.
TACCCTCTCACGTTCAAGCTTGAAACAGTCGTCCAACACTCTGATCTGCTCCACTCCGCTTTTGAATAGAAGAGACGCGAACGCGAAACTCAGCGAAGTCTTGCCATGTCTACTCTCGCCGAGGAAACCAAACCCGTCCCACGACGCCTCCTTCTTCCAGATTACCATGTTCTCATGGAACTCAAACGGCAACTCGTACCCTCCCTGAAGCGAGCAGTTAGAAGGTAAAGGGACAGTTAAGAAACATGGTCCTCATCAACACAACTCGAACTATCGAACAGTCACGGTGACGATTCACACCCTCAAAGTTAGTTACATCCTGATTGGAAGATGAGGTGGTTACTGAGTTGACGGCGCGAGAGGGACCAGCATGGTTGATTGACACCTCGTATGAGGCTGGTCACGTAGTCTTGCGTCTACTCTCAGAGGACCTTGTTCCGTTTCGTTTCATTATCCCCGACTTTCAACCCTACTACCTTACGAGCGATTTGGATAAGGGGGAGTTGGTTGAGAAGGAGGATCTTTTCACAGGCAATAAACGAAGACTGGCAAAGGTGAACCATGAGGGGCGAGTTTCAAAGAATATTCAAGCTTGGGAGGCAGACATCGATCCCGCCCTCTCCTGCATTTACGACAAGCGACTTAGATTCGGCTTACTTCACGACTTTCGCAACAATGTGTGGGTTCCACGAACGTCGCTTGAGGGCGAAACGCTCTCGCGTTTTCAAAACCTCTTGAAAGTCGATGAGAAAGATCACCTCAAGTATGGATTGTTGAAGGAAATTTACTCTTCGGTTACACAGCCTATTCCTAAAGTCGCCTTCGATACGCTTGGATTACCTGATGGTTCCGTCGAGGAGTATTACAATGCCTTCTTGTTGAGTAGAATCGCAAACCTGCCGCTCTCTAGGACCTACCGAAGCCACAGAGTTTCAGAGTGGGTACGATCGATGCTTCACACATACTACCGCACTCACGGGATCCTGATTCCGACCCCTGAAGAACTCAAGTTGGGAGATATGAGGAAGTTCGTGGCCGGAGCGTTAACGATAGCTCCTGAGTCGGGGGCCTACTTCAATATGCAAGTGCTGGACTTCGAATCTCTCTACCCCGGCTGCATAGACGTCTTCAACCTATCATACGAAACCGTGCGCTGCCCACACGAAGAATGCCAAGAGAATAAGGTTCCTGGATTAGATTACCATGTGTGTACGAAGAGGCGAGGAATCTACTCGGCTCTTGTCGGAGCTCTAAGGGACCTTCGCATAAGAGTCTACAAGCCCACCGCCAAACAACCAGTGCAGAATGAAAAAGCTAGCATCGATGCGGCCGCGACTAAGCTTCTGAAACTCTTCCTAGTATCAAGCTTTGGTGTGACAATCCGGATTCATGGTTTGGCCAGCCCACTTCTAGGCGAAGCAATTACCGCCTACGGACGATACATACTCCAATCCACATGGGATATGGCCAAGACTTCGAACCTGAATCCTCGGTACGGAGACACAGATTCCGTCTTTCTCGACAATCCACCAAGAGACGACGTAGACGCATTCGTCAAAAGAATTCTAGACCGTTTCCGTTTGCAGCTCGCCGATGATCGGGCCTACTCGGTCTGTGTCCTAAGCGCTGCGAAGAAAGCGTACTTCGGCATTCTCCCCAACGGTGAGCCCGAAATCAAAGGCTTATCAATCGCAAAATCCAATTCACCAAAATTCTTCCAGCAAACCTTCAACAAGTGCCTTGCAGAACTTTCCGAGGGACGAAACTCAAGAGAGGACTTTGATAAAGCAAAGGCAAAGGTTCTCCGCGTAGTGGAGGTCGCAATTCAAGAGCTTAAGCAGAGGAAGGTTGAGCTCTCTGATTTGGAATACCGCGTGGAATTGCGCGACGACCCTAGGGAAAAATCAGAGGCGAAAACATTGCCTCAAGCCTACCAGGCTGCGTTACTACTGGAAAGAGCCGGGAAGCGTGTGCCGAGAGGAGAGGTAGTTGGATTTGTCAAAGTTCTCCCATTCAAAGTCGGCAGCAGGCAGTTTACCGTGAAACCAACCTCACAAGCAAGATTAGCGGAGATAAATGTGAGAGATTACATTCGCAACCTCACCTCGTCGCTAGACCAAACCTTCGAACCCATGAATATCAAACTCAACACTACAGATGCGAGTCTGTCTGAATTTTTGTAAAGTTGCCATGACTTTCGGCGAAAGCACAAAGATCGAGCCCGGTGTTCGACAGCATACTATTTAGTTGCAATTCTAGCGTCTCGTTCCGTGGAAGAATGGAAGATAGTCGCCGGGCACTGGTTTGCGACAATTTAACCAAGGTCTATGGAAGCAGTGAAACAAAAGCACTCGACGCATTGAGCTTCTCTGTACCCTCCCGGGGCATATTCGTTCTCATTGGCAGGAACGGTTCGGGAAAGACAACACTCGTACGAATATTGGCGACAGAGCTTGAACCAACCTCCGGAAGCGCCTCAATAAACGGAATAGACGTCGTAAAGGAGGCCTGGAAGCTTAGGGAAAGAATTGCCATTGTTCCCCAAGAAGCCAGGCCCGTGCCCTGGATGACCCCCATGCAGACCGTGCAGTCCTACCTGCTCTGGAGAGGTTTTGAGTACGCTGAGGCAAACCGGAAAGCCTCACAGGCACTAGAACGACTTGGCCTATCACGCCAAAGTCACGACTTAAACCGGAAACTGTCCGGAGGTATGAGAAGGAAAGTCATGGTTGCCACTGTGCTGTCCTCGGAGGCGGATGTGATTTTCTTAGACGAACCAACGACTGGCCTCGACCCCATCTCGAGAAGAGAATTCTGGGCAACCCTTAGAGAGATCGGGCATGAGCGTTTCACTTTCCTTACGACGCACTATTTGGAAGAGGCTGAGGAGCTGGGTGATAGAATAGGCATCCTAGACCGCGGTAGATTGAACAGAATTGGCACGTTGAATGATCTGCGCGATAGTGTTCCCTACAATTACAGCCTCAAAATTCTATCAAACCCACCCACCGGCATACCGACGCCACAGAAAGGAGAGACCGTGACTGGAACCGAGGGCTCCTCGATGATCCTGACAACAGAGGAGGAGGCTTACAGAATCTCAAGAGAGCTTGCACGGACGAACGTGAAATTTGCCGTTGGCCCCGTCTCCCTCGATGACATATTCTTCTACCTTGCGAGGCGAGAAGCACGTGAGTAATGGCATCGAAGATCGGTCTCCGCGTAAGAGAAGCATCTCCAGTCAAATTTTGGCCAGCATACTAGTGAACTCAGTTTATGAAATGCAGAATTTCCCGGTTGTACTCATCAACACAGTCCTCTCACCACTCTCGTTCTTGCTCCTAATCGTTTTCGTAAGTCACGGAGCATTGCTCGGCGAAGCAATTCAGGGCGGTTTCATAATGAGCATGTTCTCCGCTGGCGTGGGGCTTCAAGGAGACCTATCGCATTTGAAGAACGACTTCAAACTCCAGGACATGGTTGTCAGCTCCCCGACTAGATGGCATACCTACATGTTTGGAATGGCAATATCGGAAATCGTCTATTCCCTCCCCGCACTGATCGTACTCGTAATTCTTGGTTACTACTTCATGAGGTTGAACGCGTTCGGTTTAGCGGCGTTTGTTGGAGTTCTACTGCTCATGTTTCTAACCTCAATCGCCATTGGATTCACTCTCTCAACCTTCTCCACAGACATCGTCCAAAGCTTCGCGTTCTCAAGATTGGTTTCAACACTCTTTTCGACAATACCCCCTGTCTATTACCCGATCACGTACATTCCGCTGCCATACAGATACCTCGCCTACCTCTCCCCGACAACATACGCAGCCGAACTATCGCAAAGTTTCGCGGGGTATCTGACATTGTCATTCAGTGCGACAGTTGTGGATTGGGTTGTCTTGATTGCGGTTACCGTGGCACTTTTTGTGTTAGCGGGTACGAAGGCGAGATGGCGAGAAGTCTAAGGACAAAGTTCCCTCGTTTCCTCGTTAGAGGAACATGCCGCCTGTTGGGTCGTGATCGGGCACTACCTCATGATGGAGTCGGTCACCACGGCTGTTGAAGGCTGCGAGATTCTCGTAGGATTGGAATGGGTACGCCGTGATCACCATAATTCTCCCATAGAAGTGATTCAGGTCGTGAATTGAGGGCCGAAGCGCCCCTGACGGATGCGAATGCGCAATTCCCATCACACTTAGGTCCATGGGAAGCATGACACCGGTAAAGCTCGAGAAAGCCCGTCCATGCACGGCGAGGGGTGGAATCAAAATGTCGTTAACCAGAATCTCATCCTTCTTCGCCTTACCGCGCATCAGAAGAATCGCCTCACGCGGATACGCATCTAGACCGGACGTGAGGATACTATCCGCCACTTGCTTCTCTAGTCGTACGGTGGAGGTCATTCCAAACTCATTTTCCACGGGGTACTTGAAGGGTTAAGTGTTGTCGATGATGGTTCGTTTAGTCTTATTTGTTCTGGTACAGCGAGATTGGGAGCAATTAGTGCGAAGGCTTACTGTCCCAATCTTGTCCGCGAACTCGGCTCTTGTGTTTCTAGACTGTTGGATTTGTTGCCTAGCTGACGATGTTGATGTTTGTGAACCCGTAGGATTACTAGGCTTAGAAGCACCGAGGCCAAGATCACTAGCCAATCTGCTTGAAATTCTGGGGTTGGAATTGCGGGATCGTACCCGCAAGATTGGCTACTTTGAGGGCTAGTATTTGTAAGATCCATGTAGAGTAACCCCGGCGGGGCACCGTTTGAGTGAGGAGTTACGTCAATCACTTTCACAGCCAGGTCGGGCATGTATGCGAAGTTTACTGGCGCGTACTCATTATAGCCAACCCAATAATTCACCATGTCACTCGTAACAGTCAGGCCAGAGTCTGTGAAGATTGGGTTGAGGACGCTTGGGTAGTCGGGGCTGTATTGGTAGTATTGGAATTGAAGATTATCACCATAGTAGCCAGACTCTACTAGGGGGCCAGTAAAGCTCACCGAGATAGGCGCGCAGTACCAATATTGTGGACTGAAAGTAATCGCATAGACTGGGGGGTCAATGGTCGTTGTATTAGTTTCTGAAATCACCGCGGCAGTTGTCGTTCCGGTTACTGTAACAGTGCTCCAATTTGTGTAGGTTGAGGATGAGCTGTACGTTGTGGTCGATGTCCAACTCGTAAAGCTGCTCATTGTGTTTGTTGAGGTTGTGGCGATCGAACCACTGCTTGTAAGGCTAGTTGTCGTGGTTGATAACGAATTGCTGGTCGTAGAGTCAACGGTTAAAATGCTTGTTGTACGGTCCGTGATTGAGGAACTCGCGGATGAAGTCGTGGAGGTGGTCATGTTCGATAGCACTGTCTGTGCAAGCGCTATTGTAGAGTTTGATGACGAGTCATTTGCTAGAGCATGAACGACTAAGCCTGAGCTAGATGATAATAGCAGAGCAAAGAAAGCTACGCTTAGCAGGATACATGTGATTATTCGCTTGCCCAAACCTGGAACCTTCTCGACCGTCTAATTGGATTCGCTCATGCTAGGCCATGCAAACTACGCTCCGTAGTTTCGCTTATAACAATCGTGGATGAATCATCCTGTATTTCAACAAAGCTCAAACCGCCGTAGTAGTTATAAATTAACTACGACGCGTAGTTTAAGTTCAATCCGAAATCAAATCTACAACAAGCCAAAATACTCGGCGTATTTCGAATTCTGACCGCATTTTGCTTCTCGTGACGAGTTGACACAGAATCAATTTGGCTCGATAAGACCGAATGCGTCCGAATTTCGACGAATGCTCTTGTAGGCTATGTGGAGATAATCCGCAGAGACCTTGGTGAAGTGTTGAATTGACATGGGCGTGTACAGAGTCGTTATGGTGCCGATTTTGCCGGCACGAAGATTGAACATGGGGGGATGAATTTGAGAACTATAGTTAGAGAGTACATTCTCGCCAAAGGAAACCGAGAAGCAGCCGAGGTTTTAGAGGATTACGTCCAGTACCTTCACTACCACGGCTACGTGATTCGTCGCGATCACAATCGACGACGTAGAACAATAACTCACAGAAGATATGCAAAGAAACCCTCAACACATCTACAACCGAGAGTATCGATGCGCCCGAAACTGAAGCACTAGCCTCAGGCGAGCTACCTTCAACGCATTGGAGGAGCATTTCGATGCGGTAAGGGAAAGAAAGAGAGGATTGGGGTTTGCGAGCCTGTCGGCTCACCGTGACGGAGGAGGAGGCGGTGGAGGTAGCGCGGGTACCCAGTAAGGTCGTCTTCGCGTCGCGTACACAACCAAACCTGCTGTCGCGATTAGAACGACTGCAAGGATGGCCGCGATTGCAACGTATGTGAGCATTGTGGGATTATTTGAGCTCTGATTCTGTCCCCACAATTGGTAGTGATGATGATGGGTTTGCGGTGAGGACTGTGGCTGGTTCTGCAACGGATATTGGGACGGGTATTGGGAAGGGGATTGATTGGGAGAAGGGTACTGGTACGGATACGGGTAGGCTGCTGCTGTCTGGGTTACGGTGGTCGTGCTGACTTGTGGCGCTCCGTTGAGGACTTGGAATACGAGACTAGTTGTCGTGATTAAGTTGCCATACTGGTTATCGTAAACTGAGACAGAAGTTTGCGCTGTGTCTCCTTGAGTTGATGGCGAGAGATTGAAACCGAACTGTCCGCTGAATATGGTTCCGCCGTTGGTGGATGGAAGAAGGGCGCTGATGGATCCTAGGCTATTTTGGGCAGTTAGGTCGTAGAGGTTTGCGGTTGCGTATAGTTGGCTGCCATAGTACGTGTCGCAAGTTACGGTAATTGGTATGACTATGGGCAGAGTGGAGTAGTTGTAATTTACTGGCATGACGGGGTAGGTGAGTTGTGCTGTGCATGAGTCCGCTAAGGCGGGGCGCATGCTCAGCCCTGTTGCAAGGAGGGTAACTGACAAACCAAGTACGACCATCGCATAAAGACGTGTATTCATGGAATTATTCACTCTCGTTTTTCCGCGTTTTGCGACTACGACTTGTAGTTACCTATAACACCATTGGAAGAATTTTTGTGATCAACCACGAAAAACTACGCGTATTTTCAGCACTCGACGCGTAGTCGTACTGTCGATGAATAGAAGTTCACTTTTACACAGCACGTACTCTTTACGTGAAGCTTTGAGCAACGCACCTTGAGATTCGATTTTCACATACACACAAATCAGTTAACGATGCTCTCGTGAGCGAACATTGACAAGTTTCGAAAGAGAGCATCAAGGATACCAGAGTAACTTGCGAGACAATGGACTCACTGCGCTAGCACTAGTAGACTTCTCAAATACTGAAGAGTTAGGATATATTAACCCGGATTGAAGTCTGTTGATTTAGATCGATTTCTTTAGAGCAGAAAGTCAAGGTCTGTTGCATTGAGCGATTACGTTCTTCAACCTAAACCTCGTTCGCGTCGTGCTCGTGAGAGCAGGCGATTGGGGTTCATACTTTTCGAAGCATTCTATGGACCAGGAATCTTTATTCGGACGGTATACCGCCAACTCATCGTACTTGGCGTTATGTTTCTTTGGGGAGCGCTCATCTTTGTTGAGTTCGAACATCTCCCGCTACTCGATGCGTTCTTGGCCTCCATCTCCACTATAACCACGATCGGGCTCTACGTTCCGAACGGCGGAAACTTCCTAACGCTCAACAGAACAGAGGCAATACTTCTTATCGTAATGATCATAGTCTCCGTTGGCGCGGGAGCCTCCATAGTGCAAAGCACCGTCAACAGCGTCATCAACGGCGACATGGCAAAGAACGAAGCTGACAAGCGGTTAATTTCCCGACTGAAGAATCATGTGATAATTTACGGATATACCCACATGGGAAGATATGTCGCGGACAAGCTGGATGAGCTTGGGTTCGATTACGTAGTAATCTCAAGAAACCCGACCGTTTACCAGGAACTCGTCAACAAGGACATCTTCGCCGTAATCGAACATGAAACCCAACCTATCGAAGCCCTAACCGCCGCCGGAGTCGAGAAGGCAGGCATGATTGTAGTCTCCCACACCGACGACTCCGACAACATGCTCTTCGTCCTCAGCGCCCGAAAACTTCGACCAGACATTAGGATAGTAACCGTAGTTCACGATTCAAGCCTAGTGGGGATGGCAAAGAACGCTGGGGCAGACGTAATTATACCAGCGTCAGTTACGGTTGGACACCTACTTGCCTTATCCGCCGTAACTAAAGACATTGTTGGCGTTGTGTTTTCTGAGAAGGTCGGAACTAAGGAGATCGCTGAATTCTCCATCTTCAAAACTTCCAAGCTAATCGGCAAAGGGATGCAAGAGATAGCTAAACTCGCGGTCATCATAGGCGTGGTCCGGAACGAACAGGTTTTGCAGAATGTCTTCGACGCCAGCTTCCGATTGCAAGAGGACGATACACTGCTCGTGCTGGGTGACCCGTCAAACCTACAAATTCTCGAAAAGGAAGCGGAAGCAACCTAGAGTTTCTAGAGGAACGATTGGATTGCTTCCGAAGTCTGCTTAGATGGAACGACGGGTACTATTTCGAAATCGACCAGATCCTGCCACGCCAACACCCACTGCTGGAATAATCGGGCATCGTCACACTCCATCAACTGAAAGCAACGATCAAGCGTAGCCTCCACCCAGCTATCTACGTACCTCAATCCGTCGGGAAGCATACGACCCTTTTCATGTGAACGCTTGTAGACATCTCGTCCGTTACCGTTCTTGAATTTCTCTATAACCATGAAGAGCAAGGGGCCCACACGTAGACGGTTTCTTTGTGGTCTAATCAGTCTTTGCATGTGAGGGTTTTGGAGCTGAACAATAAGAGAGAACCTTTTGTTAACCTACCTTAAGCGAGGAATAACATGTGAAGGCGAGAAAAGAGAATGCCACGTATTCCAGTCAGTGAGATTAGAGAAATCGAAGTTAAGATCCTGAGGAATCTTGGCGCATCACAAGAGTATGCTGAGTTAGTTGTCGGGATGCTCGTTGAAGCTAGCCTTGTCGGACATGATTCTCATGGAGTGCACTACATTACTCGTTACGCTGAACGAATCAAGAACGGGATTATCGACCCGAAGGCTGCACCCGAAGTAACCAAGGAGACACCGAGTACGGCGATCATTGATGGCCACTGGGGGTTTGGGCAGGTGACGGCGAAGAAGACGATGGAGGTAGCGATCGAGAAGGCGAAGAAAAACTCGGTAAGCGCCGTGGGCGCAATTCACTGCAACCATATGGGACGACTAGGTGCCTACACCTCCCTCGCAACAGAGAAGGATATGATTGGTTTGTTGATGGTTAATGTTGTTCATCCGACTGTGCAAGCCTTTGGCGGAACGTCGCGATTTTTCGGCTCTAACCCAATCTCAGTTGCGGCACCCACAGATCAACAGAAACCATTTCTGCTTGATTTTGCGACCTCGGCAGTTGCGGAGGGGAAGGTGGGATGGGCGGCTATGACCGGGCAAAAGAAGATTCCTCAGGGTTGGATTGTTGACGACGATGGTCATGATACAGATGATCCGTTCGATTTCTCGTTGCAGGATGGTGCCGTGAGTGAGAGTGGGAGATTACTGAGTTTTGGTGGCCGGGATGGCCACAAAGGTTACGCCCTCTCCTTCCTGATGGAAGTGCTCGGTGGACTATTGCCTGGCGCTGGATCGATAAGCGATGAGAACATGCACGTTTACGAGAACGGTCTTCTTGCTATCGTTCTAAACGTTCACAGATTCACGCCTGTTACGACATTCAAAACGAGGATGAATACTCTCATCAAGAAAACGCATGCTGAACCCGTTCGCGAAGGATTCCAGTATGATCAGGTGCAGGTGCCGGGAGATTTTGAATGGAGAAATCGCGAAAGGCGCTTGAAGGAAGGCATCGACATTCCAGATGTGGCATGGGCAAAAATCAAACAGCTAACAGAAGAGACAAGCCACCTCTAGTGAATTAGCAATCGCACCAGTGCATCTACTGCCTTTCTGTTTTCCGACTCAACGGATGTTCTCGTAACTTGACATTGCCCAGTGAGCTACGTTCTCATTCAGGGGGGATTTCCGTGTAAGCGAGGGAGATATCAATTCCCTGTTTTCGATGGTAGTATTTCGACGCTACATAGAGGATTGCTCCGGTTAGGAAGGAGACTCCTACGTAGGAATATGCGAACGGGTTCCCACCCCACACGGAGGGCAACGCGAGGAATTGGTAGAGTAGGTAGAGGAATACGAGAGACGTGAACACTCCACATGAAACTAATATGGTTCTGGCTTGGCCCTTCTCTTTCTTTAGGCCATAAGCCGTTCCGGCCGCTCCAATCGAAGCGAAGTAGATCATGGATGCCACAACGCTTCCGTATAACGATACAAGTGTTCCGTAGAGGAAAGAGGCACCGCCAATCAAGATAATGACGACTACGAGATCTAACAAGTGGGCTGCCGCGGGTGACCCCCACTTGGTTACATAAGCCATCTTTGATGGCAGAAAACGATCAAACGCTTCAGCGAAGAGATACCTTGAGACCAAGATTATTCCGTAAGCTAATATTCCAACGTTCCAGAGGATCCATCCCAACCCTATGAACCAAGCCAGCGCTGGATTGCCGGCCACTCCCATCGCCAAGGTCCAGAAATTGAATGAGTACGTGTAGACGAGGGTCGGATTCGCGAACGCTCCCGTAATGAAAGCGAAACCACCAACGTAGTACATCGTGGCGAAGGAACCGGTTACGAAGATGAAGGTGATGAGGGATGCGATTGGGACGTTCCATTTGAGCGTTCGGCTTCCACCTTTCAGTTCGGACGCGACTGCGGGACCCGCGAAAACCCAAGGATATACGAAGATCGCAAAGAAGGGAAGCATCAGGATTGTTGCGTTGAAGTCGAATGTCGATCCCGTGTATGAGGCTGCTACGTTTGAGTATGTAGTGTTCGCCCCGATCGTGTTGAGGAAATTCATGTAGTTTACGACGCCTTGGTTGCCTGCGGAGAGTAAGGAGAGGTTGCCCGCGATCAGGGTGAGTATGCCGATTACGGTGCAGATGGAAACTATCTTGTAACCCCACTTCGGCCGCCAAATATTCACAGCTATCAGCAGAGTG
>DATIYC010000057.1:0-4244 GCA_035517955.1 Candidatus Acidiferrales bacterium | reverse complement strand
CACTGGCAATGTTCCTGGCCCACTTGGTTCGCGTCATCCAGCCGCCGTACCATTTCAGGCGTTTCCAACTCGGAACGGATACATTGTGGTCGCGATCATCACAGATGATGGAAAGGCGTGGCCACGTTTTTGTCAGGCAATCAAACGTCCTGAACTGGCGGACGATACGCGATTCAGTGAGGCGGTTGCTAGAGTTCAGAACTATGATGTGCTCGCAAAGATTATTGAGAATAGTTTGCGAGAGAGAACATCAAGCGAATGGTTGACCATCTTCTCAAGTCTTGACATCCCGTGCGGTCCTGTAAACCGAATCGACGAAGTCACCAACGACCCACAGATTCGAGAACGCCAGATGATAGCCGAAATACCCCATAAACGGTTAGGAAGTTGGCGAGTAGCGAACACACCCTTCCGCTTCGACGATGTGCCTTCGTACCCTCAAGGCCCGTCACCAGATCTGGGAGAACACACAGAGGCGACTCTCTGTGAATTGCTGAAGCTATCATCTTCCGAAATTGTTAGCCTGAGATCGCAGGGCATCATCTAGCAAACCTTCCACTCTTGGGCATCACTTAAGAACCCAGCTCTTGTTTGCTGAAATGAGACGTGTACAACTTTGGATTTCAAAGACATAATCTTCGAAAAGCGCGAAGGAGTTGCATTTGTTAGAATACACAGGCCCGAAGTGCTCAACGCGTTTCGACCGACCACCATTGATGAGATGAGGCAAGCGTTCCTCGATGCGTGGTATGATAACACGATAGGAGTGGTCGTACTAACAGGAACCGACGGTAACTTTTGTTCCGGAGGAGACGTCGGCTCAAGAGATGAAGGTGGCTATAGAGATGCGAGCGGTAATCGCAGGTTACAAGTTACACATCTTCACAGGCTGATTCGAGAAATTCCCAAGCCTGTCATAGCCATGGTTGACGGGTACGCTGTTGGTGGGGGACACGTGCTGCACGTATTATGCGACTTGACGGTGGCTTCTACACGTGCGGTTTTTGGACAGGTGGGGCCGAAGTATGGAAGTTTTGATGGAGGCTTCGGAGCCATTTACCTCGCACGTATCGTGGGAGAAAAGAGAGCGCGAGAAATATGGTACCTTTGTCGCCGCTATTCTGCTCAAGAGGCTAGAGAGATGGGTTTGGTAAACATAGTCGTCACTCCCGAGAAATTAGAAGAGGAAGTGATGGCCGTGGCGAAAGAGTTGCTTGAACGCTCACCCACCGCACTTCGCTTCATGAAATACGCACTCAACTCTGATACCGACCACGTGTATGGAATACAAAATTTGGCACATGGAGCCACAGCTCTCTATTATGGGACTGATGAATGCAAGGAAGGAACGGGGGCATTCCTAAAGAAACGGCGTCCGGACTATGCGCGCTTTCGAGATTATCCATGGTAGAAGAATCACGTCATGAATTTTGGACCTAATCTCAGGATCTGGTATACCGCCCTACGGCCTTTCAGTTACTCAGCCGCCGTTGTACCGATCCTAGTTGGAACCGCAGTCGCTTGGCACGATGGCCACTTTGAAGCAACTCTATTCTTCGCTGCCCTAATTGGTTCCGTGTTCATTCAAATGGGCACAAACCTTGCAAACGAATACTTAGACTACGTTCAGGGCATCGACAAACCTGACTCACTTGGCCCGGCAGCAGTTATCGTCCAGGACAAACTTTCTGCTCGCCAGGTACTAGCCGCAGCGATTCTTGTCTTCGCGGCCGGTACAGCCCTAGGTATCTACATAGCCATCCAGGTGGGGATTATCATTCTGGCCGTCGGCCTCGTGAGCTTGAGCTTTGCATGGTTCTACACAGCCAAACCTTTCGCATTGGGTTACAGAGGACTTGGAGAACCGGAGGTTTTCATCTTCATGGGACCAGTCATGGTCTTATCGGCTTACTATGTTCAAGCCAGAACATTCGCATTTACTCCGCTATTCATATCGCTTCCAGTCGCATTTCTAGTGATGGCTATCTTGCACGCTAACAACCTGCGTGACATAGAACAAGACATGGAACGTGGACGCCTGACATGGGCGGTCCTGTCATGCAAGTTATGGGGACTTAAGCGAGGACGTCAGGTCGCGTGTTGGGGCTACTACTTGATGCTCACTATCCCATACGTAATTCTGATTTATCTCTCAATAATGGTTGTTGTTCCATGGCTAGTTCTAACTGCGCTTCTAACAATTCCGCAGACCGTGCAACTCATTCGATTCGTATCTTCTGGAATTAGAGGCAAACCTCTCAGCCGCGTTGTAAGAGGAACCTCGCTACTTCACCTAACATTCGGTCTGACGCTGACGATTGGTTACCTCTTGGGGTTCCTGTTGTTGAGCTGACTCTATCTCCGACTCAGAATTTCGCTTGAGATTGTAACCGAGTCTAGATACGGTTCATCAACCGCAACGCCGCAACCAATGCCCGTGGGTACAGTCAACTTTCCGTCTTGGGTCAGTTCGAATTCATTCTTGATTAAATCCTTCGTGAAGTATCTCCTGCTGGCAGATAGGTCACTTGGCACCGTAAAGCCAGGTAGCGTTGCAACTGCAACGTCAAACGCTCTGCCGATTCCTGCCTCAAGCATTCCACCACAAAATACTGGAACATTATGGTCCACGCAAAACTCGTGTATCTCACATGAACGGTTTATTCCCCCCACTCTACCTGGTTTAACGTTGATAACCCGACACGCACCCATCCGAATTGCTTTCCTTGCGTCCTCTGGCGATTGAATGCTCTCATCTAAGCAAATAGGAGTTGAAAGTTTCTTCTGGAGTTTCGAGTGGGCATTCAGATCATGCTGAGCGAGTGGTTGTTCAATTAATGATAACTCGAACTTATCGAGTTGAATCAAGCGAGGATCTTCCATCCGGTACGCCGCATTGGCATCCGTACGCAAACTAACGTTCGGAAAATGGGTCCGAACTGCCCGTACGTAGTCAACATCAAAACCAGGTTTGATTTTCAAGTTAACGGCGCGATAACCTTGCTCAATGAAATCGCGCAATTTATCGAGAAGCTGTCCAGGCGAGGACTGAATACCAATTGTGACGCACGCGTCGATCTCCCCCCTCACACCCGCAAGCAGTGTTGATATTGAGACGCCTTCCATCTTTCCCTGCAAATCCCAAAGAGCCATCTCAACAGTTGCGACTGCCATATTGTGTCCGTGTATTGCTTCTGTTGCTTCGAGGAAATCTGCAGGGCGCTCCAAGCTCCTGTTTAAGAGAATTGGAGCCAGTTGCCTCACTATGACCTCTCTGGCTGACGCGATTGTTTCTCTACTATACGAGCCGCCAATACCGGCAACGCATTCGCCATACGCTACAAGCTCCCCTTTCCTGAGTATGACAAGCAGCGCGCGCTTGGAATGCTCGGTACCGTACCTTGTTACAAAGGGTGAGGTTAGGGGAATCGATACTTCTCGTAGTTCGATTGATTCCACCGTGATTGGGTCTGCGTCCAAGCCAGCTGCTTCCTTTATGTTTCTCCGGCCCTTGCCAGATAAGGGTGAATAGGTACTTGACTACTGTAATGGTCACGTTTGCTGCAGATGCGGAATCACGTGATGCGATACAACAAGTTCTCGGGCGAGAGGTGACGGTTGAATATCTCAAAGATCTTGCGATGTCCAGTCGCGCAAGACACTTGGCCGATACGGACGTTCTGATTTCTTGGAACATTGCGCGCGAACTTCAACCAAACGAGTTTGACGAACTAGCTCATGTGGGTGCTATGCAGTTGGTATCAGCTGGAGTTGACCAGGTACCATTCTCTAAGCTTCCAACTAATCTTACTGTGCTAGGCAATTCAGGCGCTTATGCCGAGCCGATCGCTGAGCATGTTGTCGCGATGATTCTGGCCGTCTACAAGAACTTAGTCGCGCAACACGAGAAGCTCAAACGAGGGGATTTCGATCAGGACACGAAGAGTCGCATGTTACGCGGCTCCAAATGCGCAATCTTGGGGTTTGGCGGTATCGGAAGAGCGACTGCATGCCTACTGCGTTTGCTTGGAGTAGAGATTTATGCGATAAATACGACCGGGAGGACGAATGAGCGCGTGGAGTTCATTGGCACAAGCGCCGATTTGGAGCAAGTTCTGCGCCTAGCAGACATTGTCGTCATTTCACTCCCACTGACCAACTCGACTCGAGGAATGATTGGGGCGCGGGAGCTGTCGTGGATGAAGGAAACAGTCGTGCTAGTCAACGTTGCTCGTGGAGCTATC
>DATIYC010000056.1:0-11114 GCA_035517955.1 Candidatus Acidiferrales bacterium | reverse complement strand
CAGGCTCCTGTTAACCTTCTCAGCGCTCTTCTCGGTTTCTTCGAAGTTTACCGTGAATTCTTGGTAGTGTGAGGATTGGAAGATGGGTGTCTTGATGCCTTGGATTTCCAAGAGCTTCTTCATAGCATATCTGGATCGTTGAATGATACCCGTTGCCAGTTCTCGAATTCCTTCTGGCCCGAGGAGTGAGAGGTACGTGGCGGCGGTTATTGCCCAAAGTGCCGTAGTGGTTCCAGTGAGGGTTACGGATTTCTCGCGAGCCGCGTACATGTTTCTTTCGGGGAAGATTTGAGTGAAACCCCACTGTCCCGCTTGCTCCGTTTTCGTTATGGTGATTAGCCTGTGTCCGGTCGCGTGGGCGTACTTCTCGTCGTCCCGGAATGCAAGGAAACCCAGGAGCGCTCCGCCGAAATGTGGATGCATACCTAAAGGCTGGCCCTCTCCAGTCACAATGTCCGCGCCATACTCCCCAGGCGGGCTAAGGACGCCGAGTGAGATGGGCTCAGCTCCAACAATGAAGAGTGCGCCATGATCGTGAGCAATCTTGCCCACTTCCTCGGCCTCAGATTCGATCGGGCCGAGGTAGTTTGGATTCTCCAAGTATACTGCTGCCAAACGATCGGAAATGTTCTGCTTCAAATTGCTAAGGTCCATCTGACCAGTAGCTGAGTCATAGTCGACTGGTTTGAAGTTGGCTATCGATCCGCTCAAGGATTTTATTATCGCAAGCCTTTCAGGGCTTAGGCTCTTTGGGTAGAGAACCTCTCGACGTCCAGTTATCGTTACGGCCGTGCGAACCGCGTCCGCTGAGGCCGTCGCCCAGTCGTAAAGTGGGAACATGACTGCATCCATGTCGACGAGTTCGCCAATCATGCTCTGAAATTCGAAAATTGCCTGGTATCTTCCCAAGTCGGAGTATGTGTCGCCTGCGTAGGCGGTTAGGAATTCTGACCTTGAGTTGATCTCGTCGCAGGCAGCTGGAACCCAATGCTGCCAACAACCGCCGCCAATGAAACTGCGGCAGTTCGTGTTCGTTGCAAGAATTGCCTCGACGTGACGTTTCACTGCGATTTCGGGTTTGGCGCTTGGAGGTAGACCAAGTGAACCTTTGAATCGCAACCTTTCTGGGATGACTTGGAATAATTGCTCGATGTTGCTTATGCCTAGCTCGTTGAGCATTTTGCGTTTGATTTCAGGAACGCTATTTGGAATGTACGGGTGCGTAACCAAACGCGTTCACTTCAAGGTATATGGGCCACGATAAGTTTCCTGAATTATATTGCCACCGTCGATGATGATGTGTGTGCCAGTGATGTATGCGGAGTCATCAGAAACTAGGAATGCCGCCAATTTCCCAACCTCTTCCGGCGTCCCCATCCTACCCTTCGGGACAGTGCGACCGAGGTCGTCAAGGTTTCGATCTGGAAATTCCAAGTCTGACTTGGTTTGGTCTTGGCCGCCCGGGGTGTCTATGTGACCTGGGCAGAGACAGTTCACATTAATTCCATACTGTGCGGTTTCCAATGCTAAAGCAACCGTGAATCCCCAAACCGCTGCTTTTGAGGATGCGTAGGCTGTTTGTCCGCCGCTTGCATCTGCAACTAGCGGGCCTGTTACGGATGACATGTTCAAAATCTTCCCATACCGCATCTCGAGCATACCCGGCAAAACCGCTTTGGCGCACCGAAACATCCCAAATATGTTAACGTCAAACATGCGTCGCAGAAACTCATCCGGCATCTCCGTCAAATTGCAACGAGGGTAAATGCCTGCGTTGTTGACTAGGATGTCAATCCTTCCAAACTTCTTGCTTGCTTCCGCAATAACGTCGTTGACTTGGTCAGGGTTCGTGACGTCCATCGTATACGAGTGCGCTGCGTAGCCCTGTTTTTTGAAAGAGTTAGCTGTTTGCGCAACTTCATCCGACGAATCCGTCAAGATAGTCTTAGCATGGTTCTGAGCTAGAACAAGCGCTATGCCTGCTCCAATGCCCTGCGCGGCTCCCGTGACGAGAGCTACTCTATCCTCTAGGTTCATCGCGCCTCAAGAAACGGAAAACCTAGATGCGCATAAGGTTATGCGATCAGTAACGGTTCGTTATCGATGCGCTGAAATTTTGGGAAACGATAAGAACGCTCGTAAACCAGCAGATTCACATTCAATATTCGTGAGGCGCCAATCGCTTTTGCTGAGTCGAACCTGAACCGTTTAAGTGTACGTTCAGTTTTCTAGAGAATGTTGGATGGGCAGGTAGTTCAGCCTGGTATACTCAATTTACGGGTGAGGCCGAAGAACGCCCGGTTCGCATCCTAGCTGAGAAAAACCGGGAGGCCGCGGGTTCAAATCCCGCCCTGTCCACCATTAAGCGAAACGAAACGAAAAGGTCGTCGGAAAAATGAGTTTTGTGGTTAACTGGGAATTTGTGTGCGCCGGACGCTATGGTCCTCAAAACCTTAGGGTGACAACCGTGGCAACAGGTAAGTGAAACAAACCCTCACCCCAAAAACGACACGAAACGACAAAAACAAGCACAAAAAACCCAAGCACAACGACAAAACCACCCACACCCCCGCCAATTACGCTTGGTAATAACGCCAGAATAGTGAATTTCTTCGTCCCCAGACTTCAGCGACTGCTTCGTCGACTGAATCAATGAGTAGTTCGTTGAAGCTTCTGATTGTGTTTCGCTTCTCCATTCATGAGGACGACGATGAAAAGCCAGGAACGACTTCACTTCAAGATGTGGCTGAATTTTCTATGGGGAATTATATTTGGAATTTCGGCTGGATGTAGCCGAATAGTGCGGCTTCCTTCTAGGCTGTTATTGCTGTGACGTTGAGGTAGTTGCCTGGGCAGGATGCTCCGTTCGGAGCGCTGTTTTGGCCAATGTGTAGTTGACCGGTGACTGTGGCCCAGGTGCCAACTGGTGGGTAGCTGGTTGGTAGGTTCTGTAAGGTGTAGTAGCGGTAGTCTAACATTCCGTATGGGCTGTAGTCGGGTACGACCAGTTCAACGCAGCTGTTCTGGTTTTGGGTTATGTAGCCGACGCATTGCATGTTGTTATCTCCCATCGCCGAGTAACAATAATTGTAGTTCGTGTTGCAGCCATTATCATTCATACACCCTGCCTCGTTTACGTACTCGGTCGTTGGATCCAAAGCCCCCGCCTCAGAAGTCGTCACAATTCCAGACCCCGTCTGTGAGTTGAAGATTGTAACGGTGACCACCAACTGCCGTAAAGGCTGATTGCTACTCGTCATTGGGAAGGTAAACACTAACTGTCCAAAATACTGGCCGCTTCCCGGTCCTGGAACCATAACCGCCGAAGCATTCGCCACAGCAGTATGTGCCGGCATCAGGAAGGCAACGCCATTAGCGTATAGTGGCGTATTAGAGAAGGAGCACTGCGCGGAGACCGGTATGATCAGTGCAGTGGTACGGTAATTGAAGTAGTCCCCTGTAACAAGGGAGGAAAGGCTAGCGGAGCACGATTGCGCTTGCGCGGGACTGAGGTTCACGACAAACGCAACCGACGCCACAGCAAGAAACACTAACAATAGAATACCAGAGTTACGCGCCCGCAAAATTCGCTCACAAACAAAGAAATAGTATGGACGCGGTCTTAATGTTCAGTGAAACAATTCCACCTACACCACTCAAATTCCACCAAGAAGAAATCTCGCCCGGAATTGGTATGGGCAGGGAGGTTGCTAGGGTTACTTCGACACCATTTGATGCATGTTTCTTGTGAATTGCGCTGTCAAGACTTTGTAGTAAATTCCCAGAGTCTATTTGCTTCGCCAGCTTTCGAAATCCTCTGATACATTCTCAGTCATAGCTTGCATCGCATCATCCAACCAGCCAGACCTATGTCGCGACAGATCCTTCTTGACTGCGTTGATTGCGTCCTTGTTGCCTAGGTGCACGTTCGCGGTTTCGAAACCCATGGACTCGAGCAACCGTTTCTCATCCACTTTCTTGGGGAGTGATGTGAGTTCTATACGTGAACAGTCGGGCGCCAACCGACGAACCAGCCAACGCCCTCGCAAACGAACATACGGGTCAAGCGCCCTACAGCTACTCTCCAGAGTCTCTTCGTACAGGATTCTCGTTGACCCACGACCCTTCTTCGCCCAGACGCAGGCGGAGGTGACCATGGCCTTAACCTCTCGTGCAATCCTTCCCCCATTCCAATTCGCGAGCGTCACGTAGCGTTCCCTGCCCAGGCTCCCGAGGCCTGAGATTCGATGAACGACCTTAACTTCCAAACCTTTTTCGGGCATCAAATCCTCCATAGCCTTCGTTGCGCTCCTCGGCACATCTTTTGCCTCGGTAAACCTGTCCATCTTAGCCCAAAAATGAACAGGATTTCGCAACTCCCCCGTCGCGGCCTCCCTCACCCAGCGGTTATGCTCTTCAAGGACAAACGGTCTACCACCGCTTCGAAGTCCTCGAACATAACCCTTCATTATAGCCTTGCATGCACCCGTCCCGCTAATCTTCAGATGATTGCCAGCTATGGCTAGGTTTGCGCTAACCGCCAAACGAACCAAATCGTTCGAGTAAGCTAAAGGGTAGGTTTCATCGAAATCATTAATTCCCCAAACCAAACGTCCCTCAGAATCGCGCCAGGTCCCGAAATTCTCCACATGCAAATCGCCCACCGCCAAAACTTTCGGTCCCTCAGCCAACCCAGGGCAGACCTCAGGCCAAACTTGAGCCCATCTGTAGAATGTAGCACGCAAGAACGAGAACTTGTCTTGCTCCATAAGCTTGTGCTTAAGCAACAAATCTGGCTTAATCAAAGGAATTTGTTTTCCAAGCCAATTCTCGAATTTTCTCGTAGCCTTAGCAATCTTCACCAATTACTCGCCCGTCTCCTAAGTAAGATAGATTACAATAGTGCCAAACGCAGCTAGAAAGTATTCTACGAACATTGCTTACGTGATTGTTGCTCTACTTTGTGTGATTTCGCTTGTCGCGCAGTCTATTCCATTCAAAGACGTCTCTTTGCGAGAGGGTTTGGATAAGTTGTTGCATGCTGCGGTAGGTTCGTTGTTCGGAGCGTTTGATCATTACCGATAGTGTCGAAACGGCCAGTGATTGAAGCGATAGCGTTGCAAGTAGTAATCCAACAATAGCATATCCTGAATGCCATACGTTGAAGAATATATGCTCGTAGATAACATACGCTAGGATTCCAAGCGCGGGCAGCATCGCAAGCGCTACGAAGCCACTGTATAAGAAGACGGGGTTGTGAACATTAGCCAGCCTCAGGATGCTGGTTGTTATTTTGAACCCATGCCTAACGGAGGAAAGTTTCTGTTTCCCTAGCCTGGGTCGATAATTAACAGGGACCTCTGAGACTCTTGCACCATCTGCGAATTGTGCAACAATCTCGACCTCAACATCGAAACCCCCCGTCGTAAACTCCAATTTCTTAGCCGCGTCAGTTAGTATCAGATACATCCCGGAGCAGACATCGGTGAGGTTGATGGCAAACATCAATTTGAAAAAGTAGCTTATGAAGCGGTTTCCAAACCGGTTTAGTAACGGTATGTTTTCTCTTCCGATCGCTCTAGCGCCAATAACCTCATCAAAAGCGCCGGCGTGTGTGGCGAGTCTGTCAATGTAGGCCGGATCATAAGTGTAGTCCCCGTCCATCACCAGCATGTAGGGGGTGCTAACGTATTGAACCGCCGTTGCCAATGCTCCGGATTTTCCCTGCCCAGCCTGATTGATTACTCGTGCACCCTTCTGGGCCGCGACTTCGCCGGTGCCATCAGTTGAATAACCATCCACTACCAGGATGTTCTTGTACCCAACATCATGGAGCTCGTCGATGACCTTCCCAATCGCCTGTACCTCATTCAAAGTGGGGATAACTATGGTGATTACCTGCTTGGTAACCTGTGAAACTATCTCTTGCTGCAGTATATCACCGGTTGTCAATTCAGAATTCCAACAGGTCGGCCAATGAAATTAAGCGAGGGTAGTTCGCGGGCAATATTAGAGTTGTGAAGTCATCATTCACCTTAAACCAACAATACACCGGATTCCATGGCAAGTCTAGACTTGGGTGGGAATTGGAGAATTGGAGCTTACAATTAATGCCCTATGCGTGAAGGTCACTAACGGAAGTGAAGTCTTTCCTATTCTCCTACTGTGTGGAGTCCAGCAGACTTCTTGGAGGCGAGTTCGAAGTTAGGCATATAGCCTATGACGCATGGCAAGACGCTATGAAGGGCAGAATCGCACAGCAATAATTCTTCTCTCAGAAGCGTTGTTCGACGAAAGCTATTGTGAGGCTTCTGTCTTCCATTGCGAAACTATGTTTAGAAATTCGGTTGGTTTCTCGCTAATTGTAGGTATCTGGCCAAGGTAGACAAAGCCTTTGTTTCCGTCGAGAGTGATTGTCTCGCCCTCGGAGAGCCTTTGATCGCTTAGTTTGCAGCTATGGTTTGGCATGTCGATAGAGAGGTCTCTGCAATCAACGATACAGATCTTTCCCATGCTTCGGGCTACGACAGCCGCATGCGACGTTCGCACCCCACGTGCGCATAGCAGACCATTTGAGGCGTTGATGCCTGGTATGTCGTCTGGAGACGCTGTTTCTCTGACTAAGATTACGGGTCCGGACGTGGTCTCGGCTTTCTTGCTCGTGAGTGCAATTCGTCCGTAGGCGACTCCGCTTGAGGCGGATATTCCATGCCCTATTGGTGGCGTGTTTGTCTCAAGCCTGTCTATTGCAATCTTGCTCAAGTCGAGATCACTGAGTAAGGAAAGTGCTTGGGATCGCGTTATGACGCCCTCATTGCACATTTCCACGGCGATCCGAAGTGCGGCCAATGGGCTTCGTTTTCCTCGTCGAGATTGCAGTAGGTAGAGTTTTCCTCCTTCGACTGTGAATTCGAAATCCTGCATGTCTTTGAAATAAGACTCCAGTTTTTTCGCAATACCCACCAATTCACTGAATACTGTTGGCATCGTTTCGTTCAAGTTCAATTGCGTAGTGGCGGAATAGTCACCCGAGACCACATCCTCGCCTTGAGAGCCATATCGGAAATCCACAGTCAAGCCATTCTCTCCGCTCCATGGGTTACGCGTAAATCCAATTCCGGAGCCAGAATCGGCTCCGAGGTTTCCGAACACCATAGCTTGAATTACGACCGCTGTGCCTGTTGCTCCTAGGTTTGGGTTTATTCTTCGGAACTCTAATGCTCGCGGTTTATTCCATGAGTCGAGTACAGCTTCCGTCGCGCGCGTGAGCTGTTTTTGCACGTTGTTAAGTATTCCTCGCTCCCTATCTGACAATACATCCTCGTAGTCTCTTGCAAGGTCTCTGAGGGCTATGTAGTCAAGATAGGTGTCATCGATCGCATCTTCCCTGCGCATTACTTCCCTTTTCAGCCACTCGAACTTTGCTTCCTTATGCGAGAACACTTTCGTTCCGTAGTTCTCCAACAATCTGCAATAAGTGTTCCAAGCAAATCGAGGGTTTCCGGTCAAGTATGTCAGGCCTCTAACCGTTTCCCGTGTCAGACCGATATTCAACACGGTGTCCATGATGCCTGGCATTGTGACAGGGGCCCCAGATCGGACAGAAACCAGGAGAGGGCGGTTCTCGCTACCGAACTTTCGTCCGGTCTCTGTTTCGAGGAAAGCTACGCCTTTGCGAATGAGTTCAGGAATATCCTGTGGGAGTACCCCTCCGGCGTCGTGGTACTCGCTACAGATTGAGGCGTTGAGTGCGAAGGCTGGTGGGATTGTGATTCCTATGCTCTCCATCGCTGCTAATCCCGATGCCTTGCTTCCGAAGCGCTGAGCCGTTATTTCGGAGGCCGGGTCGTTTCCGAGTTGAACCATTCTGAGTCCGTTTTCGCTCATTATTTCGACGCTCAACGTCTGATTTCCTCTAGCATCATGTCCCTTAGCAAGTATGATCCCTTCCTTTGGTAGTTCGTTGATTGTTCAATACTTCGCCCTGCTTGAGTATACACCCACAATTGTTTGAAGTCAGATGCCTCAGCTAGGATTGCGTTCTCAGCACGTCTAAGACCCTCGTCACACTTCATCTCAGCAGTGGTAATGGCGTCGGCGGATCGGAGGAAGTCTTGCACATCGGACTGTGTGCCACCCGTGTGCAGGGTCTCGGCGGCCATTAACGTTCTCAACAACTCTCTGGTGCCGCCTAGAGCAATTTCGGACAATGTGAGGAGCTCGTCGCTAGCTCGGGGGCTAGGGTGATCCTCAGGCATGAGCGTTGTCATGAAGCATGCTTCTTCCAATGAATCCAGCACGTCGTCCATTTCACCGATCAGCAGCGAGAAGCTTCCTGAATCTTTCATGCGCTTTGAGAGCGTTCGGACTCTCTGTACTATCTCATCTCCCCTGCTCTCCCATTGTTTCGCTTTGGTCGTCATCAGAGAAGCAAAGGGCTTTCCGTTTCCAAACTTTACGCGTAGAAGCGAATCACGCAGAGCCGTTGCTACTTCAACAGTGAGAGAGGCATGTTCCTCACAGAGATCTATCAGCTGTTGGTGGGAAGAACGCAGGAATCGAAACAGCTCGGCCCGAACTTCGTCTCTAATCAAGAGCCTGGAACTATTGTTTAGCAATCCTTCCTTGGTCGTCTGAAGGACCCATTGGAAGAAGTTAACTGTCTCAGTTCGACCCAAGATTCTGTGCAGAGGTTCACCCATTCGTAGCTCTGGAGTTGCTTCGGGTTCGAGTACACCGTAGATTAGGCTTGCACCGCCTAACTCTAGGAAAGCCCTGTGGCCTACCTCGTTCTCTGCACCCCACTTCAACACTTGAACAGCGTCTCTGTTGCGAAGGAACCGTCGGAGTTGCTTTCGTCCTTTATTCCAATCAATCAGGAATACTAGCCGGGATCCTAGGTGGTTCAGGAAGCTCTTGAGATCATTTGTGTTCGCAGCCGTGTATTTTCCAATTGACATGAAATAAGACGCCTCGTCGATTGGTGCAGCGGATGTTTTCGACACAGTATCGTTCCATTCAACGTTCCACTTCTCGAAGAGGCTTTGAAAGAATCGAAGTCGTGCTAAGTGAACATCGGTGTACGTGATTGTTACCGTGAGTTTTTCAACAGTTATCACGAGCACATGTGCTTCTGTCATCCCAATGTCGTTTTGAATGACCAGTTTACCTTCGAACCGTGATGCTGTCGTTCCGAGGCCTGGGTGGTCGAACTTGAGGGGTCTCGTTCGGTTAAGCCCAGCCATGAAGGCACGAATCAAAGGTTTGTCAGTTTCATTTAGGAGGTAGGTTAGTGCTCCGTCAATTTGTTCCTGAGCCAGCTCGCGTTGGATGCTGTTCAGTATCTTGTGGACGTCCATGACAAGAAGGTGTAAACTATCTCCACTCCCCGGTTGAACGGATGTGATCTTCAGAATTGTTTCGGCTGAGACAATATCGTTCTCGCCTGTAGGGAGGGTAGACATGAGTGATGAATAGCGCGACTCGATCTCCATGAGAGCTGGGTCCATTTTTCTCGAAGCCAGCGGCAGGATCATTTCCTGCATGCATTTCCTTACTTCAGAGAAAATCAACTCGGCAGATGGAATACGATAATGATCCTCTTCGACCTTTGTGGCCTCTTCGATCACCCTATCCAGAAGCCCATTCGCTATCGCCGCTGCCTCTCTCTCCTGCTTTAGGTTGAATACTTGCGTGTTAGGGGCGTCGGCATGTGACTTCGCAGCCTGAAGCAATGTGAAATAGTACTTTATTCGATCATTTGCGATTAATGCCGCGTTCGTCTGCTCCGGGAGAAGTAGCTCTCCTGCACCCAATTCACCAAGAATAGACGTCTTCTGGGGCATGGAACTCTCTTCACCGACTTCATAGTGAGGGGAAGAATTTCAAGTATTCGCGGCCCTCTAAACCTCTGAACCAGGAATTATTCACACGCAAAATTCGGTCGATAAAGGAAATTGACGAATCCGCATTATTCCAGGCATTAATCGCGTGAATCACATAATAGTCGAAACGGGTTTCCGGAGCAGCAGTCATTCAGCGGTAGACGTTTCACTATATGTTACTAAGAAAAGGTAAAGTTCCCACTCTATGTGTTGCCCACTCGCAGTGACCAGCTCAAAGCCGAAGCTGCTATGAGGTTGCGCATACAGTGCATGCTGTGGATCCGGAGCTGTGACATTGTTGCTGGCGATGATGAGAAGCATCTGATGGCATGCGACCTGCGATTGCGTGCCAGAAGTGACGCAAGGCGGTGGTGATAGGTACGTTATCCAGAGATACGGGACATTGTCAATATTGTCGGACGAGTGGAAAGCGTAGCTAATTACAACGTTGCCTTGAGTGAAGTTGCCGGATGGCCGCGGAAGTGAATCTACGTGGACGACGGTAACCGGCGTGTATTTATCTTTAGGGTTGTACGCGCCATATTGTGTAAGAAACGATACAAGCTGTTCTTGCTGTAGCTGGTAGAATGCTAGAATACTGCCCGTGATGATTATTGCGATAAGGGTCAGTAGCAGTGTTATTCGCTTACCTCGTTTTCCAAGTCTCAAAGGGAACCTAACCATTTTCATCAGTCCGTCGGCTTGAGGCAAGCGTGTTATCGTGTGGGAAGTTCACTGAGAACTCTTAAAACTCTACTGCATGCACTTGCGAGTCTAGCGCGTGTACGCGTTATCGTTGAAGCGGACGAAAATCGTGCTTCCTACTAAGCGATACAATATGCTAGCTAGCCCCTTGCAGTTTCTGTGCATGAATTCGCGGAATGGCAAGTCAATACATGTTAATGATCGCTTAGTATCCGGCAAGAGCGATTTCACTGAAAATGAATTACAATTCATTAAATCGAAGCGCATATTCTCTTGCTGTAATGTTGGCTACTTACTCCTGCGCGTTCTTGTCTCATACTCGTGCATGATGGTCGCAGCATTCTAGCATCTACTTGCGGACCACCAGCGTCCAAAAGAAACTCTTTCGTAGGAGGGTGAACGTGCACATCGACTAACTCGTTCTGGGTCAACCTTTCACCCTAGCGTCTCTCATGTTTGCGAGTCCATAAGAATGCGCGCTCACGTTCGTATCCATGCGGCTTATTACACGTAGAACAGCATACG
>DATIYC010000055.1:0-8289 GCA_035517955.1 Candidatus Acidiferrales bacterium | reverse complement strand
GAAGCCTAGGTGAGACCGCGGCCATAACAGCGCTACCATTGGACGGGCGTGGATTATCGGCCAAGGCTGCAAAGAGGAAAGAAACACTTAGAATATCTGATACCCGGCAAGAACCCGCCTACGTCGACCTAAAAGGGTACGATTGGAAGGGGTCTCCAAGCGTACTTTCAGAACTGATCGTACCCGTGCTTGTCGACGATCA
This sequence comes from Candidatus Acidiferrales bacterium, assembly GCA_035517955.1. GTDB lineage: Archaea > Thermoproteota > Bathyarchaeia > 40CM-2-53-6 > 40CM-2-53-6 > FEN-987. The sequence continues at coordinate 8,087 of DATIYC010000055.1, read as the reverse complement.
GGTTGTTGCCGTTTTGGCGGTGAACAGCGCACACCTCGACGCCCTCAGCGATGAAGACCAGAAACTTGTGGAGACTTTGGCAGTTCACGTCGGCTCGGCACTTGGACGCCTGAGACAGGAAGAGGAGGTTAGACGTTACGCGGAAAACTTAGAGCATATAGTCTCGGAACGGACGAAGGAGCTGACTGAGAGCGAGAATCACCTACGAATGGTGACAGACGCCCTACCTTCGCTTATCACCTACGTCGATTCGGAACAACGGTACCGTCTCAACAACGCAGCATTCAAGGAATGGTTTGGAGTTACGCCTTCAGAACTTGCCGGTCAACACGTTAGGGACCTCATAGGCGAGCGGGCCTACCAACCAATTCGCAGACACATAGAAACCGCCCTGTCAGGAAAGAAAGTATCCTTCGAAACCGAGCTGACATACAAGGACGGTAAAACACGTTATGTAAACGCCACATTCGTCCCAGACTTCGGAGAACACGGGGAAGTCAGAGGCATGTTCAGCTTAGTTAACGATATTACGGAACGCAGGATGATGAAGCAGCGACTGGAATATGCTGCTGAGTCAAATTCTCTAGTCCTCTGCATTGGAAAGCCCCTTCCCGACCGTTCGGATTTCGTTAACACGTATATTAGCAAGAGTGTAGTTTCTTTAACAGGATTCGAAGCTAATCAGCTGACTGGGTCAGTAGGGGCGGCGTTTTGGAAGACGAGAGTTCCTCTTAACGACTTTCAAAAATATTTGGCTGACATGCCTCTCCTCTGGTCTAACGGACGCCACGTCTTCGAGTATCGGTTCCTGCATAAGGATGGATCGTATCGCTGGATACGTGAGGAAGAGAGAGTAATTTGTGATGCAAAGGGCGAAGTGCAGGATGTGATAGGTTACTGGACCGATATAACAGAGAATAAGGCGCTGCAGGAGGAACTTCTTAGATCTCAACGGCTGGCTACAATCGGAGAACTTGCGGCGATGGTGGGGCATGACCTCCGCAACCCCTTGCAAGGCATCGCAGGAGCGACGTACAATCTGAAAAAACATATTGGCATGAGAATTGACAGCAAAACCAAGGAAGCGCTAGAGGTCATTGAAAATGAAATACAACACTCTGACAAAATCATAAACGACCTGCTGGAATATTCAAGAGACATCCATCTAGACCGCATAGAAACAAGCGCGAAGTCAATTACCAAAGACGCGTTGGCTCACGCAAAGATTCCAGCCAAGATACGAGTAGTGGACTCCACTCATAATCAACCTAGGATAATGGTCGACAGGGACAAGATGATACGTGTCTTCATGAATCTGATTATGAATGCGATCGACGCCATGCCCAAAGGCGGCACGCTTAGAATCACGAGCAAGAAAACCGACAGCAACCTAGAGGTAATCTTCACCGACACCGGAACAGGAATCACAAAAGAAAACATCGACAAACTCTGGAACCCGCTGTTCACAACAAAAGCGCGGGGGATGGGTTTTGGTCTGCCGATTGTGAAACGTCTCGTGGAAGCCCACGGAGGCTCAATCAGGGTCGAAAGCAAACTTAGAAAAGGATCAACCTTCACCACCACACTCCCCATCAGGTCAAAACTAAACTGGGATGAAATACCGGGCAAGAAATGAATGAGAGAGAACAGCCGTCAACGTTCCTTGAGTTTTCACTGTTCTAGTTTCCCTCGTATTTTGGCCAGGAGATCGAGCGTATTGAGGGGTTTGACGAGATAGGCGTCAGCGCCGTCGTTGACGGCTTGAATGGCGTTTTCGAGTGTGGGGTAGCCTGTTATGATGATCTCTTTGATTTCGGGGTTCTTCTCTCTCAGCATCTTGAGAAGTTTGGTTCCTTCCATGTCGGGTAGGCGTATGTCTACTAGGGCGACGTCGTAATGTCTACGCTGAGATTTCTCTAAGGCTTTCTTACCGTCTGGGGCGCCATCCACATTGAAGCCCTCATCTCTGAGTGTGCTTGAAAGCGTCGTTCGGATGCTTTCGTCATCGTCTATGATCAGCACTGGTCTGATCTTTTTGACGTTGGCTTGGGAGTTCAGCCACGTCACCAGGTTTGGCTTTGCTTCTCTCAAGTGCTGAAGAGTCTTCGATTGTTGTTGAAGGAGGATGGTGAGAGCTTCTTCGGGAGGGGTTGACGTGTATAAGATCGGTCGTTTACCCTTCTTCTCGGTCACGAGGCCTTTTTCCGCAAGCTCTCTGAGAACCCGATAGACTTCACTTCGATGGACATTGAGTTGCTTGGCGACTCTTGTGGACGATGTACTTCCGAGGGTTAGGAGGTGGTAGTAGACCTTTGCTTGAACCTCGGTCAAGCCGAACTCTGAGAGCTGATCGAGCATCGTATTCATGGCTGGTCGTCGTCGCAAATGTCTCTTACAAAGAGCACCTATGCTGCGAGTAGTTTGTCGCTATTTTATCTGGTTGTTCGTTTGTTACTTTGCGAGTATCATAGTAACGTTTATTTTCCTCAAACCTGAGCATGACTCGATTACGTTGCAGAGGCAGATTACTCTGCGGAGTCGCGTTTCGACCGGGCTCCCTGAGTTGGACAGAATTCTCGGAGGGGGATATCCCAGCAGTAGTCTCATTCTAGTATGTGGGAACCCCGGCACGGGAAAGACGATCTTCTCGAACCAGTTTCTGTACGAAGGTATGAAATCTTCTGATGAAAAGGGCATGTACGTGTCCTTCGCAGAAGGCTCAGGAGACTACTATGAGAACGCCTCATCTGTCGGCTTAGACATGCGAAGCCTCGAAGCTGCGGGGAAATTCAAATTTCTGGACTTAATCGCTATGCAGCGCGATGGCATGCAGAAGTCGCTGGACACTGTAGTGAAGACCATTATCGAATTCAAACCCAAACGGCTAGTTATCGACTCAATTAGCGCCGTCCTTCAGACCCTAGGTACAGAAGATACACGAACCTTCCTTCACTCACTCTTCGGCAGGATCATCAAGGGCCAAGGAGTAACGACCTTCCTAATTGGCGAGGTCCCCTATGGAACCGACAAGATAGGCTTCGGCGTTGAAGAGTTCATCGCCGACGGCGTGATCATGCTCAGGGCGACAAGAAAAGGAACGCTTGAGAAACGAGAAATCGAAGTATCGAAAATGCGGGGTTGCAGTGTTGAACGCGCATCATTCGAGTATTTGATAGACAAGAACTACGACGGTCTAGGGATTATTGTTCTTCCAACACGAGGCTCTGACAAGTTCCAGCTAACCAAGAAACTGTCCTCAGGAAATTCTGAATTCAACAAAATGCTCGAGGGAGGCTTCTACAAGGGCTCAGTAACGCTTGTCGAAGGAGATAGTGGAATCGGGAAGACAACATTCTGCATCCAGTTCCTCAACGCAGCTGCCAGGTCGGGCTTGAAGGCACTACACATCTCCTTGGAGGAACCCGTCGGGCAAATTATCCACCTAATGCAAGGGTACGGCATAAGCTACAGCGAAATCAAGGACAATCTGCAAATCGAATCGGTGATTCCGGAAGCAATTACTCCCCTCCACTACTACAAACTTCTCAGAGACATCTTGGAACGCGAAAAACCAGATGTTCTCGCCATAGACAGCGTCACTGCGATGCAGCACACACTACCGAAAGTCGAGTTCATTCCGTTGATGCGATACATACAACTCCTCTGCAAAGAAAGGCAACTCACAGCGATACTTACCGCGGTTGGAGGGACTGAGAAAGCGGCAGCAAAATCCGGAGTCTCCACACTTGCAGATAACCTAGTACTCATGCGGTACTACGAAGTCAAGGATAGGCTACAAAGAGAGATTGGAATTGTAAAGACCCGCGCTTCACCCCATGACAAGAGAATTGTGCCGTTTGACATAACCGCGAAAGGAATAGTGATTCAAAACTGATGGTTACCACCACGAAATCAAGAACAAAACACGCCACCAGTCTCGCGGAATTCAATCAGATGCTGCTTGAATCTCTTGATGAGTCGCTCCAAGTAACTCTAGGAGAGAATGTCTCACGAGCACTAAGAATCCATCTCGAAAAACAGATCTCGCTGACCATCGAGAGAATATTGGAAGAACGCCTTGATTCCCTGTTCGCATCACTCCAAGGACTATTCGGTGACGGCGGCGATGTAGTCAGTCGTACGATAGTGACGAAGCTCTATGCGAAGGCTGGCGAGCCACTTCAATATGCCAAACCCCCGGCACAACATATCGAGGAATTGAAGAAGCAACTGGTCGCTGAAAACGGTTGACATACGTATCGGCTGACGCGGTGGTGCAGACTCCGAACATACAACGCGATCGTGCGAAGAACCTTTTCATTGCGGAAGTCGCCCCCAGTAGGCACATTATGGAATTCTCGATGAGTCTTGCGAACACCCCTGGTACATTGAACGATGTGACGGACATCCTAGCGAAACACAATGTGAACATCCTCACGGGATTTCATGATAGAGATCATTGGAGTTTCTTCGCCGACGTAACAAAAAGCGACATCAAACCCGAACAATTGGAGCAAGAGATCGTGGCCCTTGAACGTGTCGGCGAAATCCGAACGCTTGACGAGCCTAACGGCATCATAGTTGACACACTACACTATCCCGTCAAATGGGGCGACAACAGAGCTATCATACTTCGAGCCCGGACTCTGAGTTCAATGCTCGACAGCATTAGGAACGCGTTCGGGGCAGAAGGCGCAGTAGCGAGAATCTTGCTCCATACAATGGGGGAAGCTGCGGGGCGGGCCATGTTCGAAGCATGTGCAGTTCATCCGGGCGACAAGTTGCACGAAGGAATTTACCACATCATCGGTGTCTACACCGCCACTGGATGGGGCATATTCAATTTGAAGCTCTTTGATCCTACGAACGCCAAGGCAATAGTTCAAGCCGTCGACAACTTTGAATGTTCACCTTATGCGGGCTCCGGCTCGTTCCACAGCCACTTTGTCAGAGGGCATCTGGCGGGATTATTTTCCCAAGTCTTCAACAGACGAATGGAGGCAACCGAAACGGCTTGCGTAGCACGTGGAGATTCAATATGTGAGTTCAAAATTGAACCTGCCCAAGTGAAGAGTTGAGTTTGATACAAGAAAATCATCTACAGGTTGACGCGAACGAAGAGGAACTAATCCTTCTACGCAAGCTATTGTCAACAGGCGTCAAAGTAGCTTTACTGGAGCTTTTTCACAAGAACCCCGCATTGACGGACGACCTTGAAGGACTTGCCATCAGGCTCATGAGAAACGTATCGGAAGTAGAAGATGCCGTCAAGGATCTGGTTGACATAGGAATTCTTAAGAAAGAATGGAACCAGCAGACTTTCAGCTTCGACCAACTGAGAGATGCCGCGATCCAAGAAATCATCGCTAAAATGCTCATTCAGTCACTTGAAACTCAACACCCCAATTTCCCTCGAGGCGATAAACAAAGTGTCTTCGGTTCAGAGTTGACTTTGCGTTCACGCGGCCCTCAGTTCGAGAAAGCAATTGACGTCAGCGAGCCCCCGGTCTCCACAGTTTCATCAAACACAGAGAAAACCATCGAGTTCAATCGAATAATCAGCACATCCGTTAACGAAGTCATAACAGATGCTTTGGGAGACATTATGACTGGTCCGATTGCGTCATACTTACATATTTACAAGGGCATCATGGATGAGATTCCAGGGCGCGTTGACCTCCTATTTGCTTCGTTGAGGGGCCTATTTGGCTCGGGCGGCGACGTTCTCTGCGGAATGATCGTCTCGAAAATTCGCGAGAATGCTGGGCTCAAATCCCTAACGCTTGGTGGCCAGTCCCCATTGGAGAATTTTGAAGTAATAAAAATGGAATTTCTGAAAACCTAGGGAGATTCTATGGCAATGCTAGTCTCCGCCGAAGCTGAGATCGATCCCCTTACAGAGCATGATAATTTGACCGTCGAACTTGTCAACCTTGAGACACAATTCACAGATCGGACGGTTCAAGAGAAAGAGTTTCAGCGCCTCTCCAACGAAGTTAGATAGCAAGTAAGTTAAGGACGACGACAATGAAGGCGAAGCGTAAGTCGGTGAAAACGCAACCGTCACTACGGTATCCTGAGGTCACCGAACGCAAGCGTACAGAAGAGAATATTGCCTATCTGGCTGCAATTATCGAATCCTTGGATGAGGCCATTATCGGTAAAACATCGGACGGGGTCATCTCGAGCTGGAATCGAGGTGCCGAAAAAATGTACGGCTACTCTGCTGACGAAGTAATTGGCAAACCCATCTCCATCCTCCTCCCGCCAAATCATTCCGATGATACGGCGACGATACTTGAGACCATTAAGAGGGGAGAGGAAGTTCATCATTACGAGACTCAACGTATGCGAAAAAACGGTACCGTAATGGAAGTCTCTCTTGCAGTTTCTCCAATCCGAGATTCTACGGGCGAAATCCTTGGAGCTTCAACGATTACTCGAGACATCACTGAGCGCAAGCGGTTAGAAAGAGAAGTCAAATCGATGGCACATTTCCCCGTTGAGAATCCCAACCCTGTATTGCGGATAAGTAAGGACGGCATCATTCTGCATGCAAATCAGGCGAGCGAGCCACTGCTGCAGAGCTGGGGGTGCAGAGTTGGAGTAGCAGCTCCGAGGCATTGGCGTGACCTAGTGGCGGAGGTGCTTGCGAATCAGGCAACAAAAGACGCCGAAACCGTGCTCGGCGAGAAAACGCTCGTATTCACGATTGCACCAATCAAAGATGCGAACTACGCCAACTTTTACGGGAGAGACATTACCGACCGTAAGAAAGCGGAGCATGAGTTGAAGGAGTATTCGCTTCACCTAGAGGAGTTGGTGAATGAGCGAACTAGAGATTTGAGAGAAAGCGAAGAGAGGTATCGTGAACTTTTTGAAGCCTCCCCGGTATCGCTGTGGGAGGAAGACTTCTCTTCGGTTAAAGGGTACTTGAACGAACTGCGTGGCAGAGGGATTTCGGATTTCAGAGAACATTTCATCAATCATCCTGAGGATGTCACCAAATGCGCGAGCTTGGTGAGAGTTCTCAGCGTCAACGAGGCCACGCTGAAGATGTATGGTGCGAAGAACGCGGAAGAGATCACTGTCGTTGATGGTCTCTCCGAAAGAGCACGCGACAGGTTTAGGGAAGAAATCGTCGCGTTGGCTGAAGGCAAGAAGTTTTTTGCGGAAGAAATTGAGAACAAGAGTTTGAGTGGTGAGACGAAACATGTAAGCGTGATTTGCACCGTGGTTCCTGGTCATGAGGAAACGCTCTCCAAGGTTCTGGTTTGCATAGTTGACCTTACTGCACGGAGGAAGCTTGAGAATGACCTTCGTTTGGCTAAAGAGCGGTTGGAGCATGTAGTCAAGTATAATCCAGCAGCTATCTTCATTGGCAAGGCTCGCCCGGATTTCTCTGATTTTGATCCAGTCTACGTAAGCGAAAACGTATTTTCACTGCTTGGATTTGAGGCCTCTTCATTGCTAGGTTCTGAGGGTTATACTAGGTTATGGAACGGTCGTATTCATCCCGAGGATCACCTTCGCTATCTCTCTGAGATGCCTCTATTGTGGAAGAATGGACACAATACCTTCAGGTATCGCTTTCTGCATAAAGACGGAGCCTATCGGTGGATACGTGAAGAAGTGAAGGTGCTTCGTGATGCCTCCGGGAGCCCGGTGGAGGTCATAGGTTGCTGGACTGATTCCACCGAGCGAATGCGATTAGAGGAGGAGAATAAGAAATTGACCGCTCAAGCGATGCTGCAGCTTCTTACAATCACAGACCAAGTTAACTCCTTATCGAAGCTGAGAGATAAGCTGAAGACCGTTCCCGACGTGTCCTCTGGACTTAACACCATTCTCGAGGCCGCGCTTTGGGATTTCGGCATGGACTTTGGAGCGGTCCTAATCCTTGACCGCCAGTCGAACCGACTGAAGGTGTGGACATCAAAGGAGAGGGAAAAGGCAGTCAAGCTTGAGGGTAGTTATCCGCTTAACACCTTTGGGGATTTGAAAGGTCTTGAATCAAACGGCGTAAGAAGGGTTGTTGGAGAGGGTAATCGAAGCATCTTCAACGCCGAGATAGAGTTCATAGTTCC
>DATIYC010000054.1:0-7497 GCA_035517955.1 Candidatus Acidiferrales bacterium | reverse complement strand
GGTACGGTGAAGACTAGGTTGCCGGAGTAGTAGCCGTTGTTCCAGTTCATTGCAATGCTGGTCGAGCCAAGGTTGCTGTTCGTTACCATGTCGTAAATGTTGCCCACAGCGAATAACGTGTTCGCATTTGCACAATTCACTGAAACCGGTACTGTCACTTGAACTCCACTTGCAGTAGTTACGGCGGAAGCGTTGCCAACTTGTACTGGGCACGATGATTGCGCGAAAACTAGTCCGCTACTCGCTGCGACTACAGCTAATGGGAGTAGGATCGCTAAAAGGAGCAGCGGATAGTAACGCATTTTCAAGTTTTACTTTGTCACCTCTCGGGACTTACCCGCGAGGCTCGCGCCGCGAGACGGGCTTAAAGGTAGTGAACGATTCATCCACAATAGCTAATATCCCGAATAATTCGGCGGAGACACAATTTTCTGACGACAATATACCAGACGTCAAGGGCGGACGCTGTTGGTCGCCAATATGGGTTCATGGGCATGGCACTATTGACACTTTTCTTACCAACCTTGAAATTTCCCACCTCGTTCGTTGAACCCAGGGTAAGTCTACTGGAATCCTTCCTCTCTACGAAACCCGCGTGGATCAAACATGGGCGATCATGTTAAAGCGTTGGTTGTGGCGGGTGGGGAGGGAACTAGGCTCAGGCCAATCTCATATTATATTCAAAAATGTATGATTCCCCTAGGTCCAAAACAGAAGCCGTTGCTTGAGTATATTATTCGACTCCTTAGGCTTCATGATGTGAAGGACATTGTGTTGTCTGTTGGTTACAAGGCTGAGCAAATTGTGAACTATTTCGATAATGGGTCGAGGTTTGGCGTGGACCTCACATACGCCTATGACGAAAACACTTATCGCGGCTCAGGGTCGGCGCTGGTAAACGCGTTCAGAAGAAACGTGTTCACTGAAAACGATTCACTACTCGTCTACTATGGTGATATTCTCTCAAACATCAACCTAAGCGAAATGCTTTCTGCACACAAAAACAAGGACGCTGACATCACGCTGGCTCTGAGCAAGGGGTACCAAATTCCGAAAGGAATAGCACAAGTGAAGGGCGAGAGAATCGTCCAACTCGTGGAAAAACCATCCCTCAACATCTTAGTAGATATGGGAGTGGTAGCGATTGAGCCAAGCGTACTGAAAACACGAATGAAGGAATGGACTAAGCAACACTCCCTAGACCTAATGGGCGAAATCTTGCCAACAGCCATCCAGGGCGATCTGAGAGTATTTCCTTATGTTACGGACGCGTTTTGGTATGATATTGGTTCGGCTGAAGCGTACGAAAAGCTGGATTTCAACGCAATCAGCCCAAACATAAAGGAAATCCAGTAGCATCCGCTCGCTGGAACATCGATCAGATATCTTGAACACTTTACAGGGCTGGAAATCTTCTCATCAGCAGATTGCAAATACTGAGGATAGACCAACAGTAATTCAGGCATCTTGAGCTTGGAGTTCTTCGATCTTGTTCGCTCTCTCCACCTTTCCCTCCTTTTCGACTCGCGCGTACCAACCTCTTCTACGGTACATTACCTTGATGAAATTCGCTTTCTCCTTCCCTACGTAGGGCAGAAGGTAGAGGTAACTGCACGGATGGCAGACTTTTGAAATCTGAACAATGCTCTCACCGATTCTGTATCGCTTATCGACAGCGAATGTTTCGTACGGTATTCCGCGTGTAGTGAAATTCTCGCCGAGGTCTCCAGGCTTTATCGGCCATCCTTCCGCGTTCAATTGCTGAATTGTTTCCAGAGCAAATATGAGGATGGCCATGTCGGTGTCGTCGTGTTTCTCCTCATGCCTGTACCTGTTGAAATCTCCTACAACACCCTTACGGGAAACCCAAGCAGAATCTACTGGCCGTTTTGGAATGCCCCTTTCTCCCGCTGTTTCGGCTTTCAGGTTTATCCGGTAAACCTCTCCGACTCCGTATCCCATAATGTCATAACACGAAACAATGATAGTTGACAATTGCTCTGTTATGTTCTGAGATGAGTAACCGCTAAGCGCAAAAATTAGTCCCAGAATCACCCCACGCGTCGATCTGACTCGCACCTCAACAAAATTAATACGCACACACTCGTTCCGCTCAACCGAAAGTGAGGTTACAAGGCATGAATCGTAGAATAATGGCAGGGTTTGTTCTGGTGCTTGTTGTGGGTTTGTTGGAAGGATACGGAGCTGGCACCGCGCTTTCCGGAACTCATACGGTTACGCAGTTGGTAACAGTAACTGAGACATCGACTGTGGGTGTGCAAGCTGTTCCTGCAGTCGTTAACCTTGACGTTGTTCCGGATTTGGGAGGAGCTGGCTACGACGCGTTCGTAATTCCCTCCCACGTGGACGGCACATTGCCTAGGGCTGGAACCAACTCTACTCCCCCAGGTCCCAATGACAATAATGTGACGGTCCCTGCGGGGGTCGCGGTCAGATTCGTCATAACTAATCTGGACACTGCGGTTAACATGAATTTCACAGGTGCCGCGTCAACAGACTTCACCATCTACAACGACACTAACAGCGGCTATGTTGCCTTGCATTACAGTAAAGGACAAGCTTTGCAGAAGCTTCCTGTTGGGCATACGTTTTCGATTCCCACTCTGAACGTCAGCATCCCCATCCCTCCTGACACCGTTGTCACCTTCACGTACACCTTCACCACCCCAGGCATCTATCAATACATGTGCGAAGCTCCATGTGACCTCGGAATGGGATTAGCAGGGTATATGGTCGGCTACGTAACCGTCACACCCTGAGCCATCTTCCCCGAAGAAATCTAATGACATCCCAACATCGCGCAGTAAGAGTCCGCGTCCCCGCGGGCCAGGGCGAGGCTGTAGGAAGACAACAAAAGTCCACTTGCAAAACTGCTCGAAATCGTGTGATTAACCCACAATCAAGAGAATGAACGGTCATCCATAACGCGATTCTGAAATCGTGAGATCCGCATCGGATGAACGCAACAGTGTAACATGCATTGGTTGATGGGAATCGGCTTCGAAGAAGGAAACGTGGTCCATAAGCTCAACGGAATCCTGTTTCGTGAGGTAGAATCTTGCCTAAGTCCTTGGCGTTAAGAGATCAGAATAACCTTAAGCTGCAATATGGCAGAATATACCCAAGCGACCTCACAGTTCTAGTCTTCGTCCCCTATCCGGGAACAATGACCTCCGGGTTGTCAAGAAACGATATAGCGGCAATGTTTCAAGCTAACCGGACCCAAGTACACGAGGCAGAGCATGCAACTTACCTAAGTGAACTGGATCTTGAATTGGCATTGTTGCCAGAAAGCCAAGCAGACAGGCTTATCGAAGCCTTGAAGATCCCGCTCGAGGCGACCCCCGCGCTGTTTAGAGAGCGCAAGCAAATAGCTTCGATGATCTTCGCGAAAGGCATCTACGACGAGACCGAACGCAAGAGAATACTTGACGTATTAAGTCAGGCGGGGAACTCATCCAGCTCAGAGGGTCATGCGTTAGAGAGCTTCTGTCAACGAATTCTCAATGCAACCCGCAAAGTCAATGTCGTCCGAGAGGAGACTGATGAGTTAGAGAATTGGGAAACGCTGAAGCATTTCCATCTCAAGCAAATACTCTTCATAGAAACGCTCACAAGATGGAAGCCGAGCGGCCTCCCTGACCCAATTGCTGTGTTAGACGAGATTGAAGCATTGCTGCCAGAAATAAAACCGATGACACTGGACTCTTTTCATGGTTTTCTTGATATGAAGTTAGTCGAGGCAGGCTTTCAACATGGGGGTTTCATGGATATGTCTCCCAACCCAGTTGATAGGCGTCTTTTGTTGGCGGCGGAATTTGTGAGGGAGCAAGAAGCCTCAAAACGTCTTCGAATCGGGATGCATCTCCTGAATAATGTTTGGCCAATCTCCACTATTCTTGACGTTCTCATCTCGAGGGAGCCGACCAAGTGTGAGCCAGAGAGGTTCTTGCCAAATTACCCATCAATATATTCGGCTGGTTTTTGGTCTCCAGCAGGTCGGGAGGCCAAAATAACGGACTTCATGAGGCCTTCTGGAATTGATGAATTAGGATTTGTTGGTCGAAGGTTGAGTGTCTTCAGGCATATAGTTGACGTTTCCGGAAACCCTGAAGACCACGATCGTGTCCTTCTAATGCTACTCAATTACGCATTTGGCATGATGGGTGAAGACTTTGAGAGTCTAGCCCGCCGCTACCTGGTCACCCCAGACATCTTCAGGTGGGCACTTGCCCGCACCGTATTCTCTGAAAGTGCCCGCGAGCATTACGGCAACGATGGTGACATAGTTGAATTTCTCTCGAGGTTCAACAAGAACGAGTTCTTTGAGGTCGCCAAGCAATTCATCAGCGACGTAAGCGACCGCCGGAGATTGAATACGCTTCTAAGCGAACGCGAGCAACAGATATGGGGAGAATGGAGGCCACAACTTACTGCATGACCTTCAAAACTTCAAGTGTGCAAAACACTGAATCATTCAGCCTTATACGTTGCAGTCGAAGGACAGTTTGTAGTTGACTGGTGTCACACGTACTCGCAACCTTAAGATCAAGAAGTCAAGTTTCGCTAGTCTTGTTGCAATCAACTTCTACCAAGGTGGCTTTTTGCACTGAACTTCTCATAGAATTCCAAGCGAATAGTGCAAGCAAATTAAGAAGTTACTACATAGTAGACAATGAATTAGGTTGTATCGCATTATCCCGAGACTGTTGATAATCCCTCTCATCTCAATTCTTCTACTAACAGTGAATTCCACAGCTCAGTTATCGCCAAGTCAGGCCTCGACAAGTGTGACTACGATCCTATCTTCAACGACTCTAACTTCCTACAGCACGTACTCTGTTGGCGTGACCCAATCAACCTCCACCGCATCGAATTCCGTCTACAATGGCAATATTCCGTTGATGGGTTGGGGTGAGGCGGGTTGCTTGTCTGCTGGCTTTCCTTTCAACGCTAACCCCGGTGATCAACTAACAGTTAACTTCAACTCAAACATCCCAATCGACTTCTACCTAATGTCCGCAGGCCAATTCCAGCGAGTTCCACCCGCCACCTCGCTCTGCGTTCTCGGCTTCATCCCAGTCATCCCCTCGCAGGTCTCGGCCAGCTACAGAACGAGTTATTCGCTTACCTGGTCCCCTACGCTTCCAGGGCAATATTACATCGTCCTGATGAACCTACAGCCCGCAACAGCATCCGTATTCCTCTCCGCCTCAGTAACCTCAGTGCAAGCTACACAAGTTGTAGTGAACGCAACCACTACAACGACGATGACTAGCGTATACAGTCAAGTATCCAACATGCTAGTAGCAGCCGCGAACACAACAACCACCTCACAAGCCATGTCAGCAGGATTATCCACTCAAACCATTCAATGGATTGCAGTAGTAGTGGTTCTAGCCGCGATAGGCGTGATATTCGCATTGTCGAGGAAGCGAACCGCTAAAGCGGGTTAACCCGCAAAACAGGTCGTATCCTCAGTGTAAACTACTTTTGGTCTTGGGCTGTAAAGCGGGTCTGGGAAAGAGTTTCGAGAGTTCGCCAGAAGCAGGAGGTATGTTGTATAGATATTCCTTTAGTCTAAGAGTTTGAGAAATTCTTCTCTCGTGAGTTTGGCTTGGTCAATTATGGATAATAGTGTACCGTGTTTCATTTCCTCACGTCGAGGAACGGAGACCAAGTTCCCGTCGTTGCTCAGTAGGATGTGGCTTCCTCGTTGTCGAACGGGTCTGAATCCTACTCTCTTGAGTGCCTTGAGAATGTCGCGCCAAGAAAGAAGAGGAAGCTTAGACGGAGACAGTTACTAGTTCCAGCTTGTCCGGTTTCTGAGCTTGAGCCCTCGCTTCTAGTTCCTCTAGAACCAATTCAATCGCTTCTTTAATATTCGAAAGGGCTTCTGCTTCAGTCTCTCCTTGGCTGATCGCAGCTGGCAACTCGACACACCTTACGGAGTATCCGGTACTTTCTTTCTTTAGGGCAGCCGTGAACTTGAGAACCTTCGACATAGATGGCCAACAATCATTTGCGATCTGTCGCTTTTATGCTTCATGCAGACAAGGACAGGTCAAGAAATCCGGCAAGCTTCACTAATAGACGATTGGTAATTGCAAACGGCAGGGAGAAATTGAACTCTCTTGCTGCCCCGTGGCTAGGTCTACATGAATGTCAACAACCCATAGGTTGTTTCGCCGGCATCAAGGGGCCGGTCTTAATGGTCAAGGTCGTTTCTTTCGCACTGCTAGGTAGGCGCCGATGATGATTATGGCAATGATAGCTACTAGCACGCCGATTACTGCGTAGCTTGTTGTGGTTAGTGCTTGGATTGTTGATTGCGCTGCGGCTACTGGAGCGGCGGCAGTCGCATTCATGGCCGAGCTGGTGGATGCTGATGATGTGTTGGCTTGCGAGGGTTGCGTGAAGAATATTGTTAGTGTGGACGGGTCGGCGTCCACTTGAATCACCTGCGTCGAGGGAACGTAAACCCAGGCATTGCTTGTAGGGGTCAGGTTCACAGCCGACGTGACTTGAACGAGTTGGACGCTATCTGCGTAAATTGCTACGGGCTGAACTGAGGAGTCGAAATCGCATTCCACTGGGTGAGGCCCATGGAATCTAATCATAATCACATTCGAGCCGTAGTAGATATTGTCAATGACAACTGTTTGAGCGTATGCAGGCGCGATTTGAACCTGAGTAATCTGCACAGCTGGCGGACCGGTTAACGTGATGACCTGAGTGTATACTGGAGCGCCGACGAAGACCGTAGCCGGTGGGTACCAGTAGTATGGATAGACCGGGTAGTAGGCTGTCTGCGTCGCCGTCGTCACAATCGTCGAAAAGCTCGTCACAGCGCTCGTAGTTTGAGCTGGAGAAACAGTGGGCGCAGACGATGTGGCAGTCGTTGACGCCGTGCTCGTCGTCATTGTTGTCATAGTCGTTGGAGGCATGCTTGTTGTCATTGTGCTGGATGGAGTAGTCGTAGTGGAAGTGGGCGGTGCCATGCTGGTTGTAGACGTTGTTGAAGTGCTCGTACTGGTTGTAGTATTCGAACTCATTGAACTAGACGTGGAAGTTGACGTTGTGGGTAAGGCGACAGAGGCGCTCACCGTTGCATTAACTGATTGAAACGGATTAAGTTCCGGATAACCGGCAACACGGTGGATGGTGGCCGCAGCTAATGGGCTGGGCGCGGATACCGCAGCCAATACTGTGAGTAGCATCATTATGGAAAGAACCGCTCCAGTTCGTAACTTACCTCGTTTTTCCAAGTATCCTCTAAACAAACTAATTCAGAGCGAGACTGCGCATGAAGAATCTAAGAACGTGATGCGTCTAAGTGGAAACGGAGTCGATAAAGTAGAAATCCCAACGAATCATCTACTATAGCAATCGCATGAAATCATCATATACCGTGCTTCTGTGACCAATGTACAGAATCACAACCTTCTTCCCCCTTCTGTCTATTTCATAGATTGC
>DATIYC010000053.1:0-4801 GCA_035517955.1 Candidatus Acidiferrales bacterium | reverse complement strand
GCTCAGGTTATCGAGGGTCGCCACTTGTTTGGCTAGTACGACAGGGTTTCTGATGGAGAGTACCAGTATACCTGTTCCTAATCTAACTCGGTCCGTCGCGGCGGCAACCGCCGCCAACGTCATTAGGGAATCGTGAACTGGAAATACGCTCTTCGATCCGAGGAGTATGTGGTCCCAGACCCAGACTGAAGAATATCCTAACCCCTCTGCCTTAACGGCATGTTTCACTAGAGTTCGAGGGCTTATTGATTCGCCAGGAGCGATGTAATTCTGCAATGCTAGACCGAACTTAATCCTCGTCATTTGCCTCTCCTCAACTCAAGAGACTCCGCACCAATCTAGAATGGTCAGGGCGTAAACTTTTGTGGCCGCGATCAAATCATCGACTCTGGCATACTCGTTTGTTGCGTGCATTTGATCAGTGGGTCCTGGACCGAATATTACGGTCGGCGTGTGTCCGTATTTGTTCAGAAATCGTATGTCTGCTGCTCCCGTTCGTCCACTAATCGTTGGTTGTACTCCTAGAGCTGTTTTGTAGGCAGACTTCAGGCATTCTACAACGTCATGTTCGACAGGAATTTCTGATGGCTCGGCGAAATATCCAGTGTATTTCACTGTTGCAGGGTTCTCCTTCATCCACGAATCCGCGGATGTCGAGAATTTCAAATAATCAGTGAATTCTCTCTTGACGATATCAGAGTCTTCTCCAGGAACGGTTGCCATGCTTCCCTTAAGGAGGCAAGAGTCTGGGAAAGCGCTGGGGTAGGATCCTGCTTGGAAGACCCCGACAAGGCATGGTATTGTTTCTCGAATGTTCGGGTAGAGTGGGTGGGTAATCTTCCTCATTCGTTCGTCTTGAAATTGAGATACTGCCTTCACAACTAGGTATCCCTTGTCTATTGCATTGACCCCTTCCCACTGGCGCTGAATTCCCGCAGGTTTACCTTTGACTTGGATTTCATACCATATTCGTCCAATGCAGGCCGGTTGGACGTTCATGCTGCTTGTCTCACCGCTGATCCCTGCGTCAGCCGTGTAACCGCGAGTGATGGCGGCCAAAGTTCCGTTTCCGCTTAACTCCTCATCCACCGTGTACTCCAGAATTACGTTTCCCTTCAGTTTGATTCCGGACTGTACGATGGCGTGTACGGCCATTGTGTAGGCGGCAAGGCCGGATTTCATGTCGGATGCTCCACGTCCGAAAATTTTGCCGTCGCGAACGATTCCACCCCATGGGTCTGTTTGCCACGCCTGCTCAGGTCCGGATGGGATGACGTCTACATGTCCATTGAATAGGAGTGACCGGCCTGATCCCTGTCCTGTGTAAACACCAACTACATTAGGTCTGTCTTTATAGTCCCGGTCAACGGGAACGTATCCGGGATGTTGTTTCAACTCGTCGAGTTTCGGTTCCCAGATATCGACAGTGATTGACAAATTCTGCTTTAGCCACTGTGAAATGAACGCTTGAATATCCTTCTCGTCGCCCGTTACGCTGTGGTATGAGATGAGTTTGCGTAGGAATTCTACAATTTCATTTCTGGTATTGTCTATCTTTGATAGAACAGTTTCTCGAGAGTTGGGCATTTCGTTAACCTCCTCTTAGCATGATCTTCTCTGGGTCAATAGCCCTAAGAAGTTTGAGTTCTTTGTGTGTGGGCGGCGTAGTCTTTTGCACTTTGTCTGCGACTTTGATTTCAAACCCAGTATTCTCCTGCACGTCATGGATCTCAACGCCCTCGTGTAATGCTTCAAGGATGAGTTGCTTGCTCGTTGAGTCAAATCCTAATATTCCTAGGTCCGTGACTACTTTGTAGGGACCACCGAATATCAGGCCGGTTGTGCTTCTCGAGTTATGGCCTAATAGGAATCCTGGGCTCGTGATGAAGTCGACTTTTTCAACAAATCTACGTTTTTCATGAGTTACGCTGATGATGACTCGGGTTGCTGAAGAGGCGATGTCATTGGCGCCTCCGCTTCCTGGGAGCCTTACCTTAGGCTTCTGGATGTCTCCAATCACTGAGGTGTTAATGTTTCCAAATTTGTCGATTTGAGCTGCTCCTAGAAGGCCGTAGTCGAGGAAGCCACGTTGTTGGTAGAGGAATATGTCCGTGATGCTACAGAACCCTAACGCCTTCCGGCCCGCCCTTACCTCGTTCGTTGAAAGAGGCATCTTGCCCCGTTTCAACTCTGGCGCGATTATTCCGCCCTCGAAGATGATTGAGAGGTTCGGGCTGTGGGTTAGTTGAGCGAGTAAGGCTGCTGCCATTGGTAGGCCTATGCCGACGAAAACTGTCTTTTTATCCTCTAAGAGTCGGGCAGTGTTGATTGCTAGCAACTCCGCCTTCGAGTATTCTGCATTAGTTGAGGACATTCCGCATATTCCTCCTCAGTTTGGACAATTCATTGCGCCCAATCTTCGCGAGAAAGTTTTGAAATGATTTTGTTCCGTAAATGAATTCGTCAGTATACTCTTTCGACCCTTCCACTCCTTTGTTGCTAATTCGATCGGCGAATTTCGCGAAATGATCGAAGTCCGCCTCATATAGCCCCCAGCATTCGCTGGGATACGATCCGTTAGGAACCTTGACGATGGCGTCGACGCAGAAGAACGGAATCTTTGTCATGTCCGGTTTTTTTCGGAACGTTTTCGAATCGACAATTCTCTCCACGGTAACGATTACTCGTTCTGATGCCCTGGCGATGTCTTGGTCCATGAATTCGTACCCGTCGATGTGCACGTTGCCCGCCTCGTCTGCCGTTTGTGCATGGATGAGGCCGACGGTTGGGTAGAGCGCTGGGACGAGTAGCGTCTTCTCACCTGAATAGGGGCACGTGATGGTCTGCAATTCATTTGCCTTCTCAAGATCACTTCCTAACATTGACAAAGTGGGGAGAAATGTGGTTCCCATCGCGCCTGCTCTGTAACGAAGTCCGAGGGATAAGTGACTCCACTCTTCGAAAACAACCTGTTGCTGTTCGACGGCTGCGCGCATTGCTTTTGAAATTCCCCAAGCGTAACCTACGCTCCACCAACTCGTAATCACCTTTCTCAGGAGGCCTGCTCCGAGCAGCAAGTCGGCTTCCATTCCAGCCAGGCTTCTCGAGATCGTAAGCCCTCCAATTTTCTCGCGAATAATTTCATGAATCGCGGCTGTGGGTGTTCTTGAGTAGAGGCACCCGCCTATTGCGATGTGAGAGTCCGCTTTGACGAATCGTCCAACTGCTTCGTCAAGCGTCATGATCTTCGATTCTGGTGACTTTGTCTTCTCCTCTATCTTTCGTCTCTCTTCTTTGAGGTTAATGGAGTAGTGCGACGATTCCGTGTCAGACAAGAGTTTGCTTCCTCGAGGCAGGGTCCTGGCAAAATTGTCGCAAGTGCAGAAAACCGTACCGGTCCTGATGGGTTATCGCGTTTTTTGGCAAGGGTTATATCATAATTGAGATCACTGAAACAGCGATAAAAATGTCGACTAAACCTAACACGAAGAAAACACTTGCCATTGTAGTCGCAGTAATCGTCATTCTAGCCATCGTGGCTGGAGCGTACTACTACACGACTTCGACTACCCCAGCAATGCAAACGTCAACAATGCAGTCATCAATGGTAACCCAGATGCCGACCCAGGTTACGTCTGCCGCCGCGACGGGACAGATCAAGATTGGATTGATCACTCCACTGAGCGGAATATACGCGCCTGACGGCATGCAGGTTCAGCAGGGTGCCCAAGTGGCTGCTGACGAACTAAATGCTGCGGGTGGAATTATGGGCCAGCAGGTTCAGATTCTGGCTCAGGACGAAGGGTCTACCACCGCTGACACAGTTAACGCCGCTCAAATTCTCGTCAATCAACAACAGGTCAACTTCATGATAGGCCCGTACTTTAGTGGAGACGTGAAGGCAGTACTACCAATAACAACCGGCCAAAAAATCGTCCAGATACTCACCGTATCAAGCCTGGACGCCCTAATGGTGCCACCTCAGAACCAGTACCTATTCCGAGTTACATTGCCTGACAGCGGCTACGCGACGATGGCTCTTGCTTGGTTGAACATTACACACGCAAAATCATTTGTGTATGAAGCCGAAGACTACGGATACGCCCATGAGATTGGGAGCTTCCTCACAAATCAAAGCGCTAGCGCAGGAGTCACCATGCTTTCATCAGACTACTTCCCAGACACCGCCACAGATTACTCATCAGCCATAAACAAAATTGCCTCACTCA
Organism: Candidatus Acidiferrales bacterium; assembly: GCA_035517955.1. Lineage (GTDB taxonomy): Archaea > Thermoproteota > Bathyarchaeia > 40CM-2-53-6 > 40CM-2-53-6 > FEN-987. The sequence goes on along the minus strand of DATIYC010000053.1, from coordinate 572 downwards.
AACCAGACGGCGTAGTAGTCGTCATGGAAGGGACGAATGGCATTGACTTCCAGAAGCAATACGGAGCGAACCCCGCAGTTAACAAAATACCAATCTTCCACCTAGAAACGCTCCTCATATTACCGACGAATGCCCAAAGCATCAACACCGCAGTTCCAGGCGGAGTCAACGATGTGTTCGTGGGGCCAATCAGCACAATAACGAGTAAGACCGCCGCATTCATGCAAACCTTCGAGACCAAATACGGCATAACCGCAAGCCACTACGCAATGGACGGTTACGACGGAGTAATGATACTCGCTAACGCAGTAAACAAAGCAGGCAGCACTAACCCTGACGCAGTAGCCAACGCATTGACATCAACTGATTACACCGGACCAGGCGGACATGTAATATTTCTGTCAAACCACAATCCAACCGTAGGCCCAGGATACTTGACCGGGACAATCTACCAAGTGGTCGTTACTAACAACGAAATACACTACAACATTGTCTGGCCATCAAGTGCATCGAATTCTACTGCAGTAAACCCGGCGACTGGCCAACCTTACAGCTGACACTGAACAGCAGCA
>DATIYC010000052.1:0-15226 GCA_035517955.1 Candidatus Acidiferrales bacterium | reverse complement strand
GGGGATATCTTGGAGGTCTTTGGAGAGTCGAGTAACCGGATCCAGCACTTGGGTCTGTAATACGCCCATGATGATGCCGCCGAACAAAATGCTCCCAAGTAAAGAGACCGCAAGAAAGTACTGCAAAGTTTTCTGGCCTTCCGCATAGATTGTTCTAGGCATTTCGATTCTCACGAGAACTCCGGGCTTTCCGTAGACATCAGCTAGCAGTGTGTATCCTGCAACCGTTTCTCCACTCAAAGGTCGGACAAGAGTCGAGTTCACTGACAACGAAGACTTCGCTGCTTCACAGTCGGGAGGCATAATGCTATCAGAAGGGTACACGGCAAGAGGTAATTCGATGCTCTGAGAGAGTGCTTCGATTTCGCTTGCGTCTAAGTATCGTCCCACTATCACGGCACCGCGAATTGGACCTTGATTTTCGCTGGTTAAGATAGGTTGTGACGCAACAAGCATGGCCCGCTGATCAAAAACAATGACTCCCGCCACAAAACTCGATGGATTTGCAAAGCTCCACATTAAACCATTTTCGCGAATCTGGGTTAGTAGGCTGAGAGAGACGGGTGTATCAGTTTGATTCACTAGATCGTAGCTTTTCGCGAAAACAATGTATCCGGTTGAGTTAACGAACATGAAGAGGTTCACGTTCAGACCGTAGAAGGTATCATCCATCATGTTAGCGTTAATGTAATCTTGGGATTTACTTACAATGAACTCGTAGGTATCGTTCCAAGCACTATAATCGCTTACCGCAGATTTCACGGCGGAGATCTCATTGCGTATAGCGTGGACAGCTCGTCCAAGATTGGTTTTAACAGCATTTTCTTCGAGTTTGGCGTAGCTTTCAAGCAGAATCCCTTGCGATACACTAAACAAAACGAGCATCAACAGTACCGTGGCGAAGACTACGATTGCGAGAGCCTTCCTACGAATCTTCATTCGCTTGCTCCTCCACGGCAACCAATCCATGATTTTGAAGCGACTTGGAAGCGATCGATCGCTCTGGGCGCATATAACGTCATCCTCGGATTCGAAGCGTCTACGCTTGCAAAGGATAATATGACCTGCTCGTTCGAATGTTACATTCGAGTCGCTTTCGATGCTTGCAATTTCAGTTAGCGTGTCGTCGGCTTCATGTCTGTAGTGCGAAGAATACGTGGAATCCTGTGTTTTCTGTTGTGGTATTCCAGAGTTGCGGCGGGAAGAATCAAATAGACTCCTAAACTACGAAATCCTCAAGCCTTGTTTTTGGATATTTGGAGTCACGAGTAGTTTGCTCATATCTGTAATCTAAAGCGTTCAGTCGGTTCAATTCTACATGCTAGATCAGACGACTTTCTTGTGGAAAGAGTGTACTGGGTTCATCGTAGAATACAGGGGGCCGGATTTGAACACCCGTGGTTTTCCCCGCTTGACTGGATGAACACCGGAAGTTTACCTTTCACTGAGTCTTTTTCTTCACACTGGACTCACGTCCTCCGCATCGCCTATCTTGCACTAAATGTTTAGGTCAAGGTCGGACAATATTGTCTTCAAATTCCGCGAGCCGAGTCGGCGACTGCTTTTATTTGATCAGGCCACATTGCCTTCTCAGTTTCTCGACCAGATCCAGGTATCGGGGGTCGTTCCTTGCTTTGGCGAAGAGGGGCGAGTACATTAGCGTTGAGGCAACTATTGTATGGGCTTCGGCAGTCCTGTTCATGTACTCGAAGTAGGAGTCGAGGTCTCCGAGGGCGTGGTAGACGTATCCGATGAAGTTGAAGCCAACAGGCCCCATCTTGGTGTCCTCGATCCTCCTGATTACGAGTTGCGCCCGTTCCCTGTCGCCTTCCATGGCCGCTATAACTCCGCCCATCCAGATGACCCGAGAATTCGTAGGCTCAAGCTTCTCCGCCTTCGCGTAGAACTCTTTAGCCTTCTCGAGATCTCCCTTGATCAGGTAATGCTCGGTCATGCCCCTGTAGATATATGCGGGGGCCAGTTGCTCGGTCTTCTTCCAGAGCTCCAGCGCCTCTTGTTCTCTCCCAATCCAAAGGTAGGTCACTCCGAGAACCCAGATGAACCTGGGCCTGATAGGGTCGAGTCGGTAGGCTATCTCAATCTGTCTAACCATCTCCTCGGAGTCTCCTTTGATTCCGGCTAGTTCGGACAGTACAGCATGAGTAGCGGAGAGGCTCGGGTCTAGCTCCAATGCCATTCTAGCCTCCGTCTCCGAACCTAGAACGTTGTCCTCGGTGAAGAACATGTTCGCGAGCGCCGCGTGGGCCTCCGGAAGGTTCGGGTCTAGTTCGATGGCGCGCTTCAGCGATGATTTCACAGCCGAAAGGGCGATATCAGCAGGCTCGTATCCACCGTCAGCAAGCGTTGTGTGGCAGTCTGCCGTCCCAACGTACGCCTTCGCGAAGCTAGAATCCAGCTTGATTGCCTTCTCGAAGAGGCCAATAGCCTGCTTAAGCGAAGTCTCGGTTCCTTTCCTGAATAGTTCCCTGCCCTGTAGGAAGCAGGCGTACGCTTCCGTGTTCTCGGTAGGTTTCTTCTCGAGGGTTTGCTTCTCGGAGTCAAGGAGCTGAGTCTCGAGTTCTCCTGCCACCTTCTCAGCTATCTCGCTCTGAACGACGAAGATATCATCCAGAGTTTTATCATAGTGAGAAGACCACAGGTGCTCTTCGGTTCCGGCGCTGATCAGTTGCACCGTGACTCTGATCCGGTTGCCCGCTTTCCTAACACTGCCTTCGACAAGTGTTCCCACTTCAAGCTCTCTAGCAATTTCGGAGACCTTCTTCTCCTTCTTCTTGTAACTCATCACCGACGTTCGAGCTATGACCTTCAGACTCTTCACGTGGGCAAGCCTGTCAATCAGCTCCTCCGTCATGCCGTCCGCGAAGTATTCATCTGCGGGGTCAGGACTCATGTTAGCGAAGGGTAATACGGCAATTCGTTTCTTGTCCAGACTCAACTTGGCGGTCTCGCTCTCCCAGAGGATTCGGTGCACATCAATCGCGTAGCTTATGTTCTTCAGTTGACGCGGGCCAAGGTTTTGTGTCATGTAGCTTATCTTGTTTCTCACTTGGTCGAAAACCTGTTCCGATATGCAGATTCCATCAGGTTCCGCGAGCGGCTCGACCCTTGACGCAATGTTTACAGCGTCTCCGAGAACGTCGTTCTGTCGTTGTATTACGTCCCCTAGGTGAATTCCGATCCGGATGTGAACACGTCTGTCTGCAGTTGATTGCTGGTTATAGTCATGAAGGCTCCTCTGTACCTCGACGGCGCATTCTGTTGCTTCGAGGGCACTTGGGAATTCTATGAGGAACGCGTCTCCGATGGTTTTGATCTCTTGGCCGTTGTGGCGAGAAACTATTGGGCGAACTATCCGTCTATGCTCCTCAAGCAGCTCAAGGGCTAACCGTTCGTTCTTCTGGGTTAGGGAGCTGTAGCCGACTATGTCTGTGAACATTACTGCCGCAAGTCTTCTCTGCTCCCCACTCATCATTAGTTCCCTCCATTCCTTTACAGGTGGTCGAATCAGCGCACTTCAAACAATGAAGGTTGTGAATCCCAGAAGGCTAGACTTCGTTAACCATATAGGATTTGAGACTGGAGATACTTCTCGGAATTCTGTAATCTCAGGAAGATGTTGCTGAAAAGTTCCCGACCAGAGATATCTGGTTAAGAGCGCATAAAATCTCCACCAAAAGTTGAGCAGCCCAATCGATTTTCTTGTTCTCATCGTTGTCTAGCATTCGCTAACAATTGATTACAACGTGAACGCATCATATATCCGCTCGCACACGTATGTTGTGGCGGTGAGGTGAAACATACTTGGTTAAGCCGAAGAAGTTGCAGAAACGAAAAAGCAAGTCCGTTGTACCAGTCAGTACTTGAGGTGAACCGGACACAATCACGTATCGTAGACGGAGTCTGTCGCAGGGATGGGCGGAGCCGCTCCGGACGACTAGAATGAGTGGCTCTGTCCTCAATTTCTTAATTCTCAAGGTCAACATATACCGCAGGCGACCCCGAATCTGTCTGGTTAGCAGGAGGATTTGAGAGGCAGGGCGCGGATTCTGTGTTATAGCGGACAACAGCGTGGGAATTCGACCGGACAAATATACGCTCGCTAAGCTGGATCCAGGTCAGTTTTTTTCGCGAGGAAAACCGGATCGGCTAAAAACCGGTAACAATTGATAACGACGCGAACATATCATATATCCCCTCGTGCACGTATAGTGTGATATGAGGTGAGACACAGTTGGTTAAGCCGAAGAAGTTGCAGAAACGAAAAAGCAAGAGTGTCATACATCCTACGTAGGCAGGGCAGAATGGGCATCCGTTGCACGGCGGGTTATGCTATCGTTGAGCTGTGTAATGCTGGATGTCCTGAGATGTTCTGCGCAGGCGTCTAGGACAACCGGGAGGGGCCGAGCGCCACGCCTTGGCAGTTCCGGCCTCGGTTCTTTGACCAAGCCTCAAATTCCTTGTGGCCGATGAGAGATGTGGCGCGTAATGGGATGCATTTGACGAACATTCGGAGTAGCACGAAGGTTACAGGATCGTCTCCTGACCGTGTTGGATCGAGGGAGGATATTCTACAGAAATTAAAGGAAGATAGAAGCTACAGACCCGTGCGATCTGCGCATGTTGCATTGTTAGGGGGAGATCTTACTAGCGGTGTCCCGTACGTCATTAAAAGCGACCTCACCGGCGAAGAGTATAATGCCGACTTTTCTACGGTGACCATTTGGTGGCTTCTTGACGGCGAACACACACTCAGCCAGATCGTAGACGAGACCAAGGATAGGTTCGAGTCATCCTATGAGACGGTTCTCGAGACAGTGTCCTTTCTGGGCGAGGAAGGTCTCTTAGCCGGAACAGAACCTGTCATTCCTCCGTCGAAACGTTTGAGGTTCGTTTCCGCCTTCGAGTTGGATCTCACGATCACTCCGAAGAATAACCAATTCTTCCTACGCTTTAGGAGAATGGTAAGATTCTTCGCACAAGGCATTGGGCTTTGGGTTACGGTAATTCTGATCGTCGCTGGCGCGTTACTTCTCGCCCCCAACTTCCTGCATATTCTCCTCAATAGATTGAATTTCGAGATCCTAGGCTCGTCGGTTGTGGGTTTCTTCTTCTACTACTTACTTCTTTTCCCAATACTGATCGTTCATGAAATCGCGCACGGTGCAACATTAGCATACTATGGGAGCCTTTGGGACGTGATGCCGGGGGAGGTGGGAACCGGTTTGTACTATTTCGGACCCATGTTCTATGTGGATACAAGCGACTCTTGGGTTCTTCCGAGAAAGATGAGAGTCATGGTTTCACTTTCTGGACCGCTTTCAACTCTATTGTTAGGTTCCCTCTTGGTATTCGCTGACATACTTTGGCCGAGTCAAACCCTGAAGATGTCGAGCTTCTTCTGCTTCTACTGGATGCTCTGGAATTTCCTGCCTGTAATCGAGACTGATGGGTACTATGCGGTAATGGATTACGCGGATATACCGAATCTCAGAAAGGAGGCATTTGACCATCTAAAATCTAAGATCTTTGGGCGGAAGGAAGTTGATCAGGAGAAGTTTGAGCCTAGGAAGAGAGCGTTCCTTACGTGGTTTGCGGTTTTATCGATCGCGTTTGTTGCGGTGCTTGCCTACCAGACTATTGTAATATTCCAGTATATGGCAACCGACACATTCGGCGCCGTGGTCAGGATCTCGCAGATGAAAAGCACCAACATTGCCGTCGATCTTGCAACCATTGCTTACTTCGCGTTGATGGCAGTAGGTTTCATCACAATGCCTTTCTCTCTTCTAAGGCGAACGCGAAAAGAAGCATCAGAGGTATGAGAATTCAATTCAGCTTCTCGACGCTGTTCCCCGGCTGAATGCAAACGTTAAAGGCTGAGGGGACGCGAGGTTTTGGTTGTTAGAAGATGAAGCTCTCCCATTCAGAAAATGATGCTATCGTGGCAATGCTTGAGAAGTGTTCGCTATGGTCAGGTCTCGACAGGCAAGACCTCAAGGCGATAATGAAAGTATCGAAACAGCAGGATTTCCAGAGCGGGGAAACTATCGTCAAGAAGGGAGACGAAGGAACCGGACTCTACCTTGTCTTAGAAGGCGCGGTAGAGGTAAAATCGAATGGAAAAACTCTTGCGAGGTTAGGGCCCGGAAATTTCTTTGGCGAAATGTCCATAATTGATACCCAGCCCAGGTCGGCAGACGTCATATCAGTCGAACCCTCGCGAGCCCTTGCTCTTTCAGCTTGGGCATTCAAATCATTACTTTCGGAGCGACCTAGAATCGCGGTGAAAATGCTACAGGAATTCGCCCGTCGATTACGCAACACCGACCGAGCGCTAAATGAATGAAACCAGCTCTACCAGTCTCCCGAACTGAGTTACAGCTACAGGGAATTATTTAACTGAAGAGCGAAAACTCGCGGAAACAATGTTCAGTTCTTGGAGACAGGCGTTCTTTTCTTCGGCTTTAATTCGAACCCCAGTAGTATCCGTGCGGGGCTCGACGAACACCCGCCCTTTCGTTCAGGGACGGATTCTCGTCGGACAAGTTGCTGGATTTACTCATAACACGTGTCTTGCACTAAACTCTTAGGTCGATTTACATCTATGAGCAGATGAGCGAGCTTGAGTGAAGAGCAGGGATCCGAAGACAGACACCTGATGCCTTGTCTCTTCATAGGCCATGGCTCTCCCATGAACGTGGTGGAAACAAACAGGTTCACGAAGAGCCTAGTAGAGTTGGGCAAGAATCTGCCGAAGCCTAATGCGATAATGGTAATTTCAGCGCACTGGTTGACTGAGGGAACCTACGTCGGATGCATGGAGAAGCCAAAAACGATTTATGATTTTTATGGATTCCCTGAAGAATTATATCAGATTAAGTATCCGAGTCCTGGCGCACCTAGCTACGCGAAATCTGTTGTTGACTCAGTGAAGACAGTGAATGTGAAGTGTGACACTGAGTGGGGGCTTGACCATGCGTCGTGGGCTATTCTGAAGCATATGTACCCCGAAGCTAGCATTCCCACATTCGAAATGAGCCTGGATTATTCATTCAACGATTGGAATCCGAAACCGCTGTCATACCACTATGATCTTGCGTCTCAACTTGGCGAGTTAAGAAGGCGTGGGGTTTTGATCATTGGGAGCGGTAACATTGTTCACAATCTTCGATTAATCGACTTTGAGCATACAGATGCGGAACCGTACGATTGGGCTGTCGAATTTGATGAAAGAGTGAAAACCTGCCTAGTTCAGAGGAACCACAAGGACTTGATGAATTGCGAGAATGTGGATAGAGCCGCATCATATGCTGTACCGACTCTCGACCACTACCTACCAATGATCTACGCAATCGCAATGCAACAGAAGAACGAACCCTTGACGTTCACTCATGAAGGATTCCAGAACGCCTCCATCTCCATGAGAAGCTTCAGAATTGGGTAACGCTAGCACTGGCCAAGATGCCCTCCAGGACGGCGGCGCACGCACGGGATTTGGCGATGGCCTAACGTGTTAGTTGTTTACATGACGCCGATTTGCCTCAGCATCCAATCAATGCTCGCGTTCCAGCTTCCAGGCCCTCTCTATCTTCCTTACTTCGTAGAATTGCCACTTGACGTGTCGCACGACGTTTGCTAGGAAAAATTCTCCTTGATGGTAGGCTCTTTCCAGAACCGCATCTCTGGAAAGGAAGGCGTTCTTTAATTCGGCTTGTTCTTTCTTCGGTGCGAAGAACACGTATATTGGAACGCCAATCGCGAATAGAGCTGCCGAGGTCAGGATCTGTTGCCAGTTGACTTGACTCATTAAGAACAACGAGAACGCTACGCCCAATATTGGGATGACTATGACCTGCCAGCTCATTCCCCGAACCTTCGCGTGGCGTCTTTCAATCAGAAATGCCGACACACACGTTGCTAAATAAGCGAACGATAGCAGAAAAACCGAGCTGTTGATCAAGGCGGACAAACTGTTCGTGACACTTGCAACGAAAGCCGTCACGCACAGCACGATTACGCAAACATACGGAGTGCGATATGACTTCAGCAATCTACTAAATGCCTTGGGGAGCAATCCGTCAAGTGACATCGCAAAAGCCAACCTGGAAGTTCCAATGCTTCCGGATTCATCTGCGCCCAGGATTGATGCAAGTGCGCCAACCGTCAGAATCACCCCTCCAACAATCGATAAGGTCGGCGAGAAACCCAGCACCCTTGAAGCGGCTACGGTCAAAGGCGCTGCCGATGAGCTCAGAGCGCCCTGATCGACTACCCCGATCACAACGAAATTCGTGATGATATAAAATGCTGCAACGATCAGCATGCCTAGGAAAAGTGCCTTGGGCAACGTCTTCCTAGGCTCTTTAATTTCATCCGCCGGCAAACTCGAAAGTTCAAAACCGGCGTAGGCCCAGAAGATCAGCACCAACGCTTGACCCACGTTCGAGATGCCACTGGTAAAGAACGGTCGAAAATGAGAAGAAGCGATATCGGGATTAGACACCATGAACAGCGCTCCTAAGCAGATGAGCAGAAGCAGCGGACCGAGCTTCACTACGGTCAATACGTCATTGAATTTCCCTGCGGTTTTGACCCCGTAAATGTTCGTTAAAGCAACTATCACGACAAAGATGGCCTTCAGCAGCAACTGAAGTGTTTGGTCTAGGTTAGGATACAATTGAAGGAAGTACTGAACGAAGGCGACTGGAAACACGGCTAGAGAAAACCATTCGGCCAATAGGAGTGCCCAGCCCACCATAAACCCTGAGAATGGACCTGCGACTTCCCTCGTGTAGGCGTAGGAGCCGCCGACTTTTGGCATGTAAGTAGCACAGTAAGCAAAACACAGTGCTATCACAATAGCAATGATGGCTCCCGCGAGCCAGATCAGAAGAGATGCTGGCCCGAGAAGCCTCGCGCCAAGCGCTGGCACAACAAAAATATCCGCTCCAATGGCAGAACCAACGACAAGGCTCGTCGTATCAAACGTGTTCAGCTGCCGGCTGAGCGCAATTTTTCTGCTCAAATCGATTCACACGATCGAAGTAGAATCGTCGAGAACCTTGGGTCGCTCCCTTCCTTCAATTTCAGCTTAGCTTCGGTACACTTGATCCAGTTTGAGATCAATTCTTCGTCAAGGAACACATGGCGTCCCAGAAAGCTAACACTGACGGTTCAGTATCGAGAATATTGATGAGTTCGTGGGACAGGTACTCTTTTCTCACTACGACCTCGTAGACATATTCATCAAACCATTCATCCATCATGTACATGTACCCCTGATCACCTATGCTGGCTCCCCAGCTGTTCTCAACCCGCCATTTCTTCGGGTTGCCATGCCCATCGAGGTCAACTCCTGTAATCACCATAGCGTGGGTCATCTCACTATCTCCGTATTCCAATCTTCCGGCCTTGTCGAGTTGGAATTTCGTACCGTAGACTGCTTCGTAATCGTAGATGCTTAGATCCATCGCGCCCATCTCCGTTTCAAGCATCTTAGCCACATCGCATCCGAACCACACTGCATGGTTGCCCGTGATCATATCGATCGTGGCCTTCTTCATTGTCTTCAAATCGACATTCAAGTAGCGCGTATCTTGGCCACCAACCATATTGCCGGAATATTGGACAGTGTATAGTTTGTTGAAAGCTCTGTTGGGAGCATTGATTAGACTCACGAAATCATCAAGCTCCAATCCGATGTACTCGTCGTAGAACTCAACCGGAGCGACGTTCCCTCTTCTGTGGAAAAGGCCGTCCTTGTCGCGCCATTCCCAGTAGCATATTTCTGGTGGAATGCCCAGATTTATGCTCAGCAACTTGTAGAACTCTTCTAGCAATCCGCCCTTCTTTTCCCTCAGATCATTAGTGGAAGCCCCCTTGCCATTCATATCTCGAAGCACCTTTGCGTATTCTCTTAGTTTCGAGGCGAGAAGGGCGTTCATGGGATCAGAATCGTTACTGTTTGCAGTTTCAGGCATGAACGTTTTCGGCATGACCCCGTATTTCTTTATGAGATTCACGAACATGTTCCATTGACCACCGTCAGGTATCGGATCCGAGAGAAGGGAACTGACCAGTCTCCCATCGAGAGCCTCTTCCTTGGTCTCGATTATGTTTTCCAAGAAGTAGTTGGCTTTCTCCAATTTGTCCCAAAACATCTGGTATGTTTCAGATAGTTCAAACGTCCTCACGTTCAACCTCTTCATGGCCTCAAGAGATAATATGCTAAGTCCGGAGAATAGCCAGCATCTACCAGATCTCTCCTGGTTGGTAGCCTCGGGAGACTCGATGAGGTTGCTGAAAGTGAAGTTTTGCCTATCGATTTCCTTTCTGCTCAACGCAACTGCGGCTATACCGTTCTCTGTGACAGCATTCAACGCAAGCGTATTCTTCGGGTCCGTGCTGAAGGATCGTGAGAAACGCCTTATGTCTTCAAAACTCAAACGTTTTTCCAAAATAGCCTTCCAGCCGAACGGCATTTCTCAATTATCTGGTTATGGAGATGACCTGTGACTATCAACGCAGGCAACAATCAAGAAGTCAACGATTACGTCCAAAGTCTCCGATCGCAAAATTCATGCCTGCTCCGATCGGCAGGCTGAAGACGGCCTTTCACCAATCGCCACCCGGAATCAGTGCCCCTGGAATGAGCATGATGATGTCCTGAACAAGAGCGGAGACCACTTTGCCGATGTAAGTGCTCATGATGAAACCTACAGCTAGTCCCAGAACCCCTCGCCTTTCCAATGAAGCCCATGAACATAGCCCAGATACCTTTCGGCGGTGGTGGCGCCGGCTTGGGTTCAATAGTTCTCGAATTTTCTTCAACTCTTCCAGCATCAGTTCATCAAGACTCATGGAAATCAAGCATCCGATTATGCTCGCTAGACATTTGACTTTTCAAGCAGGGCGAGGAAAAGAAAACGCGACCCCCATGAATATGCCCAATCGTACCTTGGCATGGTGAATCGGAGAATCATAACGTATGGAATGGAAGGGAAGGCTAGATTTCGCGTCAGCTTCGCAAAACAGATAACGAAACTCTGTGTTAACCGTCTCATTGCGAACCAGATGAATGAACGAGAGCGGGGGTGAATTGTTTATGCCAGAACCAGTATTCGAGGTCTACAAGGATCATGCGGGCAAGTTCAGGTGGAGACTGAAGGCTTCAAACGAACAAGAGATAGCTTCAGGTCAAGGATACGAATCGAAAGAAGGATGCATGAAAGGAGTGGAGTCAGTGAAGCACAACGCCGCGACCGCTAAGATCATCGACCTAACCAAGTAAAGTTCCAATATGCCGCCTGAGCTTTCTCATTTTTTCTCACCCTTCTTGATACGATCAAATCGCATGGAAAAAATGATCAGGAGAATAGACGTTTTCGCTAAAGTCTATAGGTTATGTCTGCTTGATGGCACCCTGCAGCTTTGACATTAGGTCCGGCGACATCGCAGCCATTCCATGAGTCTTGGCGTGATCCATACCCTGCTTAATCAAATCGTCCTTGTTCTCGGCGGTTAATTCAGCGCTGCATCCTTGCATCGGACACTTCAATTTAAAACCCACAACAATCACCTCTACGCAAGACTAGTCTGTCGTCTAGGGATATAACACCGCTAGTTGCACATCTGAAATCGTTTGGATTTGTATTCTTGCTATTCTGTGGTTCGACCGTCGAAGTGTTCCTCGCTCGCCATGGCTTCGCCTCTAGTGTGACGGATTACTCCGTCTTTGTGTTCAGGTGGCGAGTAAATCGTGTATAATCTAAGGTTGCCCCGTTTAGAGGTATTGATCACATTATGTCTGGCGCCCGCTGGGACGATAACTCCGCTTCCATCCTTAACCAGATGTTCAACGCCGTCAATGACCACTGTTCCCCGTCCGACTTCAAATCGAAAGAATTGATCATGATCCTCGTGCACCTCTTCACCGATCTCCTCTCCCGGTTTAAGGCTCATGAGTACTAGCTGGCTGTTCTTACCGGTGTAAAGCACATGCCGAAAATCTGCATTCTTCTTCGTGTCGCGCTCAAGATGCGCAATGTATCCCTTCATAGTCTCCACATCCAATACACATTACTCTCGACGATAAATGAATTTGTTGCGGAAGTACATGCTTTGGGCAGGCTGCTTGAGTCGTTCCTGAGTTGCAGACGGGTCAAGGACAGGGTCTTCTCACATCTTGTCATTACGTACGACCTAATGTTAGGAAGACTTCTCGCCGAATAGCTTATCCAAACTTTCACGGTACCGTGGTGATCGTCGTCTCGAATGTTGAAGAGACTTCGTTAGTCGCGCGGTACTGTAGTGTTCAAGGCTTGTACTTGTTCCAGGTATCTTTGGGCATTGAACTTTTTGCGTAGCCCATTCGCATTCATGTATCTAACCTTCCCGCGAACCCATTCAGATCACGCCCTTCAGATTCGTATTTGTTATTGAGCTGAACTGCGATTCTCTGTAGTCTCTTGATTTTGTTTCCGTAAAGTTCTCAGAGTAAGCCTCGATATTCGGTGTGATGGTTCAGGACGTGGTAAATGGTGACAAGCATCTTTCTGACGACAGCGACGAGGGCGATTTGATGACCTATTACACTTTTGGAAAATATGCTACCCAAACCTATTCAGAAATCTAGCCCGAAGTTAGCTGCCAACTCAACACTTTCTTGTCTGCGATGTTCACAATCGCTCCTCGTAGAATACCCTCTGAGTATTCACTTCCCGGGTTAATTACGAGGGTCTTTCCGATTTTGCATGTACCTCTAGATTCGTGTATATGCCCGCATAAGTCGAGCAAAGGCTGATACTTCGCAATCGTGTTACGAACCGATTCACTGCCAGCTCCAAATAATACCGGTTGCCCTCCTTCCGTGAAAGGCTTCGGAGGGTACACGGAGTCATCGAGTTTTGCAACTGTGTCTAAGCCACAGTTCACAGGCGGCACGTGGAAGTTCAGAATGCAATTGGCTGGGTCTGAGACGGAGCTCATGACTTTATCAATGCGTTCTCCCAGTTCTTTTTCGCTGATGTCCCGCGGGCACTTCCAGGGGGTTGGGTTCCCATACCCCATGCTCGCCATTTCGTGAGTCTCATCGATCTTAACCACCTTGTTATCCGGGTTCTTTACATGCTCGCCATCATGGATACCGTCTATTACTTCTTGAAGATCGTCGTTACCCCCGGTGATATAGCAAACTGTTTCTGTGTCACGCAAGAACTGCTCAGCGAATTCAACCCATCTACCTAACGTTTCTTTCATTGCTTTTACAAAGAGCTCGTTGATCTCCTCTGGGGACGGCTTGTGGTCCATTGCTGATTTGTCCACGTGATAATAGTAGTATCCGCTATCGGCGATAAGCTGCTCCAACCGCTTCGCTTGCTCGGCTGACTTGGCAATCTCTTCACGTCCGAGATAATCAGCTTTGAAAGTTCCGTCTCCGAGATCAACGATGGGAATCACAATCTTTCCGGTTATGTCTCCTCCCAGAATCAAATCATCAGCGTGGTAGAACTTTGTCGCGTTCAGGAACTTCCTGAAGCAACGTTCTGATCCGTGGATGTCAGTGGCGTAGAAAATTCTTCTGAACTTTTTTTCCTTCAAATTGACAGTACGCCTCGCGGCGATCGCGTTAAGTGCGCGCAGTTTAATTGGCGCAATGAGTTGGGTTGGAGCCGCGCTTATAAATTTAGGTTCATCCAAGCGCAGTCGTGACAGCTCAAAGCGTGGAGCTCGCACGATTTTCATCTGAATTCAGTTCGTGGCCGTGTTAGAGTAAATATACACAAACCGTTCTCACGTGAAAATTGGTTAGCGCAAAATCTTATTAACCAAACTGCCACCCACTCACAGCTTCAAGCTGTTTGACCTAGAATGTGGTAGCATGGGCGAAAGACAGTTCTATGTGCGAAAAGCATCAGGCATAGTCAGAAACATTTCGGCCTGGGATGCGCTGGCTGCTAATATCGTCTGGGACGGGCAGATGTGGGCATTTATCTATGTAATCGGTGCGTCAGTCCTGTTTCCGGGTGTGGACCTTCCCATCACACCTCTAATAGTTTTTCCACTAATCATCTTGCAAATTATCCCGTTCTATTTCTTGTCGATCAGTATGCCCCGTGCAGGCGGAGACTATATTTGGGTCAGTCGCACGCTTCACCCAATTTTAGGTTTCTCCTGGAACTTTTTGTTTGCAATGATGCAAATATCGTTCATCGGAATAATCTCGGGATGGGTTCTAGATCCGGGTCTGAGAAGCGTTCTCTTAATCTGGGGAACCTTGAATAACAACCCGGGACTTATAGCCTGGGTAGGCTCTTTTCTGAGTCCACTTAATCTGTTTATTATGTCGTCAATTCTAGCGGTGTCTGCGGGCATAATCAACTTTCTCCCAACGAAATTTACGACAAGAGCTTTAATCGCTATTTTTGTCATTAGCACTTTCACCGCTTTCGTGTATGCAGGGTTGATGCTTAGCGTGGGGCATAGTGGTTTCGTACAGAATTTCAACCGGATTTCAGGTGCCAACTATGACGCAATTATAAAGGCCGCTCAATCTGCGGGCTACAACACCGGTTTCACGATGTTTGCTACGATTCTAGGACTCATGTACGCTTTTCAGGCACTCACGGGAGGCTATACTTATTCAATCTTTCTCGCAGGAGAAATAAAGAGCCCCGGTCGGTCCCAGGCGATTTCACTATTCGGCGCCCCTGTTATTGTCACCGTGATTACCTATATGCTGTATCAAGTTACTTGGTCGGTGGTGGGGTCACAATTTGTTAAGGGTGCCTCATTTTTAGCAGCCACGGGTAATAGCGCTTGGACCCTGCCCATGCTTCCGTACCTGAATTATCTCACTGTGTTCACTACGAACAATGCTATTGTTGCGATTCTTCCAGGAATCGGACTTATGTTGGCGGCTTATGGGACCGTGATTTCTATTGTGGCGATGGTAACTAGAATGTTCTTTGCTTACTCATTTGACCGCATAATACCAAGTTCAATTTCATCGGTTGAAAATCGATTCCATGTGCCGAGGAACGCTGTTGCGTTGGTGACCGTGATTGCAATTTTCTACGCTTTCATATTTTATTACACGCCGGTGCTGACTTACTACGCGTATGGGAGCGTAGGAATGTGGTTGCCCCAAATCTTTGTTGGGATCGCGGCGATCGTCCTCCCATACCGGCGCAAGGATATCTTCGAG
>DATIYC010000051.1:0-2000 GCA_035517955.1 Candidatus Acidiferrales bacterium | reverse complement strand
ATCGTTGAAAAGATTCGCGAACACTACGAGCTCATTCCAGTTCCTCACACAAATGGAAGCACAGCAAAGATCTTCCAATTCGCACAGGGAATGGGAGAGATAGGTGTCATCACGTCAATGACCGAGCCTTTCTGCTCCGATTGTGATCGGATTCGTCTCTCCGCGGATGGGAAAATAGTGCCATGCCTCTTTGATAATGCCTGTTACGATCTCAGACCTCTCTTGAGGGGAAGAGCCTCGGATGAAGCAGTAACGAATTTCTTGCGTGACGCTGTGCTACGCAAAGCTCCTGGCGTCGAAACCTTGCTCAAGCGGTTTAGTACACTTGAGCACGTCAGACCTATGCATACGATCGGTGGGTAACTAGCGCGAGGCATATACTTGGAAGTATGATCAAGGCATTCTGGGCACCAATCTTATAATAGGTAAATCACGGTAGCTTCTCAGAAAATCGCGGTGCATCAGCACTTCTCACAACCAATTCAGTAAACTGGTAGGAATAACGATGAGCCAACAAAATCTTGTTCGAATAGGCAAGAAACCCGTAATGAACTACGTCACAGCTTGCGTTACCCTGTTCAACTCTGGAAATGGAGAAGTCATGGTTAGGGCGAGAGGCAAGGCAATTGAGAAGGCGATAGACACAGTGCAGATGCTAAAACACGGCTTCCTGAAAGACGTGATCATCGAGAAGATTGACTTGGGTTCAGAAGAGGTTACTCGGTTTAATGGGACGAGAGGTAACATATCGATAATCGAAATCACCCTATCACGCGAAGAACTTGAATGAGAGAACTCTGGTGTAGTTAAGCCATCGTTATCGTCGCCTAGTGGAAGCAACGTTCAACCAAGTTGGACAATGACTTTCTGACAAATCGCCAAACATGCTTCGGTTGCTTGGAACACGGCATGAAAAGGAAAGGCTTTTACAATTCTCGACCTAAGCCCGCCCACGCTTGAGGTAACGTTTTTTGTCAACGAAAGTTGAGAAACCGAAGATTATAGTTACCCCACCAGGCCCGAAAGCACGTGAACTTCTCGAGCGAGACGCAAATGTTCTCTCGCGATCTGTAGTCAGGTGGTATCCTCTGGTCGCGGAATCTGGATCCGGATGTATCGTGAAGGATGTGGATGGCAACGAGTTTGTCGACTTCAATTCAGGCTTGGTCGTCTTGGCTGTTGGTCACTCGCATCCGCGAGTAGTCAAAGCGATTAAGGAACAGTCTGAGAAACTCATCCACTATTCATGGACGGACTTCTACTACAAACCGATCATAGATTTAGGTGAACAGCTCACCAAGATTACGCCTGGCTCATTTCCGAAAAAGGTCTTCTTCTCAAACAGTGGCGCTGAGGCAAATGAGGCCGCGATGAAGATGACAAGGTGGCATACGCGAAAACCACTCTTTTTGGCATACACGAGTTCGTTCCACGGAAGGAGTTTCGGAACGATGGCCCTGACAGCCAGCAAACCCGTCCAGAGGCGTCACTTCTTTCCGCTGGTTTCTGAGGTGACTCACGTTCCATACCCATATTGCTATAGATGCCCCTTTGGACTCGAATATCCAGAATGCAAGATGTGGTGCGTAGACTTCATCGAGCAAGAAGTGCTGATGAAGTATCATCCGCCTGAAGATACCGCTGCAATGTTCATTGAATCCATTCAAGGAGAAGGCGGGTACGTGGTTCCGCCGGAGGACTACTTCTCGAGATTGAAGAAAATGCTCGACAAGTACGAGATTCTAATGGTTGACGATGAGATTCAGTCGGGAATGGGACGGACAGGCAAATGGTTCGCTATCGAACACTGGAACATAACCCCCGATATCATCACCACTGCCAAAGCCCTCGCTTCAGGACTTCCCATAGGAGCAACAATTGCTAAAGAGGAAATCATGGACTGGGATGGGGGATCTCACGCTAACACATTTGGAGGCAACCCCGTCGCATGCTCTTCAGCACTCGCAGTGATCGACATCATCAAGGAGGACAAGTTGATG
>DATIYC010000050.1:0-37046 GCA_035517955.1 Candidatus Acidiferrales bacterium | reverse complement strand
AGACCTTTCCGGGGCCGGTTCTGGGTGGTGGTGTGGGTGGTTTTGTCGTTGTGCTTGGGTTTTTTGTGCTTGTTTTTGTCGTTTCGTGTCGTTTTTTTGGCGGGTGGATTTGTTTCACTCACCCTATCCCCGCAGAACACCCTACGCGTTCCAGGACCGGTAGCGTCGCCATGTCTGGATGTGGGCTGAGTTGCCTCGGCCCTGGTCATATCTCTCCAAAGATCGGGTGCAGCCTCTTGAAGATCACGTGAACAAGAACTGGGCTACAACAGAGAACCGTCTACCTTGGTGGACCAACTAATTACTGCAGAAACCAGCTGCCTGACGCTGTAAGACGCTGAGAAAGTACAAGGCTTTCTTTAGGTTCTACGCAAACGAGCATCTAAGATGAAGGTTATACCACTGTTCCCCGCAAAATCTCTATCAAGATTATAGCGAAAGGCTGTTAGAGTCGGGATCGCCTTTGGCTGGGATTGTGCGGGTTATGGGTTTTCTTGAGTAATGCTCGTTGAAGAAGCTCTCGCACTTTTGCAGGCGTCTCTGCGTCCTTCAGAACATATCTCAAAGCTGCCGTGTAAAGGGCTGCTAGTAACTCTTCGCGTGTACCCTTCCATGACTTTGAGAACCTCTTAGATGCCTCAACCAGCGCCGCCACGAACAATTTCGCAAAATTCTCCACGTCTGCCTCAGTTAGTTCAGTTGCCGAGCCAACGACGAGGCCTGCGGCAGCCATTATTCCGCGAACTCTTTCCAGACTGATGGGCATGAAATACCTGTCAATCTCTTTAGACATCTCGTGGCTGTCGACAAGGTAGACTATGGCATTTGAGGCATAGAATTTCTGTAATATCCCATGCTCCTCAGCTTCGGTTCGAGCGACTCGGATCAGGCCCGCATGCCTCAATACCTTTAGGTGATGGCCAACGGAAGGGTTCGACAGACCCATATCCTCCGCAAGCTCATTTTCTGTTCTCTCATCCTCAGCCAAAAGCCTGACAATCTCTCTCCGCATTGGATCAACGAGCACACGGGCGGTCCTGGAATCGGTAATTATTCGCACTGATTTCTGCATGATCCGGCGTCCTAGTTCGTACTTTCCCTACAGGAACGGTTGTTCTAACCCTTTTCTTTTGAGGGGATTCAACAGAAACCTCGAGAAGTTTGGAAAGAAAGACAAAGATGCCGGTCAAGTCACTCCTGTAATCATAACTTAAGTGTCAGCGAAAATAGTAATCTTCAGTTACAGGTACGGAACTGAATCAATACCGTCGGAAAGTCGCCTGAATACGGGAAAGCGGTTTCAAAAAAGACGTTCTCTCCCTCATCGTACACTTCACCGAGGAACCGACTGCGATTAGCCATCGCATAGCGGTGAGCCTCGCCGTAACGCCAAGGTTAAACTTAACGCTAAGCGTGCACCCTAATTGCGGCAGTGGGTTAAAGAATAATCTTCGAATCGCAGACATCAATCATTAATTAGATTTGGACAATAAATCCAAAAGAGTGTAGGTACAATGCATGTTTTTACGGGCAGATTAAGAGATCATTTGAGTATGAGAGTTAGCAGCACGTCTAGCCTATTCACAATCTTCGTCCCATACATGTGTACCTGCTTAAATTGGAGTTGATGAGGGCGGCTAAAATTAAGTAAAAGTCGTCCCGCCTAATGTGAACCACGAGCATGTGAACTAAGAGCTGATCAACTCGCCAAATAAGTATCTGAGCATACCGCGGCTTCGTACCCGTGAGGCTTTCCTGAGTTACCTTGAGAAATGGGTAATATTGTCGACAGGGCTGGGCCTCCTCACCGGTATCGTTGTAGCGCTGTTTAATTACGTGGCGAACCGAACGTTGTGGAATTACTTTTCAAACCTGTACGTCCAAGGTCCGTTATTGATAGTCCCTTTTGTGCTGATTGGGCTCTTAGCTAGCGGTTTTCTCCTGAGTAAATCCTCGACACCAATTGGTTCAGGAAGTGAGGAAATCATCGCTGCATACAACGACCGCGAGACGAAGCTTGACGAACGCTCCTTTCCCTTGAAAATGCTAGCTGCGATTATTACAATCGGCCTCGGAGGCAGCGCTGGGCAAGAGGGGCCATCGGTTTACGCCGGCGGCATAGTTGGGGCGTGGATTTGGCGAAAATTGGGACCGTTACGCCTTACTCGTGACGACAGACAAACACTAATTCTAGCCGGTGCCGCTGCTGGCATAGGCGCGATCTTCAAGGCCCCGTTAACCGGAACGATCTTTGCACTAGAAGTCCCCTACAAAGATGACTTAGCTCACGATGCTCTAGTCCCGTCGCTCGTGGCGTCCGCAACTTCCTACGTGACTTTGATAGCCATCGATGGACCGCAACCTCTCTTCAAGTTTCCAGCAATTCTCTCACTCAGCTTAACCGACATAGCTATCTCATCGCTTCTAGGCCTACTTGTTGGAATAGCTGCACTCGGATTCATTATAGTGTCCAAAGCAGTGGCCAAAACAATAAGCCGTGCCAGCTCAAGGTTTTACCTTAAAGCACTGATCGCCACATGCGTCTTATCGGCCATAGGCATCCTTAGCGTCTGGCTCTTTCACAGGCCGTACCCTCTAGGAATATCCTATGACTTGGTAAGCCTCTCGTTAACTCCCCATACATTGGCAAGAACGTTGCTCGCACTCTTCGCAATGAAGTTGATCGCAACGTCATTCACCTTGGGAAGCACAGGAGTTGGAGGGATCTTCATTCCTCAGATAGTTATGGGAGCTTCGCTAGGTGCATTGTTCGCGGAAGCCTTCTTTCCTTCAAGCTTATCCCTGTTGGTGGCAGTAGGCATGGCTTCATTCTTGGCCGCAGGTTATAAGACGCCGCTCGCAGCCGTTGCATTCGTCGCTGAAACAGCAGGCGGACCAGGTTATCTCATCCCAAGCTTAGTTGCTGCGGCGATTGCGTACTCGATTTCCGGCGAGGCCTCAGTTTCCGACAATCAGAAGTTGCGAAACGAACTCGATGTAAAGCAAATAGTCCATCTCACAGCCAACGATGTAATGACGACGCATGTAATTTCAGTTCCCGCAGAACTGTCCGTGCTGGATTTCATGGAAGAATACTTGTACGTCTACCAGTACAAGTCGTTCCCGGTCGTTGATAAAGACGGCCTTCTTGGCAGAATCTCCCTCGCACAAGTCAGAACTGTGCCACGTGAGAAATGGTTCGAGACGAAGGTTGCGGATGCGTGTAGCAAAGACATCTACCCTCAGTATCCTGACTCAAAGTTGCAGGATGCCCTAGATTTGATGCACAGTAAAGGTTTGGGTATAATTACAATCGTCGACCGCTCTAAACCTAGACGAGTGGTAGGCATAGTCTCCGAGAGTGACATAATCAGAGCGCTCGAAGAGGAGAGACTCGGACTCGGAGGATAAAACCACCTCGTAGGAGGTAGGGTAAGGGTTTGATGCGTGTTCCAGCTAAGGGCGTCTGGCTTCAGTGGATTGCGGCTTGAACAGCAATTCGTATCCACGAGAAGGCTAGATACAAACTACAGAATAGATTCATCGATAAGTAACAAACGAATTTACGTCGATGGGATAAGGGGATTACTTGGGCGATTCTCGAGTTAATCGATTTTTCTCGATCGCGTTAGCAATGTCCGTTCTAGTTATGATTCCGACAAGGGAGTCACGATTGTTTAGGAGAATCACGGGCAACCTGCCGACGCCATTTGAGATCATACTAGACATTGCAGAAAACAGGTCTTCGTCTGAACGAACAAGATGCAATTCCCTTGACATAACGTCGGCAACGACTTTCTCTCCGCGTCGGGACGGTTCGACTTCGAGAATATCGGTTCGGGTGATTATCCCCACTAGCTTGTCCTCGGATACGATTGGATAGCCGCTAATGCGATCTGTCTCCATAAGGTCTTGGACTGTCTTGAGATTTGTCCGAGGGCTTAGCGATTTTACGTTCGCGGTCATAGCATCTTTTACGAGAGTTCTCTTTAGAACCAATGTTTCATATTCCTCAAGATGGGCGGGCGAATCCTCGACGGTTTCCACCTGATTGTAGAATACGCTAAGGCTCCCCGTCAACAGATATGCAACAATCACTGCGACCATTGAAGGCGCGAGTAACCCATACCCACCAGTCATCTCAGCAACCATCACAATGACTGCCAACGGTGATTTCGCAGCGCCACCGAAGAACGCCATCATGCCCACTATGGCGAAACTTGAGGGATTAGTCACCGTCGCTGGGAACATTTGCTGCGCATAGTAGCCGAAAGCGGCACCAACCATACTGCCGGTCACCACACAAGGCCCGAAGATCCCTCCACTACCTCCCGAACCCAAAGTAAACGACATGGCGAAAATCTCAGCGAAAACAGCGAGGAGGATCAAGGTTGGAGGCAGGACCTGGTAGTTCTGGTTAAGCGCGAACTGCGCCCAACCATAACCAACGCCAAGAATGGAGGGCGACATGATACCGATCGCTCCCGTTATGAGCCCCCCTATTGCTGGTTTGATGAAGTCAGGCGTCCGCAGCTTTTCAAACACGTCTTTGACTCGGAAATAGACCCTGAAAAGCAGGTGGGCGAACGCGGCGCACACGACACCTAGCAGCGCGTAGAGGAGTAGCGCTTCCGGATGTGTGTAGGAGACGGGGTTGACCCGGGTACTGAAAATAGGTTGCCAACCGATCACGAAACCAACGATAGAATAACTCACCGTTGAAGCAACGAACCCCGGAATCATGGCTTCGGCTTCAAAATCATGCTTGTAGAATATTTCACCACTCAGAATCGCTCCGGCCAACGGGGCCTTGAAGATTGCCGCAATGCCCGCGCCGAGTCCGGCTGCCAGGGCGATTCTCCTCTCACGTTCAGTGAGCCTGAACGCTTTGGCGATCTGAGTTCCCAAGCCGGCACCGATTTGGGCTATAGGGCCCTCACGTCCAGAAGTTCCGCCTGAGCCGATTGTGATCGCTGAGGTGAGTAATTTGACGAGCGGTACTCGCGTGCGAATTAAGGCGTGGCCGTTATGAAATTCGCCTATCGCAGCGTCGGTTCCAACTCCCTTGGCTTCAGGCGCAAACTTTGCAACTATTAGACCGCTGATCAATCCGCCTAGAGTAGTGGATACCGGTATTAGCCATGGTCGACCAATGACGACGCTCGTCAGGGCCGTTTTGGTCTCGCCGCCAGGCAAGGGAGGTGTATATTGGGCAATTGTCCCTAGGAATATTCTTGTGAAAATATCAATCCCTTCGATTAACGCCAAAGCTCCGAGACCGGCAACTATGCCGGTGGCGATCGCCACTCCAGTCCACTTTCTTAGATATTGAAATCCGGTTCGGACATTGAGAACATGTAATCGCTCTGGCATTCATTGATCCTTCTGCCCATATAGACTGCTCGGGTTCAGTAGATACGAATGCCGTTTGTACAGGGCCCTTACGCCGAAAAAGGGTGCTTCTACAAAACACTCGAATGAATTGTCCTTATGCTGGATTAAGTTCCCACAACGACCACATCGCGAATATAATAACAAGAAGAGCCAACACCACAGATGCAGCCGACCAGGATCTGCCCTGTATATATCCTAACACCACCGCTAATAATGACGCCACAAGTAGAACGCCTACAACTTGTCCGGCGCCACTGTGAGCTTTCTCCCGGAGACCAAGATCGTGAACCACACTAGTCAACCTCCGTTGGTACAATCGACAAAGACTGACAAGCACCCGCATTGTCCAGCATTTTCATATTTCACCTGTTAGATACGCCTCAACATTACTATATATCTTAATGAGGTATAAGCGGTGCTCTTATCGTTTCAAACATCAAGAGAGCAAACAGATCTTTACGAAAAAAGTATGGATTACTCAGTGAATCACATGTCTTTGAAATGCGGTGAAGCTTCTCTGAGAACCGAATCACACAGCGCGTGACTTGTAATGGGTGAGGATACAACAAAAATGACTATCGAGAATGATTTCGCTAGGCTGTCATCAAGCGAAGAGGGTCTGTCCGAGACTGAGGCAAAGAATCGAATTCAAGAGTACGGATTCAACGAGATCCCCGAGAAGAAGATAAGCCCGATAAGGCGTCTTTTGAGATACTTCTGGGGTCCGATCCCTTGGATGATCGAGATCGCAGTGATCCTTTCTGCGATGATTCATCATTGGGAAGATGTGGGCATTATCGGTGCTCTGCTCATATTAAACGCCGGTGTAGGGTTTTGGCAGGAGAATAAGGCGGACAATGCGATTGAGCTCTTGAAACAGAAGCTTGCACTCAAAGCCCGCGTTTTGCGAGGAGGAAAGTGGAGTGAGTTACCTGCCCGCGAGCTTGTACCAGGAGATATTGTTCGAGTTCGTCTAGGCGATATAGTTCCAGCAGACGCCAAGCTTGTGAAAGGTGATTATCTCATAGTCGATCAATCAGCGCTGACTGGCGAGTCATTACCTGTCGAGAAACACGTGCCGGATGTCGCTTACTCTGGCTCAGTAATACGCCAAGGTGAAATGGACGCCCTAGTTGTCGCGACAGGACTAAAGAGTTACTTTGGTAAGACAACAAAGCTGGTAGAGGAGGCTGGCAGTCGAAGTCACTTCCAGAAAGCCGTAATCAAAATCGGCGACTACCTTATCGTTCTCGCAGTCTGCCTCGTCTCGCTCATCTTCATGGTTTCCATGTTTCGCCAAGAAAGTATCCTAGACACCCTACAGTTTGCACTCGTGCTTATTGTCGCGGCCATTCCAGTCGCGTTGCCCGCCGTCCTGACTGTAACAATGGCTGTTGGTGCAACCGCCCTAGCCAAGAAAGAGGCCATCGTCAGCAAACTCGTAGCGATCGAAGAAATGGCTGGCATGGACATCCTATGCGCAGACAAGACCGGCACAATAACAAAGAACGAGCTGACAGTAGCTCAAGTTACTCCATTTCCAAGTTTCAAAGAGAACGACGTTCTCCTCTTGGGTACTCTTGCGTCAAGGAAGGAAGATCAGGACCCGATTGACAATGCCGTAATCAACAAAAGTCAAGAATCAAACGAAATAACAAGTAATGCTAACCACTTCAAAATTCAATCCTTTCACCCGTTTGACCCAGTCTCAAAACGTACCGAAGCGACGGTCCAAGCCGATAATGGGAACACGTTCAAAGTTTCCAAAGGTGCACCCCAAGTCATACTTGCATTGCTAAAGAACAACGATGTTGTAAGAAAGGACATTGATCAACAGGTTCACGCTTTTGCAACGAGGGGATATCGTGCTCTCGGAGTCAGCAAGACCGACTCGCAAGGGATCTGGCAATATGCGGGTTTAATCGCGTTATACGATCCTCCACGAGAAGACTCCGCTGAAACCATCAAGATCGCGAAGTCGATGGGAGTGCATGTCAAAATGGTTACAGGCGACCACATAGCCATTGCGAAAGAAATTTCCTCTGAAATGGGATTGGGCGGAAACATATTGCCGGCCTCAGCTTTGCTAGACAAATCTGATAGAGAAGCTGCTCGAATAGTGGAGCAGGCTGACGGTTTCGCGCAAGTCTTTCCCGAGCACAAGTATCACATTGTCGAATTATTGCAACACAAAGATCACATCGTAGGCATGACCGGGGACGGCGTCAATGACGCACCAGCGCTCAAGGAGGCTGACGCGGGGATCGCAGTTGCAGGGGCCACGGACGCGGCAAAATCGGCCGCCGACATAGTTCTCACCTTACCTGGACTGTCGGTAATTATTGACGCGATCCAAGAGAGCCGCAAGATCTTCCAACGTATGGATAATTACGCCGTATACCGAATCGCTGAGACAATCCGAGTGCTCTTCTTCATTACTGTCGCAATAATAGTGTTCGGCTTCTATCCGGTCACTGCGCTCATGATCGTCTTGTTGGCCTTGCTAAATGATGCGCCAATAATGACAATCGCTTATGACAATGTGCGATACTCAAACTACCCCGAGAAGTGGAATATGAGAACCGTCTTGGGACTAGCGACCTACCTCGGGCTAATCGGCGTAGTGTTTTCCTTCGGTATACTCTACATAGGAGAGATGATATTACATCTGTCTCCCACCGTTCTTCAGTCTTTCATTTACCTGAAACTCTCGGTAGCTGGCCAGCTTACAGTCTTTGTTGCGCGAACGAAAGGCCACTTTTGGTCGGTTAAACCCGCACGAAAGCTACTTGCCGCGGTTATCGGAACACAATCAATAGCCGTACTCATCACAGTTTATGGCATACTGCTACCAGCAATGGGATGGGGCTACGCTCTATTCATAATAGGCTATGCCCTCACAGCGTTTTTGATCACAGATACGCTCAAGGTTCCTGTGTACAGGCTTCTAGACCACGGAGGAATAACCTTCACATCTAAACCTAAGCTCGCGCTAAAGAGCTTGCACGGATCGATCGAAAAGTGAACGAACGGTCGAAGATTAGCGATGTCAATTAGAATTGGAAAGATTATGGGTATACCAATCAGAATTCATTACACACTGTGGTTCGTTTTCGCCCTCATCGCGTGGTCTCTCGCAGTTGGATATATGCCACAACAATATCCTGGACTTGGCGTTCTTACATACTGGGCAATTGGCATCGCGTCAGCAATAATCCTCTTCGCGTCCATACTGATTCACGAGCTCTCTCACTCCTATGTAGCGAAGAAGAATGGATTGCCGATCGGGAGAATTACGTTGTTCTTCTTCGGAGGCGTGTCTGAGATGACCGAGGAACCTCAAGATCCTGAGTTGGAGGTGAGGATGGCGGCTGCAGGCCCCCTAATGAGCTTTCTAATCGCCGCAATCATAGGAGCTGCATGGTACCTAGCGGTGATAGCGAAGGCGCCAATACCGATCATAGCGACTCTGGGCTATTCGGCTCTGATCAATGCAATACTAGGAGCGTTCAACTTGATCCCTGCCTTTCCGCTTGATGGTGGTCGAGTCTTCAGGGGGAGCGTCTGGAAGCGTTCCAACAACCTAATCCGCGCCACGAAGACTGCCACACGAGTAAGCGAAACACTTTCGTTACTTATGATGTTCGGGGGTTTCGCTCTAATCCTCTTCGGAGACTTTGTAGACGGTATATGGACCATAGTCCTAGCTTGGTTCATCAGATCCGGAGCTGAAACTAGTCTTAAGCAGACGATGGTTGGAGAGGCCCTTACTGGCGTTTCAGTCGCAGACATAATGACACGGAATGTGTTATCAGTTCCTCCTGAGATCACGGTCCACCAACTAGTTTCCGACTACTTCCTAGTCCACCACCACGGTGGTTACCCGGTTGTAAAGGACGGACAGATCCTTGGGTTGGTTACATTACAATGCGTCAGGAATGTGCCAAAAGAGAACCGAGACTACACAACAGTACAGGAAGCCATGATTCCTTGCGAACGGGCTGTAGTCGTAAAGCCATCTACGAACGCTCTAGACGCAATGCAGAGCATGACCAAAAACAAAGTGGGACGTGTCCTAGTTGTGGATGAAGGGAGACTTGTAGGCATAGCAACCCGCGAGGACATTGTAAAAACGATTCAAACAAGACATGACTTAGAATTGGGCTCAGGAAGACCTATGGCACGAGTGCCAACCGCTCCAATTATGGCTGGACATTGCATTCAATGCGGTGCCTCCCTTCAAATAGGAGCAAAATTCTGCTCAGAATGCGGAGCTAAACAGCTTATCCAGATTCCATCAACCTAACAAGGCAAACCGCTACCGAAGCTCCGCATGCATAGATCACCGAGCAGGAATTATGATCGGAGAACTTTTGCTCACTCTTTCCGACCAGGCCAATTTCTCTCGCGTGTTCGAAGCGTTCAGGGGCAGGCTCATGGTCGTAGCGAATATGGACACTACATGATTCAACAGATACACTCAATCACGCGGTCAGCAGAGTCCTGTGGTAAAATTATCGCCTTCTGAGAACACTCTCAAATCAACGATCGAGCCAACGCGAATGTAAATCGGTACCTCATGATGCCCTGTCGGTGATTCTCTTTCTCTCGTTGTAACATAGGTCACAAAGGAGATGTTCGCTTGTGTCATTTTCAAACTTATTTCTGAAGGGTCTCAATCTAAGAAACTGACGGTCTTCTGGAATAATGCGGCCGCATCTACAGCAATGATTATTCAACGTATCTGTACATGTAGGACATCTCAATGATAACACCAGCGACGTTTTGACACTATCTGTACTTACAGGTTTCCTCTGAAATCAAACCTGGCTTTATCAATCCTGAGTTCATCCTTATGTCACTGCAAGGTATGGAGTTCTTCCACGTGTATAACTTGCGGTGCGTCTCTACTTTCCAACATGTCCACTTCAAAACGAACTCATAGATGAGTCTGTTTGGTTATCTGCATCGAACGGACATCCTAGTCACACCCGTGTCGTACTTTAGATCGAACGTAAAGGACACATCAGAATGACGTTCGTGAGTGAAAAGGAATAGCTGATCCTGCTACGAATATGGTGATTCTATATGTACGTTAGAAAGTTTGATGGGTCCACGCAGCAATTCGATAAGAATCGTATAATTGCGAGCTGTTTGCGAAATGGCGCATCGCAAGAGACGGCCTACACAGTCGCTGACAGGATAGAGAATGAGAGTTATGATGGGATGCGAACCAAGGAGATCCTTGATTTGGTTTGGCAATATCTTGGAGAACATCATCCGGATAGTCGGATCAGAATTGACCTCAGATTAGCGTTGAGCCTACTAAAGTCCAAACCTGACTTTGAGGAATACGCCTCACTAATTCTCAAGGATCTTGGCTACTCGGTCCAATCCAATGTAATCGTGAAAGGAAAATGTATCGAGCATGAGATCGATGCAATCGCGCAAAAGGACACCAGAACGCTATACGTAGAAGTGAAACATCACGACCAGGCCCATACATATACACCGCTTGAAGTGTCGATGAAAGTATGGGCAACGCATCAAGATCTCATCGCCGGCAGGAAACTTGGCTATCACAACTTCGATTTCACGAACGCGCTCATCATATGCAACACAAAATTCACGGACCATGCTCGCCGTTTTGCCGACTGTGTAGGAATAGACCGTATCGGCTGGAAGTCGCCCCCTTCTAACTCTCTTGACGGCATAATAGAGAGCAGGAGACTATATCCTATCACGATATTGAGAGGAGAAAGAAGGCTTCAGCGCCTTCTTCTTGATAACGGAATTGTGTTGCTTAGGCAGCTCGTTGATTCAAAAGCCGACAGGCTGACTAGGGATCGTATACTCTCAACCAGCCAGTTATCGAATCTAAGGCAGAAATCGGTTAGGATCCTAAGTCAATTGAATTGATCCCATGCACAGAGAAGAACGATATCAGTGTTCTATGAGGACAACGGAAGCTGATGACAGTCCTTGGTGTGAATTAGTCGCTTACGAAAGCCGCGCTGCTGAGAGCATGTAGCGTAGCAAGCCTGAGATTTCTATTATCCTTGTCTTGATTCGCCGCTTTGTCTTGTTGAGAATCCTTTCAATTGATTTTTCCATGCGGAAGGAGCGAAGAACATCCTATTACTCTTCATACTCAAGCGAGACTATTGATGAATACAGCTTTGAGGCCTTACCTTGCTTTCATGGTGTCGGTCGTTGTTGTCTGTGGGCACTTCGAGAATCTGCCTAAGTTCATCATTCTCAAGTTCGACTAAGAAGGCTTCGGTCGTCTCCTCGCGAAGAAAACAAACAGAACCCGACGCTCAATCAAGATCTAAACCGCCGATCGACCTCGCCAGATCAAATATCTAGAAAGCACTTGGGCGACCATCCAGAGCGGCGCATATACAGCAACAAAAAAGACAAGAATACTGAACGTGTTTTGAGTCAGCATTACTTGCAATTTGAAGTAGAGAATGGGAAGCCAAATTACCACCCAACTGATAACTCCACTTATTCCCGTAAGAATCATCGTACCCACGAAGCCGACACGTTCAGGACCGAAAACCGGCTTTTTCATGAACGGTCACTAGTCGCTTGTGAATCCGCCTTGGGAGTATGAACATTTGCCTTGTCAAGATCCGAATGGAAAAGAGCCCAGCTCCAAACAAATCAGTCATACAAAAGATACGCCATAATCGAGTAGCAATTGATTTTTCAAGCCCTTGGATCGGTCGGAGTTAATGGTGGTTTCTCGCTTTACACAATTCCCGCACGAGACAACGCGGTCGTAAAGGATGGAACGGGCCAAACAAGTTTGCGCTACTTCTGAGAATTGATTGCGAAACATTAATTGGCGTCAAGGCTTGCTCGGAAATTGTGAAATTCCGATCTACCTATTCGTAAGTGAGAAGTGTTTGGAGGCGGGAGAATCAGATGGCTGAGGCTTCAGCAGATCGTAGTCCTCGGCCTAGAATTGAAGGTCTCGCTGACCTTGTTTTCGGGCTCTCATTGGGTTTAGGGTCTTTATCTCTAGTCGTGAGTCTACCGACCAGTATTTCTGAAATCAATAACCACATAGTGGTCTTTGTTCTCTCGTTTCTGATTCTGATCACGATATGGATCAACTACACGTCTTCAATGTCCGTGTTGCCAGTTCAGGCGAGGTCAGTAATTGTTCTCAATGTCATATTGCTGCTTTTAGTAGCGCTGATTCCGTTCCTGTTGAACGCTGTCGCCCTATCCAACAATTCGATACCGATTGCTAGCCAACTTGCGATCCGCAATTACGCAAGTACACTGTTTACCCTTGACCTTTTCGGGCTTCTGCTAATACTTGGTTTATTTTATCAAATCTTAGTATACAACGAAGCGAAGTCTGCTTCCCCTTTACTTAGGTTGTACAGGCACGGTAGAAACATACTATTCATTTGTGCAGGAATCATGCTCCTCTCCGGTGCACCAATTTTCTCCTATGTCATTCTTGGTAATCCGGTAAGAGTGTATTTGTGGTATGTTCCCATCGTACTGTTTTGGTTAAGACGCTTGACAGGATTCCGTTTCTAAGTTCAGCTCCTTCATAGTGCCGTCGCGCCATCGTTTCAGGCTCTGAGTATCTGATTATGCTATACCTACCGTCGACCAATTTTAGAGGGGGTAAACGATTGGAATTCTTCTCGTAAGAATGACGTCTCACCTCTTACATGTATTGAATCAAAGGAACAACCAGTCGTTCGGCAAGTATCCAGCCAAACTAGATTTGGCAGTTAAGGGATGACCTTTCAATTCACGATATAACTCTGTTCAATGGATTTGGTTGGATGTCTGAGGTAGTCAGGGAATCATTGCGGAATAGCAATACGGCCATGGACATCCTCAACAGGGCGGTCCAAACCTATCTCCACAGATACTTACTTCTCGCGCTCAAATCCGGACATAGCTTCGAGTTCGATTTTCCCTGGATAGTGTATGTGAACGAGCAACCTGCCGATGTCCGATTGATAATTAAGAATAGTAAAGTATCACTCTCTTTCGAAAGGGACAATGTAAAGCTCTACGAAACCGAAGAATACGATAACCTTCCAGCTTTTACCAGGCTCTTTAACGAGTATGGGTTTGACAGCGATACGCTTATGCGAACAAAAGTTGACTCGATGCTGGATGAGATGGTTGAAGCTGGTTTCGACAGGAAAATAAATCCAGACAATATAAGACGTGCCTCAAGTTTCTTCTAACCTTTCTCTATCTGATGCTCCGAATGCACGGGCATCTAGAACTAATTCTCGTTCCGCACTCCAATTGGAGTGGCAACGTTAAGAACGGTAAGAGACTTCAGCGTTAAACCCCGAATGCTTGCCACATTATGATTAGGCTTAACGTTAATATGTGTCTTAATCTAGTGTTTAGCAGGGTTCTTGATATGGTCTCTGAGAAGGTTATGCGATTCCAGAATAAGAATAGGGATCTGAAACAGTTATCTGATGATATTACGAAGCAGTTACAGTCGCAGGGATACAAAGCACAATCTACGTCCACTCAAATGGGTTTCGTTGTTCAGGCACAGAAGGCAGGAATTCTCCGAGATATAATCACTGCAGACCGAGCATTCACGATAATGATAAGCGGCCAACCCAACGATTTCTCTGTCCGTATAGGAATTGGGAAATGGATTCAAAATATTGCCGTAGCAGCAGTAGAGGCTTTGCTACTTTCCGCGCTCTTCCTTGCAGTGGATGTCCCGGAAATGCTTTGGACCGTTCACGTAGAGAACGAGCTGGCCAAACAAATAACTAGTATGATAGGCTGATCACGAAAACGATTCACATACATATTATTGAGTTGTTTCGCCCAGATGTTGAACTTCATGTAGTGAGCACGTAGGGGGGGATGCTCACAATCAAATCTGGCGTAGCATGATCCAGTTCACTGGATAGGCTCGTCATAAACCTCGTTATAGCGAAATTGGATGGCAGGCCAAAGCATGGCCACGAAGCTCAAACAGTACGCATAACATCGACCTGAAAGTTACGAAAGAGCTCGTCGCGCTGCATGGGTAAGTCATAGTGAGATTGAGTGGGACCCTGGAAGAATGGTTTGCAAATTTGTGCTGGAGAGTTTTGACAGAATGTCTCTTGGCAAGGAGACTACGTTGCGAAATAACTTACGTTCTCTCCTCTTAGATGTTTTGAGTCGTTGAAAGAGTCCATCCAGCTATGAAATACCTGTTTAACCATCTGGATGAGATTAGAGAGAAGGTCGTAGAATCTCCGCGAACATACATCTTACTCGACTGTGATGGAACAATAACCCGGATTCGATCCGACCCACGACAAGTAGCACTTAGTCAGCGCATGTTACAAGTCCTGCGATCACTATCGACAACACCATCATGTATCTTGGCAGTTGTTTCAGGAAGGCCAGTGAGTGATCTCCAACGACTAGTAAAGATTAA
This sequence comes from Candidatus Acidiferrales bacterium, assembly GCA_035517955.1. Classification (GTDB taxonomy): domain Archaea; phylum Thermoproteota; class Bathyarchaeia; order 40CM-2-53-6; family 40CM-2-53-6; genus FEN-987. The sequence continues at coordinate 22,204 of DATIYC010000050.1, read as the reverse complement.
TGGAGTCTACTATATTGGAAACCATGGATTCGAAATCAGTGGTAAGCACCTAAGTTACAAGAATAGAACCGCTCAGAAATCACGTAGAAATATCGACCAGTTCTCGCGCGCCCTACGACCTCTCGAGGTTATTGGAGCCACTATTGAAGAAAAACAATTCAGCGTGGCAGTGCACTTCAGACGAGCACCCCTACGAAGCATTCCTAAGATTAGAACCTTCGTATCTGCTCTTGTGTCCGGTCAGGCGGAATTCAAAATCATTCATGGAAAGAAGGTACTGGAGGTCATGCCGAGGACAAAATGGGACAAAGGAACAGCGGCAAAATGGCTGATGCATCACATAGGAAACGGTTTGCCGATCTTCGTAGGTGATGACTTAATTGATGAGGACGCCTTCTACAGGATAAGTAAAGGAGTTACAATTGTGGTTTCTCGGCGACGAAGAGCGACGTACGCGAAATACTACCTCTCCGACGTCAGTGAGGTTTACAGATTTCTGAAACTCCTAAGTGCATGGGTTCGGGTTGGCGGTTAGGCCTCAAACAACATGCATTCTTCCTGATATGCCGGCATGAGAGTTGTTGTAGATGAAGATATGCGTCAACACTCAAACGCCCTTGCTAAAGTTCAAGACCACCGGTCCCACATCGGCTGCGCGAATCGAAGGGCGTGATAGCCCACTTGATCTTCATTCTTTGAGGGAGGGAGTAGACTTCGAATTTAGCCCTGGCGGAGTTACCAGAATGGTTCTCCCCTTGTTGACACACATGCTAGACGACGGCAAGGTTAGCGATGCTCATTGGGTTTCCCTGAACCCGGGAGCTCCAGCAAACGTCTCATTGGGTGGAATCACAATTCATCACGTCAACTTGCTCCAAGACCGTCGCATCGGCTATGGGTTAGCTAAGGAAATGATTTGGCGCGCATTCCACGGGCTAGGTCGACCTAGCGATCAAGAGCTACTTTGGGAGGACAACTTCGTGGATTACACATTCTATAACCGTCTGTCCGCTGAGAGAATTCGTCGACTCGACGCCAGGGAAGATTTCGACTTGTTCTATGTTCACGATTTTCAGCAACTTCCCGTCGGTCGAATGCTGCAGACCTTAAAACCGAAACTATTGAGGTGGCACATACCCTTTGAGGAATCAATGATTCCTTCCGAGTGGACGAACTTTCTTTCAACCTATCTGAATAGTTACGATGCGATCGTCGTAAGTTGCCGAAAGTACTTGGACGCACTAAAATCTTGGGGGCATAAGGGAGAATCATTCTACGTCTACCCTTACATAGATCAAACTCCCTACGTCAATCCTAACCAGCAAGATTTGGATGAGGTTAGGAGCCGCCTACGCCTTCAAACAAGCGATCAGGTGATCTTGATGGTCGCTCGCCTTGATCCGATGAAGGGACAAGATGCGGTAATCAAAGCAGCCGCTCAGGTCATACGTGACTTCCCGGATGCTAAGCTTGTGATCGTTGGGAATGGAAGTTTTTCAGGCTCGAAGCAAGGGCTTGGGTTATCAAAATCGGCAATGTGGCTTACTGAGCTTAGAAACTTGGTGAATACACTTAACATAGAAAATAATGTCCTATTTGCAGGGTATTTCCCTCAGCGTCTACTGAATGCTGTTTACTCGTCATGCGACGTGACTGTTCTGCCATCACGGCAAGAAGGGTTTGGGCTTGTTGTTGTGGAAAGTTGGTTATACAAGAAACCCACGCTCGTATCAAATAAAGCCGGTATAGCGGAGCTCATTGATGACGGGAAGAATGGAATTTTGATTGATCCTACTAATCCTGCAGAAATGGCTGAAAAGATTTCAGCTGTGCTGTCAGATTCTGAACTGGCTCGCGGGCTGGGAGAAAACGGTTACCTCACATCTCAAAGATGCCTTATCGAACAGGGTTTGCAGTCGGAGTGGGAGATCATTAGCAGCCTCCTGTGAGGAAGAACAGATGGTTGCGTTCACGTTTCCCACCGTGCCCGTTGTGGTCACGGAAGCTATCTCTTTTGTAGGCATACTCCTGGTGACTTGGCTCATAGCCCATTTTGTTGGTCGCTTTCTCGGGAAGTTCTTCAAAATAGGTCCCCCTATAATTGCGGTGCATGTCAAACGTTTGACTCTCGCTATCATTTGGCTAATGGGAATCCTATTGGCTCTGGCCCAGATCGGCCTACACTTGGAGGTTTTCCTCCTCCTCATAGGATTGGCTGGAGTTATGTTGGCAATAGCTAGCAGGGAAGTTTTGGAGAACGTTGCCTCAAAGTACTTCGCCGACTTTTACATACCTTTCAAGATGGGAGATTCAATCTCGATTCGAGGATTCTCAGGAAAAGTGATTGAAATAAATCCAATTAGTACCGTTCTGATCACAGAAGATGAGAACCTCATATCCATTCCCAACTCAATTTTCCTTAAGGAAGTTGTCGTCAATGCCACTCCCAAAGCTTGGAAGGAAGTTGCAATCCCAATACTGATAGACAACAACATTCCCCTCCCAGACTTCGAAAGCGATGTACTAAGGAGCTGCCACAAAGTCAAGCATCTTCTCGACGAACGATTCCCTCCAATCTTGACCGTGAAGAAGCGCGACGCGAAAACCACAGAATTGACTTTGACCCTTATGATAAAAGAACCGGAAACAAAAGACGCGATAATTTCTGACATAAGTGCCAGAGTTTCAGAAATTCAAGAACGCCTCAAGAAGAATCTAGTCGACCAAAAAGTGGAACCCTGATAGCGACTTCTGTACTCGAGGATTGGTTTGATGCCTTACGGCTTGACAACCAGTAGACCGTTTAGCATGAAAGGGTGCACCGGACAGAAGATGGTGCGGTAGAACGTGAAGTTTCCAACCTCATCCGCTCTGAATGTTAGTGCGAATTATTTATGCGGCATTATCGCTGTACCCGTAGGGAAGTAATGGTTGATCGCGAAGCCGTGCGGTGCATAGTCATCCGTGTTGCAGACGATAATCTTCACGAAATCGCCCAAATGAACAGTTATCACAGGCCAAGGCGCAGAAGGCTCCTCCTCTATGTGTGCAACGCTATCATTCCATCCCTGAAGATTTCCGATAATCAGAATGTAACCAGCTGGAACCTCACAACCGTTGCCGTTGCCTGAGGACTCATGCCTGAAAGTTCCACACTCTGCACAACCTGAGACGAATGTAGAAGTGCGTTTAGTGAAGGGACGTTAGACGCTACTAGTATCCCGATGACTAGTGCCATCACGATCAGGAAAATTGCAATCTTGTTTCCCATTTATTTCGCATCGAAAATTGAAGAGAGACAACTCGTATGTTCTATTAAGGGAATTGTTTAACATTTCGCATGATTCTTGCGCGCCAAGTGCGAATTGTTTTGATTTCGTTGCTAAGGTGCGCTCACGAAATTTTTCAGATCAGCTGACATCTAATGGTCAAAAAATGGATTCCGCTTACTAGCATGTTCCTAATTGTTCTTGCACTCTCAATCGCCACGTACATTTACTCGAATCCAATCAAGAATGATTCATTGTGCGGTCAGCAGTTAGGTACGGCTAAGATATTCAAGATGCAACTTCCGATAGTGCATTTCGGAGCTGTCACAAAATACTTGCTACCCAAACCAGAAAAGTTTCCGAACGCTATTCAGGTTGCGAAGGATGGCTCGGCGTGGTTTGGTGAACAATCCGTTCCAGCCATTGGGCATCTATACCTAAATGGAACTTATGTTGAATACGATTGGCCGATCAATTATTCGCCTTCAACCACCGCGATATGGGGCATACAGTTGTGGAACGGCGGAGTTTGGGTCACCGACGCATTAGGCGCCCAACTCGTAGGACTTGACCCTAATAGTGGACAACTCGCCGCCGTCAAACTCTCGAATGCTGCATCCTTTCCATACACGACTGCTATAGCACCGGATGGGTCCCTGTGGTTTACAGAGCTATATGGGGATAAGATAGGAAGACTGAGTTCGACTTGCCAACTGTCTGAATATACCATTCCAACGAGTTACGGTGGTACTCCCACGCATATTGCGTTTGTGAACAACACTCGCGGATATTACATCGATGTCGGAAATGCAACGAGTGGAATAGGCGCGCTACTGTCATTCAACCCCACAAACTTCGCACCGCGCCCCGTAACTGCGAATATAGACCTCTATGCGCCGTCGGGCATAGCGATTTCACAAAAAACGGGAACGCTCTGGATAACTCAACATGGTGCCTCAAGCGTAGCTTCATATCAACCAGAAAACCAATCATGGACATTGTACCCAACTTCAACAATCACCTATGAAACAACGACATTGCCATATTTTGATGAGACGAATGGCTCATTGGTTTGGTTTAACGAGCATTACGCTAACAGAATGGCCGTACTCAATTCAACGGAGCGGATTCTGACTGAATACAGCCTATCAAACCCACCATCGAGTAAAATCATAGGAATCGATAATGCGCTAACCTTCGCCTTAGGAAAAGATACGGCGTGGTTCACTGAATTGACAGCTAACTACGTCGGATTCGTAGATGCATCCTTCACACCACCCTATTCAATCAGTACAAAGAATCAATCAATAACAGTCAAATCTGGTTCGGCAGCTAATGTTACCGTTGAGGTAAACGGGCTTTCTTCAATTCCGCTAACAGTCCATTTTGCTGACTCCGAAAACATAACATCAGAACCTCAGAACATTGAATTTACTTCGAATGCGACCGATTTACCATCGTTGAACGGTCAAGAAGTATTGCAGATACGAGTGAAAACAGAATCGAATCTGCTCCCAGGGCAATATACCGTTCTCATCTCGGTAACGAACGGCTTGATCTATCGAGGTTGTTACATATCATTACGCGTCACTTCATGAGGCGGGCGAGTGTCGCCAAGAAGTTCATGAACTAACATTTGGCTCATTTTCTTTGCAAAGTTGAGGTGTGGTTTGTTTTAGGAAGTACGGGGTTGATTTTGGTCTCTCACATCAGGAGTGAAACAATGCTGCACCGTAGAGGCAAAGAAAGCCGATGAATACAGCAAGCATGGTCCACACCCACTGGGAATATGCTAAAGCTCGATTTTGCGAAGTTCGAAATATAGAAAAGACGATTAGCAAACTTACTGCAAGCGCCGCCCCGACACCTAGTGCAAAGAAATAAGATGAGTCTATTTGAACGAAGTAACCAGCAATCTCTCCCAGAACCGATGGGATACCGAAGGCCAAACCAAACACCACTATATTTGACAATTTATTCCTGAAAGCCTCGTCGTCATCGATTGATATGCCTAGGTAGGTAATTGCAACGATCGATGACTCAAGAAACTTGTGAATGACATATGCTACTCCGCCGCCAATTCCTCCAATCGCGTCTAGGATTGTTGTAGCCTGCGTTCCGGCCGATAACCCTCCGAATTCGATTCCTTCCCCAACTCCGTGAAAACCCATTCCAATTGCAACAATAATACCCGTAATGAAAATCTGCAGGATATCTACTGGTTTTCCTTTGGTTCTTGAAAGGAAATAAGTTGATGAAAGGCCTATGACAAGAAAGCCGAAGACGAAAACCGCCAATAGCCAACTGTGTGTGGTAGAAGTTGCGAAGTCGTAGCCACTGTTTACGTCCAGCTGTACTGCATCGTTCATGGTGTCGAAGAAGAACCAGAACATTAGACCCAATGCGAATGCTGATAGATAGCGAAGGCTAATCCTGAATTTCGTCTGCAAATAAGTGATGACGACCATACCAACATAAACGGGAATGAACGTAGCTAAGACGAATTCGACCAGCGAAACGGAGAACTTTATCATTGTAATTCGTGAAGCGCTCTTCTTTGCGTGCTATAGGCCCATCTTCAAAACAACAGAGTTAGACGTTGCGCGAACGTCATGATTTGCGTTTTCTTGGCCACACTTGATTCGTCGTCTAACTATCGATGCCGAACAGCTTTGAAATAATCGTCAATTAAGAACATGGAGAAAAATACGAGCATTTCTAAGGGACATTTCGATGTCGCGTGCTTCAAGGCGGGTTCAGATCTCGTGTAGCTCTTCTGGATTCATGTTGTCGCGATTACCTTGAGATTAGACTTCTCCCAGGAATGCATTAGGATACAGCCTGCGATTATCGATGCAAAGACAGCTGTAGCAAATGCGAGGTGCGTTGTCGTAATCACTGGATCGAGCGATGTGACCACAACATCGCCGCCCAGTAGGCTTTGGATAACGAGGAGGATGATCGCAAGCATCATTGCCCGCGAGGTACCAACGGGCCGCGGTTTCGTAGCCCACACGAGCACGGTGCTAGCCAAGAGTAGGATGCCAGTAACAATGGTAAGCAATCTGTGAACATATTCAACCAGAGTTGGCCAAGTAAACACTGGAATAATTGCTCCGTTGCAGGTTGGCCAATAGGTCCCGCATCCGAGTCCATAGCCGCCAAGTGTGACATAGCCGCCCCAAACTATCAACGCATACGTTGAAACACCGGTTAAGTAAACGAAGTATTTGGCAGCCCTCATCGGTTACCACTTTGAACACTTAGTTTTGCTTAGATAAGTTTTCTTTGGAAAGAAATAAAATCCAACATTTTGCGGCAAGAAGGTCATGAACATCCTCGGGAGATATCCACTTGGCTCTTGGAATTCGCGTCGTAGTCAGTTGCGATGGGCTCGACGAACGTGAATCGCAGCTAATGAACCTGAACTCGGCAAGCAGCAAGCACAGAAAAAGAGTCGAATGACGATAACTTTTCGTATTCGCAAATGACTAAGCAGCGTTATAATTCCTTCCTTTAAATGAGTAATGTTGCGTTAATATCGAATAAGCTTTAACAAGACCGTTGCGTCATCTGGAGCTCCGAATTTGTCCGCTAGCGAACCCTCATCAGACATCCAGACTCCCGAATACTACGAGCACAACATTTGGCCCTTCCTCATAGCAATGGCAATTGGCGTCGCAATGTTCGGACTGTTTATGCTTATGAAAGGGTTCGTTTTTCCCGCCGCTCTTCTGCTAATGCTCTCCTTTTGCGCAGTCATCGGAGGCTTTCTCTATAGTGAGACGAAAAATTGGCGCTCTTCTATTCTAACTGCGTTTGGAGGTATGCGAGGAGGTATCGATCTCGGTCCTTTCCCAGTCGACATCAACTTGACGATTCAACTAATAATTCTAACAGAAATTCTACTTTTTGGTGGCGCCTTCGCCATGTATTTCGGTATTAGGCTTCAGTTCCCGTTTTGGCCTCCTGCCGGTGCCCCGGTATTAGACACTTCAATCGCGAAGGTGCAGACGTTGTTTTTGATTTCAAGCAGCATTCTGGCTGAGTGGTCCATTTGGAAACTAAGAAAAGGAAATGACAAGGCTTTCAGATTTGGACTGATAGGCACGACGATTCTTGGAGGCTTTTTCCCCGTACTGCAATTCGGACTCGAATGGCCTCACCTAATTCTCAACCACATTCTAACCCCGTCAACGGGCTTTTTCGGCGCAAGCTTCTATCTTCTCACGGGAATACACGGGGCGCACGTAACTGCTGGTGTCATTGCTTATTGTTACGCTGACATTAGAGCATTCATGGGCCAGTACACTGCAAAGAACCACGGCTTCATCGATGCAGCAGTAACCTACTGGCAGTTCGTCGACTTGATTTGGGTGTTACTATTCGCTTTGATGTGGCAGGGAACTTGGGTTCTAAGTGTCTAAGGTTGGTAGAGAAATTCTGATGTCTCAAAGTGAGATTTTCGCCTGCTGAGACAAACGAGTTTGTATGCTTTTCAGATGACTAAATACCGTAAACATGCTGAAGTTGTCTTGGCCAAAGACCTTAAGCCATCTCGCTTTGTCAGTAAAACAAAGAGCATTCGCGAATCCTTGAACGTTAAATCGACTTTCCAAAGTCCGATACTAGACTCGATACTTTTCGAAGCGTAGCTATCTCGTCCTCAGCTAGTCTGGCTTCAGTCTTTCCGACTTACCTTATTCAAGCTAGGTTTCGCGTGCCGATGTGTAAGAAATTACACCTATCTCCAAAATTATAGAGGGCGAGTTTGGTCACTGCGGCCTCTCGGAGCTCTTACGTCCAAACTCGTTACCTTTCGGTGCGGTGAAAAAGTTCTTTCGTGAAACGTTTCGGCACTGACAATATGGTTTCGCGAGTCTTCTCTTCTCCAGACCAAAGGATCCGTGCTCTAAATAGGTCCTCAGTTCCAATTAGACCAACAACTTTCTTTGGATCCTCCAAGTCTACGACCAGTAAACTCTCGGATTCACTCCTAGCCATCTTGTCGGACGCCACTCTTAATGGCTCATCTGGGAAAGCGAAGGGCACGGTTGAAGATGGTGACAGTACATCTTTCACTGTGAGTTTCTTACTCACGCTGTCTTGGGTTATACGTGCAATGTCTTTTCTTCTAATGAATCCCTGAATGGAACCTGTTGCGTCAAGTACCGGATAGCCTAGGCTTGTACCGTTAGATTCTTGGTACATGGCGAGAATTTGCTCCAAAGGCGTATCCGTCCTGACAGTGTTGAAATCCCGGTGCATAACTGATCCGACTGGGATAAATTCGAGCACATCAACTGAATATTCTCTGGCAACATGCACCCCTCTTCTGGCTACTTTTTCAGTAAGGATTGATCTTTTCATCGAAAAGACTGTTACTCCCTCTGCAGCAACAACTCCTACGAGTAGCGGTAACACAGCATTGATGTCATGCGTAAGTTCAAGTGAGAAGACAACGCCTGTAAACGGACATCTCATTGTGCCACCGATTACCGCACCCATGCTGACCAAAACCCAGAGCGAAGGAGCCCCAAATGGCAGGACGTGGCTTTCAAGCGCGCCGAGCGCTCCCCCTATAATTAAGAGCGGTGCCAATACACCTCCGGACGTACCTGAGCCCAGTGATACTGCCCAAATGGTTGCCTTAACAACAACAAGTACTAGGATAACGCTAATCACTAAATTATTCGAAAGGAGATCAGCGATCGTATTGTACCCTACACCCAGTGCACGCGGCGAAAGCACTCCACCAATCCCAACAACTAACCCTCCTAGAATTGGCCACCACATCCAATGAATCGGAAGTTTACGGAAACTATCCTCCGCCGCGTAAACAGCGTAAGTTAACGCTGTCGAGGCAAGGCCTGCGATTAAGCCTACAGGAATTGACGATAAGACAATTGCGAGGGTGGGTACTTGGGTGAGGGGAATGGGAAATAGTGGATTACTGCTGATGAGTATTCCTCGTAGAAGCGTCGCTGTTGCACTTGCCGCAGCGACAGGAATCAAACTTCTAGGTTTCCATTCAAATAAGAGAAGCTCGACGGCAATCAAGACCGCGCTAATGGGGCTGTTGAATGTGGCCGCCATCCCGCCTGCCGCACCGGCAACCAGAAGGGTCTTCCTCTCCATGGCAGAAAGCTTCAAGAATTGAGAAAAGACCGAGCCGAAGGCTCCGCCCGTCATGATTATCGGGCCCTCAGCTCCGAATGGTCCTCCAGAGCCAATCGAGATTGCTGTTGAAAGCGGCTTCAGGATAGTGACTCTTGGTTCAATTTTGCTCCTGTTAATGAGAATAGCCTCAAGCGCCTCCGGAATCCCGTGACCTCTAATCCTTTCCGAACCATAACGAGCCATCAACCCGACGATGAGTCCACCTACCATAGGTATAGCTATCGCCAGAAGCCCGAGTGCATTTCCCGACGGCGAATTGAATTGGAAGGAGATTCTGCCATAGTAGAAAAGGTTCGTGAAAAAACCTATCATTGCCAGCAATATGACTGCGACAATGGCTGCCACTACTCCAACCACGATGCCAAGGAATGAGATGAAAATTAATCTACGGTCAACGGTCGTAAAATCACTCAGTTCGTCGACGCCTTGATGCATCTGTTCCGAAGATTCGCGCGCAGAATCGGTTGCATTCACCTCTCCAGACTTGGCTGCGTTTTTGGTAAATCTACTGATCGTGTTGAAACAACTCCTCGAGGGTCTGAAGATTACTTTAAGATCAGAACCGACTTCTTGCTCTTCGCAGCCACTGAACTTGAAACACTACCTAGAATCGCCTTTTTGAGTTCGCCATGGCCTCTAGAGCCAACGACGATCAGATCGCAAGCAGAATACTCCGCATATTCACCAAGCCTTTCAGCAGGATCTCCATGCAGAATTTTGAATTCTATTTTTTCAGGATAACCGCTAAGGCTTTTGTAAATCAGTTCTTTCAAGGTGTCAAGAGTTTTCCGCTCATCTTCATTTGCGGGCAATCCATCAAAATCATTTGCAGCCACGCTAGTAGCTACATTAGCGACATTGCAAACTAGAATTTTCGCATTCAAGATTTTCGTTAATTCCGAAGTTAGTTGAATAACCCGAGAGGTTTGTTCAGATAGGTCAAGAGCAAGGAGAATCTTATGGAAAGGTCCACTAGGAGACGAAGTGTTGGATTCCGATCTGGATGTGCTCATGAGTGAGCTGAGCAATCTTCCTTCTTTTATCCTACACCTCTAACGCCTAAGGAGAACGAGAAGCGAACAGTCTTTGCCGGCGATACGAGTAGCAACAGAACTAACGGTAGCCAAATTCGTTTTTTGCAAGTCTTTCTCTAAGGGCCGCTTCTCTCCGTGTTATTCGGGCGTACGAGTTTGTTTTCAACTGACGTAACTCTTGGGTATCCAGTGAGTTTCTGAATCAGGAAATCATAACACGCTTGTGTTATGACGTAACTGGAATCGCTGACACCTAGTCAGGTAGCTTGAGTTGCGTTAGTGTACTCTTTGCGATGTTTTTCAAGGTCTACGGTGCAGAATCGTCGCAAGCAGTGAGGACATTCTCGAACGTAGATGGAAACTTCTCCGCAGGTTTCACATCTGAGCTTCCATGACATTCCGTGTCGTTTGCGGTTGAGTTCACTTGCTTGGCTGGAACGTTCGCTTGATATGTCTGAGGATCCATACGCGGCTTCGACTTCGAGAGATAAACCCTCATGTCTTTTTTCCCATTGAAGATGCTTGTCAATGCAATCCGAACAGAATTTCTTCAGGCAGTAGGGGCATGTAGAGAGCACTAGGCTTACGCTGGTTCTCATACAGGATTCGCAGGTCTTAGATTCAGTTGACATTATAGACGATACTCCGTTTCCGATCGTCAGCCAGTCAGAATTCAATATCATGGATTCGACTTAAACATTAGCGATGCAACAGTTTAGGGAAGATTCGTTCCTTTAAAACGAAAGACGTTAGGGCGTAGGAAAAGATGTCTGTTGTGTCGCTCTTGAAGGTTTGATTATGTCTTCGGTCAACAAGACACTTCAAAAACAGCGATACCATAAAAGCGCGGAAGCCAATGAAGAAACTGCTCCTTGCTGCTAACTTGTCTGAACGGCTCCACGCATAATATAAGTCGCGTCTTCGTTGGGTACGCGGTTTCTGAGCAGGAGAATTGGATTTTGCTGACCCCGATGGCCATGAAACGGTTCTACTTGGCCACTGTTTCAGAGTATGAGAATCGAGTCATAGAAGAATTGGGGGCACTAGGATGCGTTCATTTGATTACCGATTATTCAATCACCGGATTCAAAAGAGTTGACACTGTGGAGAAATGCAAGAAGTTCACCGAACTCCAGGATAGGATGAAATCCATAATCTCCACGCTTCCCCCTCAGAAACAAGCAAAGAAGACCATAACGCAATTGCTCCAAGAGACAATTAGAAAGCCATCCATTGCTCCACAGATTTCTCCGAAGATCAGCTTAGAACAGATTGAGTCCGGCGTCTCGGAAATAGAACAGAGGCTAGATGGCCTATTGGAAAAGTTGGAGAAAGCACGCACTCAACTAAGAGACCTCACCTCTGTAAGAGAAAACCTGCTAATCCTTCAAAAACACGGATTGCATGCTGATGCCCTAGGAGATTTCGAGAACCTCTGGGTCAGAGCAGGTTTCATGAACAGAGAGTTCTCTTCAAAGCTTGGTAGCTACATTGAAGGTACAAGCGTTAAGTATGCAACGTGGCCCGATAGACAAAAAGAAGATTTTGTAGTGATCTATGGGGCAAATCAAGATAAAGCAGCGGTAGAGGACACACTGAAACGCCTCAATTTCATTGCTGTAGTCCTACCCATAGGAATCATACCTGAGCCGACGCGAGCGCTCGAGGAAAACGAGCACTCGCTGAGCAGAGTCAAGCAAGAGATCGATGAGCTCGAGGTACAGGTTCGCGGTATCTGTGAGGGATTTCAGCAAAGAGCGTCTGAGTTTGAGCCGATGGTACGTTTTGCTCTTGGCATTGAAGATGCGAGGTCGACGTTCAGTCGAACTGAAACGCTGAGCTTAGTGTCGGGTTGGGTACCAGAGGAGAATGCCGAGCACCTTAAGCGTACTCTCACGGATTCAACTAACGGAACTCTCTTTCTGAGGTTTGACGATCCCGATCTGAATGATCAACCTCCCGCGCTCCTTCGCAATAGGTCGCTCGCAAAACATTTCGAGCTACTTACTAGGCTGAGAGGAACACCACAGTACCGCGAAGTTGACCCGACCCCTATAGTGACCATCCTCTTCACGGTCATGTATGGAATGATGTTTGGAGACATCGGTCAGGGAATCTTACTCTTCTTGATGGGCTTTACATTCAACCGTCTTAACCGCAGCTTCTTAGGCATCCCAGGTGGTGCAATGAAAAGATTAGGAGGGATTCTGGCGGCGTGCGGTGCGTCCGCCACTTTCTTCGGTGTTATGTATGGAGAGTTCTTTCTCTCCGATGCTTTTCATCCAATCTTTGTAAATCCAATCCAGAGTCAGACGGAAATGATTGTGGTCGCGTTGCTTTTCGGAGTGGGCCAATTGTTTCTGGGCATTATTCTCAAGATTGTGAACCTGCTACGGTCTAGAGCTAGATTCGAAGCAGCGGTCGGAGGAATTAGGTTTGTGTATTACTCAGCGGGTGTAGCACTGGCTGTGAAGTACGCGTCAAGTTTGTCATTAGAAGTCTTTGTGCAGAACCTGTGGTTAACAGTCGTGGCAGTCGTTGCATTGATCCTTGTGGCTCTTAGTCCCTTGATCGAGAGTCTCATCCATCGTAAACTCGAACTTGGAGAGAGCATGATGAAGGGGGTGTCCGAATTCATTGAAACATTTCTGTCTTACTTGACTAATTCGATTTCTTACGTTCGGTTAGCAGCATTTGCAATAGCGCATTCAGCTCTTGGGATAGCCGTAGTCATCTTGGCCGCGAATATTGGGCTTGTACCAAGTTTGCTGCTGATGAATCTACTGGCCATGACAATAGAGGTACTTGGGGTCTTCATACAATGCATGAGATTGATCTACTATGAGTTCTTTACGAAATTCTATTCAGGGGAAGGTGTTACGTATCGACCTTTTGTCCTTCCACTGTTGCGAAACTATTGATGAATTTCCTAACGTAACCTTCGGAACGATTAAATATTGAGGCCTGCAAAGCTGGAAAAGATGTTTATGAAACTGAGAAGAAGATTCGTACTCTTGTTACCGGTCTTCTTGGCGTTCTTGACGTTTGCTGTTGCGAACGTGTTTGGTCAGGGGTCTTCGGGTTCACAAACGAATGGTAACTTCGATTTAGTAGGTGCAGGGTTGGCTGTTGGTCTTGCTGGGATCGGTGCTGGGTTGGCTATCTTCGGATCTACTTCAGCGGGTCTAGCGGCAATGACTGAGAGACCTAATCTGGCTACTTGGGTTCTGGTTTTCGCTGGTCTGGGAGAAGGAATCGCCATCTACGGTTTAGTCATAGCTATATTGATTCTGGGAAGACATTGACTCAGATACTCGTCTAGACTGTGAATACTCCACTTGCAATCTCTTCCTCAGCAAGCCCTAGTTGCTTGCCAGTAACAATCGAAACGAGATTCTTTGCCTCGCATTCGCACATAAGGAGATATGCGATTACAAATCCAGCCTGAAGCGGATCCATCCTTGCAGTTACTCCCGCGTCTCTGTAGAGCCGTTTCAAGAAGAGCCATTCTAGAGGCGTCGGTGAATCACCCTTGACCAATTTAACGGCTTCAGACGCCAAATCACTGTAGCGAGGCGTCACAACATTCGGAATATCTTCAAGTCGAGTTTGGACGAGGGAATGTAATGTTGATTGCATTATGGAGTGATATGGATGCGGTATGGCATACATTTCTTCTAGTTCTTTCTGGGAAAAGATTCTGGTCCGGAGCAAAAATGCGAAGAGAATATTCCTGAGATCTATCTCTTCGCCCACCAGTTCCCGTACGCCTCGAATCTTACTAGCCAGTTCCCACACTCTACCGAAGTAGACGCCATCAAGATTCCTCTCTAGAATTAGGCTAATTCCGCTTTCCTTGTATGACTGCAAAGTCTCAGAGAGTGAGTACGGCGTGTCGCGAAGGAGAGACACGACTTCATCAATGTCCTTCGCTTCCAAAAGCGCTTCGAAGTTTACGAGGCTTTGTTCCCTTGGAATCGGTATAAGAATAGGCTTTTCGAAACTATGTCCACCATGTTTCGTTCGCACTATCTTCTTTATGTTATCAACTTCTAACCTCGCACAGTACCTGCTGAGCAGTTCCCGCATTTTGCCTTGAGCTACTCGCGATACGAAATAGAACCGTTCTTGCAGTTTTCTCAGAACCACGCCTTCCAGCAATTCAGCGTCTATTCCTTGCGTCGGAAGAGGCGCTATATCCGTCCCGTAGGAGGTTTTCGTGAGAGCATCCACAACCTCCTTCGAGTCCTTCGTCTTGAGGAGACTCTGGACATTAGGTAGTGGCATGAGGTGAGTTCGTAATCCATGAACCCTCGTAACGAGGTAGATGTTGCTTCCTGACTTCAATGGGTATGTCCTCCTATAGCCGCTTTCACTCGTTTGGCGCGAAAGAATTCTTCAAGCGTTTCGTCATCAAGTTTTGCCTCGATGTATCGCATCGCCCGGTGCATCTCTGGCAAGACGGCTTTCTCTAAAGCGTTCACTCTCCGGCTCGTTAGCATAAGTTCTTGAGCGATTCTTTCGATTCTCGCTTCAGCTTCAGCGATACTCAGCAATTCTTTGATTAATGGGCTGAGTTTATTTGCAGCTGTGTAGGCAGATGCATCTACGACAGAATTTACTCTTGCCTCTTGTTCAAGAGCGATCTCAGGAACGGTGACTCCGATTACGCTACGAGTCAACGTTTTGACTTTTAGCCCCGTCGTCGTGAAAGCTTCGGATTGGAGTCCTGAGTACCCTAGCGATACGTAAGCGTCTTTTATTACGTTGTAAGTCTCCATCAGGCGTTGCTCAAACACCTTCCTAGAGTTAACTTTCGAGAGAAGTCTGTTTGTTTCTGCTGCAAGGTGATCCCGTTTAAGTTTTAGAAGTTCTTTACCCCGCTCGGTTAGATCGACCTGCTCACGTAGTCGCAGCAATGCGCCCCTCGATACCACAGTTCTGCTCTGGCTCAACTGGGATGGGACGCCTACTTGCTCTCAGGTCGTTTCGGGTAATACTTTCGAATGATTTTCTCTTGGATTCGAGTAAGGGATCCTTCTGGTAATTCAGCGAGCAATTGCCACGCAATGTTGAGAGTTTGTTCAATAGTTCTATTCTCATCTTCCCCTTGCGCCAACAGTCGTTTTTCGAAATCGTTGGCAAATGTAAGAAAGAGTCTCTCTTCCTCGCTCAATCCTGCTTCTCCTACTATCTTCGTAAGATCCCGTGCCTGTCTTCCCCTAGCGTATGCACCATACAACTGGTCTGCGACTCCGGAGTGGTCTTCCCTAGTTTTTCCTTCACCAATTCCACTTTTCATGAGTCTGCTGAGGCAAGGCAGGACATTGATTGGCGGGTAGACGCCTCTCACGAAAAGATCACGGTCTAGGAAGATTTGGCCCTCCGTGATGTAACCCGTTAAGTCCGGAACCGGATGTTGAAGGTCTCCACCAGGCATCGTTAAGATGGGCATCTGAGTCAGGGAACCTCTCGAACCATGTATGATGCCAGCTCTCTCGTAGATCGATGCAAGGTCGCTGTAGAGGTAACTCGGGTAACCTTTTCGACTGGGGACCTCTTCCCTGGCAGCGCTGAGTTCTCGCACAGCGTCCGCGTAGTTTGTCATATCGCTGAGTATTACTAGGACGTGCATGTCAAGATGAAACGCGAGGTACTCCGATACTGTAAGCGCTATCCTAGGAGTGAATATCCGCTCGATCGCGGGATCGTCAGCCAGATTTAGAATCAATACTGAGCGTTCCAATGCTCCTGACTTTCTAAAACTGTCCACGAAATATTGTACGTCGTCGTATCGCAGGCCCATTGCTGCGAAGACCAGTGCGAATTCTTCCTTTTCGCCCAGAACAGTTGCTTGCCTGGAGATCTGCGCGATCAGCTTATTGTGGGGCATGCCACTTTCTGAGAAGATAGGTAGTTTCTGACCTCTTAGCAGGGAGAGCATTCCGTCTATGATAGAGATGCCTGTTTGAATGAAGTTGTTCGGGTACACTCTAGCCTTCGCATTAATTGGAGATCCATTGATATCCCATTGGTCTACAGCGACTACGGGAGGCAAACCATCCATAGGTTCGAACACTCCATCGAATGTTCTTCCCAGAACTTCGTTTGACAACGGAATCTTTAGAGCTGAGCCCGTAAAACTCACGATGGAATCGGCTTGTAACCCGGTTTCCCCACCGAAGATTTGGACAACTGCCTTCCCTCTTCCAACCTCTAGGACTCTGCCAATTCTGTCAACACCATCTGGAGCGCGGATCCTCACCATTTCGTCGTATCCGACGTGATCGACATTGTCAACTACGACCAAGGAGCCCTTGACCTCGCTGAGTCCTTTGTAGAGCATCCCTTGTGTTCTTCCTAGTAATTCATTAGTGGTGGTCAATCTGCTAATCCCTCGCTAGGCGCTCACTTGGTGTTCCCGCGCAAGTTTTGTGAGTTCATCGTTCGTCTGATTTGAAATTCGGTCAATCTCTCCACTGTTTTTCTCAAATTTGGCTCTTTGCATAAGGGTGATCTGTGGAATACTCCTTATCTTCTCGACGGGAACGCCTTCGCGGACGAGTAGCTTAGCCCTTTCATGGAATTCTATTAGCATCTGAAGTATGGCAATCTGTTTCCGCGTGTCACAGTACGAGTCGGTTTCGTCAAACGCAAATTGTCTGAGAAACGATTCTTTTATCAAATCGGCGGAGAAGAGAACTAACCGCTGTTCGTCTGGGAGGGCGCGCTCTCCCATTATTTTTGCTATAGCCTCGATTTCAGTGTATTGCCCTAGAAGTCCTAGGGCTCTCTTGCGCAGATCCTCGAAACTTTCAACAGCTTCGGTGCCTCTTCGGATGGGGGCAGTCTTGTCTTGTCCTTCTTCCCTCTCATATTTTTCGAAGCGTTGGTTCCAAGTGCTCAGTAGTCGGTCGACATAAAGGCTGTAGCTTCTCAGCCAGTTGATAGCAGGGAAGTGTCGGCTGTAGGCTAGGTCTCGATCCAAGCTCCAGAATACTCCAGTGTTCCTCAGTGTATAAATCGTGACAGGCTCGTTGAGGTCTCCACCAGGCGGTGAAACCGCTCCGATTATTGATACGGACCCGGTTCTTGGCGGATCACCAAGTACACTTACCATTGCTGCTCGTTCGTAAAATTCCGCTATGCGGTCAGGCAGATAAGCCGGATATCCTGCCTCTGCAGGCATCTCTTCCAAGACGCCGGAGATCTCACGCAAGGCTTCTGCCCACCTGGACGTGGAGTCCGCCATTATGGCCGCGTGGTAACCTTGATCTCGGTAGTATTCAGCCATAGTTGCCCCTAGGTTTATGCTTGCTTCTCTCGCGGCTACCGGCATGTTGCTCGTGTTCGCGATTATGACTGTCCTCTCAGTGAGTGGTCTTCCATTCTTGGGGTCTATCAATTTTGAAAAGTCAGAGAGCACCTCGGCTATCTCATTTCCTCTCTCTCCGCATCCGACGTACACAGTTATGTCGCAGTCGCTCCATTTTGCTAAAGAATGCAAGAGTACAGTTTTTCCAGTTCCGAATCCTCCTGGAATACTAGCGGTGCCGCCTTTCGTGATAGGAAAGAATGTGTCTATCACTCTTTGACCTGTCACAAGCTGTTCTTCGAGGGGGACGCGTTCGCCAGATTTGAATGGTCGTGGAGTTCGTATCGGCCACTCCTGCATTAGTTTAAGATTGATCGTTCCGTTAGGCGTTTCGAGTTGTCCAATCGTTTCGTCCACCGTGTATTCGCCTTGTTTTATTGAAAGAATTTTGCCCGTGTCCTTCGGTGGAAGGAGAATTTTGTGAGTAATCGCGGGTGTCTCTTGAACTGCGCCGAGGACGTCTCCGCCTTTGACCCTGTCACCAATCTTTATGCTTGGTTTGAATTCCCATCGTTTTTCTCTAGATAACGCATTGATTCGAACTCCTCTGGTTACGAAAGGGCCTTTAAGTTGTCTAATCGTTTCTAAAGGTCTGCCGATTCCGTCAAGGGTATTATCCAGTAGCCCTGGACCTAGCTCAGCGACTAGCTGTTTCCGTGTTCCTGTCACGACTTCTCCGGGGCTTACGCCGCTGGTTACTTCGTATGCCTGGACGGTAAATTCTCCTCCGCTTATTCTGATGACTTCTCCTATAATGTTCTCATTCCCAACTTCAACCATCTCTCCGACCTGAATGTCAGGGATTCCGTCCGCAATTATCACTGGACCACCAATCCATTTGATCTGGCCTTGTCGGTCTGAACTATTCATTCGTCGTCTCTCCAAAGAGGATTCGATTGACTTCTCCTGCAAAGTTTTGCCTCGTTGCAGCCAAACGTGCGTCCAAGGTATTGTTGTAGTATTGGCGACCATCTACGGTAGAAACAACGACTCCGCCGCGCCCCACTTCAGATGGTTGCAAGTCAAGATGAATTTCGTTCTTGAACTGTGAAGCATTTTCTGTGATGGCGGTCAGCTGATCCTTGATGAGTTTCAGGTCTCTTGAATTCGCTCCAACCACGAACTTGTTTCCTTTCAGCTTAGACACCCCTTCAAGAATCAACGCGGCTAGTAATTGTTGATATTCGCGCGCTCCCTTCTCCGCTATGAGTGCTATCCGCTTTTCAGCTTCTTCGAATGAGCGATTCATCCATTCATGCCTTAATCTGAGGATTTCCGCTTTCTCCTTCATCCTCAACGCGCTAAGCTCGGATACTTCCTTCGCGTTCAATTCATTGGTCAACGACTTCGTTCGCTCAACCTTAAGGGCGCTAGCTCGGGAGTTGGCTTCTTCGATTATTCCCCGAGCCTCCTCCTTGGCATCGCCTATTATCTTTGAAACTTGTTCTTCTCCCTTCTTGTCAATCTCGATTTGCAGGTTCTCAGGGTTCATTTTTTCACCCTCAAAGTCTCGTCAATAATGCGGTTGATGGCGGTGTCAAGGTTCTCTTGAGCGGTCTTACCTAAGGCTGCGATGTTTCGCGTGTACTGTTCTTCCAGTTCGTGCTTCTTCCGAAGAATGTCATCCGTCTTTGCTCCCTCAAGTTTTTCCCACTCAGGGTCCATCTCAATTGCACTTATGATTGAGTCTGCTTCCTTGTGTGCTGCCTCAAGGATACCTCGAGCTGTTTCTTTGGCTTTCTTGACTTGGTCCTCGATGAGTTTCTCTCTGTCGAGAAGCTCCTGAAGTTCTTTGATTTCTGCAGACAAGGCTAATCGAACTTCAGTTCTGCTCCGACCGACTGAGAGATTAGAGAGTGGAGTTCTCTGAGTCGGTCTCCCGTCGGTCCTTTGAAGTCTGGAATAACAGCTATTATCGGTCGCTCCTTCGCCAAGATCATCTTCCTTTGTCCTTTCAAAGCTGTGGACAATGCTTCAGGCATAATTACGACGTCGTATTCGTCTTCCGCAATGAGCCTATCGAGAGTCTCAATCGCATCCTTCACACCGCTAACCGGGAAGGCAACGACACCTGCCAATCTGAAACCATACGCCAGATACTTATCAGCAATTATTGCCACTTTGCCATAATCTTGAGTGTCCGTCATTGCTTCACCAGTCTCCCAGAATTTATCGCCAGAGCCGCTAGAATCAGTATTGGAAGAAGGACTATTGCCGAGAAGGCGATGTTGAATGAAGTCTTGTTTTCAGCTGGGTACAGGTAGTAGATTGTGATTACGCCTCCGATGATGACGACCAAGACTATCACTGCCGTTATGGCAGCCGCGTTGCTTGGCAAACGAGGTTTCTGACTCATAAGGGCCGAGTCATCTAATCAAGGTCTACGTTATTAATCGGACGTTTTGTAACGCGATCACATTAACGCGAAAAACATTAGCCAGATTAAGTCAATAAACTGCCAAAATCACGATTCCTCAAGGAAACACTACTATTCTCCTTCGAGAGTCTGGCCGTCATCCACAGCAGTGTGCCCTAGGTAAATTTCGTCTCTAACCTGCAGAGCAGGGCTTGTTGCGTTGGAAGAGAGAGGTTGTAATGATGGCGGTCAGTGGTCTCACTTCAGTCTGGAAGCTAAGTAGAGAAAGCCCACGACGAAATTAAACCCGTCATTGAGAAACAAAAATAACTGAATGACAATAATACGAAGCGACGGAATTGGACCTTCAACCTTCAAAGATCTAGATTCTAAGTGGCGTGAATGTTCAGATGGCGTTTGAGATCGTCGGATCGCCTTTGACAGTCCTGCTCCTAGTTGTCATCTTGTCTTTTGTTGCATCTCTTCTGAGCGACAAAATGAAAGCGCCGTACCCCCCGATCCTGATTGCCATTGGTTTGGCATTGTCTGTAGTCAAATTCGGAGGTGGCATTGGGGATATACCGATTAGCGGTGACCTCATTCTGGGCCTGTTGGTTCCTCCTCTAGTCTTTGAATCAGCCATGCGTACGCGCTTTCAAACGTTCAGAACGGTGCACAAGACTATCATTGGTTTGTCTATTTTCGGCGTCATTATCTCCGCAATCATAACTGCTCTCATTCTCAATCTCACTCTTAGCATACCATTGAAAGCCGCGCTGTTGTTTGGCTTGATAATTTCACCGACTGATCCAGTCACGGTCGTAAGCGTCTTGAAGAGAGTGCGGGCGCCTGAGACACTGACCACGATTCTTGAATCTGAGGCCTATCTCAATAACGCAACGCCCGTCATCTTGTATTCCTTCGCGGCTACGTTGACGTTCAGCCCAGTGAAAGACTTGGGACAATTCGCTTACGTGTTGCTGGGGGGATTGGGTGTAGGTTTGATGGTGGCTGGAATAGGTGAGTTGCTCCATAGGCAGATCACAAGTCCTCTGCCTGAAACGTCGTTCACAATCTTCACGATGTTCGGTTCCTACATCATCGCGCAGAGTCTTGGTATGTCAGGGTTGATGGCTGTCCCAATTGCGGGGTTGTGGTTGGGGAATCGAACCATGCATACCGCCATGTCAGACGAGACCCGGAAGACTATGACGAGCTTTTGGGAGGTAGTTGTTTTTCTGGCGACGTCGTTTGCGTTTCTTTTGATTGGTTTGAAAACAAATCTGTCCTTGCTAGGTCTTTATGCTCCGTTTGTCATTGTGGCTTTTGCTGCAATACTCGCAGCTCGAGTGGTCAGCGTTTACCCCATCATTGCGTTCTCTCGTCTGTTAGGAGAGAAAATGCCTGCTTCATGGAACAAGGTTCTCGCGTTCGCTGGACTTCGAGGGGCAGTTTCAGTAGCTTTAGTGCTGTCTTTACCTGAAAGCAACTACAGGGCAATAATTACGGCGATGGTATTTGGGGTGGTTCTACTGTCACTCGTTGTTCAAGCAGGGATACTAAACCAGTATCTTCAACGTTCGTCCGACAAAGAGCATATGCAAGAGACAACGCCAATCATGAGCGATCCGTCGTAATAAGAAGCGGATCTAGGCACATAACCGCTGGGAAGCATGACTTATTCGCGCGCTTCTGACGGAGGAACCTGCAATATGATTGAGCTAAGCGTAAGTAAACAAAACCAACCGGGTTAGCCCCAAAGCTTCCTGACGGTCGCGTTAATCAGCGAATTGACCTAATTTTAGTAGTTACGCTGTAAATTGTAAAATACCTTACGCGACAAATCGATTATCAGATGAAGTGTGCTACGACAACTATCAGCATAATTACAAACAAGTAAGATATTGACATCTTGAATACGCGCCATGCGTTTGTTGAAATCGGATTCTTCATCATTCGGAAGTTCGCGGATAAGAATCGTAGATTAAAG
>DATIYC010000049.1:0-4944 GCA_035517955.1 Candidatus Acidiferrales bacterium | reverse complement strand
CGCACTAGACTCTCCAACGATACCCCTAGCGGATCTCTTGCTGGAGAAATTGCAGATCCATGAGATAACTGAAAAAGACGTGAAAGATCTAGTGGCACTCTTGCATGAGCATCAAATAGGTTCACACCAAGAACGTGAGATCATCGATGCAAAACATTTCGCGAGCACACTCGCAAATGACTGGGGATTCTGGTACGACGCTAACATGAATTTGGACAAGGTATCAACGTTGGCGGCTGGCTACCAGACAAAGGGACTAATCGCCATGGACGTCTTGTCCGACGTTCAAACGAAAATTGCAGAACTCAAGAAGTACATCGACCAGGAACCTAAGTCTAAGGATTGGAATTCGAGAAATAAGACAGGGACTCAAAAGCAATGGTGGAAGGACGTAGAAGAAGTGTCTAGATGACTCAACCCCGAAAGCTCGCTATGTCAACGTTGTTCAATTGCTTCGCTCTCTGTAGTCGGATGCCTTCTGCTTCCTCTGAGCATATGGTAGATTAGTCGATTAGCTCTCGCGATTATAAGAGGAATTGAGAGCAGTATTTACGAAGTAGCACAGTAAGTAGACTAGGGCTAAATCAGCGTCAACGAGCTTTGCCGGTAGATGGGCTTTGAGTAGTATTTTCGCGAGAACTGCTTCTGGTCTAACACGAGATATCTCAGCGACCGACGCGCTGTTATTTACCGTATGCGCAATGGCACCTGCAACATCGTACCTCTACGGCATTTGGTCAGCTGCTTTCTACCCAGGGGTAGACAACACGGTCGCTGTGTTGATTGCAATTGCGATAACTATCATTATAGGCGTATTCTACGCTCTCTTCGCTTCCGCAATGCCTCGCACTGGAGGAGACTATGTTTGGGCGAGCAGAATCTTGCATCCAGCCATCGGCTTCTCGCTCGTCTTCTTTGTAGTATTCATATTGATCGCGTGGACTGGTACAGGCAACGTGTTCACAATCACTTACTCGATCGGCCCGCTTCTAACTTACTATGGCTTCACTGGAGCAGCATCATTTCTATCGTCAAACACAGGGATGTTGATTGTAATCATCATCATACTGTCAATATGGACATCAATAACGGCGGCCGGAACGAAATCTTTCGTCAAAGCCATCTGGGCGTGCATGGTTATACAGACCATCGGCGCCCTGGTCTACATCTCCACTCTACTCTCACTTGGGCATGATGGATTTGTCGCAAACTTCAACGCGCTCTCGGGTATGAACTACAACAATATTCTCGGTGCTGCGACGACCGCGGGATACCCAACCGGATTCCTTTGGAGCGGAACCGCTCTGGGCGTCGTATACATGTTGCTTAGCTTTACAGGATTCAATCTTGCCGTGTACATTGCAGGCGAGATAAAGGCCGTTAGACGATCATCAATGATTGCCATTGTGGGTGGAACCCTACTTTTCGGCTTCTGGTTGTACGTTATCTACGCAGTGACATACAGCGTTATGGGAGCACAATTCGTTAACGATATGTCATACCTCTCAATCAACGGTAATCCAGCATACGTGCCGACGTATGGTGCTTCAACTCCAGCCTTCTACAACCTTCTCTTCATCTATGCTGCCCGCGGCAATCCTTGGCTAGTGGGAATAGTTAACCTAGGAGAGTGGGTCATGATTGTCTGCAATCTCACTTACGTGTTCACGTGTGTCAGGTTAGTGTTTGCATGGTCATTTGACAGAATTCTGCCAAAGAGCTTCAGCGCTCTAGATCGAAGGTTCAACGCTCCATACGTTGCCCTAGCTGTGGTCGCTATCGCCTGCTTCATCTCGTCGATTTTGTGGCTTTATACGCCGTTTATGAGCGACTTTGCCTACATTGTTCCTGGCTGGTTCACTGAGATAGGAATTGTCGCAATAGCCGGAATGATCTTTTCGCTGAGACGCAAAGATATCTTCGATAAGTCTCCACCGATTGTGACCAAGAGAATTCTTCGAGTACCCGTCATCGCTTGGCTGGGTTTCGTCTCACTGATTCTATGCATTTGGATTGTTTACGCGGGTCTAACGCCGGCAATCGCTGGCACGATTAACCCATCATACGCAATGCTGACCGTCAGCGTCTTCATTATCGGACTTGTGGTCTACGGAATATCAGCCATATATCGCAGCAGAAGCGGCTTACCGCTGTCACTGAGCTTCAGAGAGGTTCCACCGGAGTAAACGCTGAAGCTATCACGTGTTCGCCGAACAGAAGAAAAGCAATATCATCCTTGAGTGAAGGCGTAGTCCTTCACTTTTTCTTCATCCATAACGATCACGACGCCTCTTAGAATACCTTCCCCATACTCGCTGCCAGGATTGAGACATAGGGTCCTTCCTATCTTGGTGGCTGCTCGTGATTCATGGATGTGTCCATGAAGCCCCATCATGGGTTGATACTTCTCGATCATCTTTTTTACAGCAGTAGACCCTACCGGTCCCATTTTCAAACCCCCCGCCGCGTCCAACTTGGGTCTCAACTCAGAGTCAAGAACTGGTGCCGTATCGAGTCCTGAATCGTAGGGTGGGACGTGGAAGCAGAATATGGCGTTGCTAGGTTTTGTGAGTTTTGAAGCCATCGCTTCGATTTTGGCTTCAAGATCTTTCTCTTCCATATCGCGCGGGCAATGCCAGGGAGTGATGTTCGCATGACCCGTACTAATCATCTCGTGACCCCCAACCATTTGCACTGACCCTTCAGGGTTGATCACTTGCTCAGAGCGTCCTAATATTTCATCAATCTCAAACCTGTCGTCATTTCCCGGCATTATGAAACATTTAACCTTCGATCCACGCAGCTTCTCATCCGCAGTCTTTACCCACTCCTCTATTCGCGCCTTGGTGACCTGAAGAAATAGTTCGTCCACTTTCTTGGGTTCTTCCTTGAGCTCTCTCATCTGCTCCTCTGAAGTTTCATAAATGTAGAAACCTGAGGAATGTATCATCTTCTTGAACCTGTTCAATTCCTCATCAGTGTTGAGGATTGTTTCAGAGCCGAGATACTGCGCCTTGTGTTTTCCTCCTGGCATATCCAATATCGGCACTATCATCTTACCCGTTATGTCGCCGCCCACAATTATCACATCTGCCTTGTAGAACTTCGCGGCATTCAGGAATTTCATGAAAACGGTCTGCGCTCCATGGAGATCAGTTGTGAAGAAGATTCTCATGTTCGCCATCTTGATCTCACGCCATTATTTTGCTCTAGCCGTTTCAGTCGCATTATAACTAATTACAGCATGTATGCGTGCTAAGATAATGATCACTGGATTCTGCTTCATGGATTTCAGTGTCATTGCCGCACAGACAAACTCGAACATTGGCGATAAACAGGAATCGTAGTCGGCGTGGAATATCCTTCAGCTAAACCTTCACGATGTCTTGAGGGTATTTCTTCTTGTACGCGCGCCAAGTTAGCGCCCATTTTTGTGGGTCTCTTGCTGGGCTTAGGTCGACGCGTGAGATAGGGCAGTTGTGCGGGGCGTCCTCAAATATTTGTGGATTGGTGTAAGCCTCATCGGATATTTGCTGGATCGCATCAGCGAAATCATCAATGTCTTCTTTTGAGTTCGATTCAGGGGGTTCAGGTGTGAAGGCTTCGGGCACTATGGGAGGTTCGTGTGCTGGAAAACACTTCTGAATGCCAAAGTCAACGATTCTACGGTTCATTCCGTCGACTCCTACCCCCGTGTCTTGTTTCATCTTTTGAAGGCTGTATCGTGCTTCCTGCAACCTTCGTGGATAGCTTTCTCTCCACGGTAACGTTACGCCTCTAATCTTCAGGAGTCTTTGGAGTAGGTAGTTGCTGTTGATGACGGCGACTTCGGACGTTTCTCTTAACCCGTCGGCGCCCATGCTCATTATCCAGGCGTAAGCTCGTACGACGTTCGAAACAACGCCATAGAAGCTACCGGTCTTACCTATGCTGTTGGGCCTATTGTAATCAAGATGATATTTTGCGCCATCATAAGTGACAACTGGCACCGGGAGAAACTCGCTAAACTCCTTCTTGACGCATATCGGCGCACTACCCGGACCAGATGACCCATGTGGCGTCGAAAATGATTTGTGGAGGTTAAAGTGACAGAGGTCGGCTCCAATGTCACCTATTCTTAATCTCCCCAAGAGCGAGTTGGAGTTAGCCTGATCTATCGCGACTAATCCACCAGCGTCGTGTATCATTTTGATGTATTCGGCTATGTTCTTGTCGAAGACTCCTGTATCGTACGGGTCGGTCATCATTAGCCCTGCAGTGTGTTTCGAGATTGCGTTCTGCAGTGCGTCAATGTCGGGGATACCCTCATCGTTCGGGTATAGGGTGATTACTTTGAACCCTGCTGTGGAAGGTGCGGCGCCGTTGCATGGATGTGAAAGTACCGTTGTAATTATTTCATCTCGGTATGGTTCTCCGCGAGACTCGTGGTATTTTCTAATGATTTGCGCGTTTGTTAATACTGCATGGGCTCCTGAACGCGGGTGCATGCTCGTTTCGTTCATACCGGAGATTTCACACAACCACTGACCAAGTCGGTACATGATCTCCAACACCCCTTGCACAGTCTCTTCATCCTGCAGGGGATGAAGCTCAACGAGTTTTCTGCTTCTTGCAAGCGCTTCATTTACCTTGGGATTATACTTCATAGTGCAAGTGCCAACGCCCACGCAGTTGCCTGAGTCGACTCCGTAATTCTGCTGTGAGAGACGTAAGTAATGCCTCATGATTTCCGGTTCGGATAGTTCGGGAAGGCTTGGTGGAGTCTTACGTCGAGCTTTCTCGGGGATGTTCGAGAGAACGTTTCCTACCACCTTCTCAATTTCAGGACTCGCGCTAATAACGGCCGGGCCTCGCCTACCTGCTTTGCTGTGAAGGTAAATTATCGGCTCATTCCACGCAACTCCGTGGTAGGTTGCTTTGCGTGTCGTGGAGAGAGTCATGCTT
>DATIYC010000048.1:0-4945 GCA_035517955.1 Candidatus Acidiferrales bacterium | reverse complement strand
AAATGTTCGCTTTCCCGCATTTCTTTTAGCGAATGCTTTCATTGCGTCGTCTGTTGATCGGAGTACCTTCAAAGCAAGCTCGGGAAGCTCTTCTAGGTTCTTACGGATTCTTTGCATACGTTCCAGGTCGATGGCTTGTTGCTGTTCTAGGATTGAGAGACAAATTTGGTTTAGGGCGATGGCGCTGGAAACGTAGCATTTGGTGTGGCATCTAGACTTATCGGGTCCATTTCCTACGACAAAACTCTCGTCCACTAGCTGGGTTATTGGCCTATTTGGAAAATGCGAGATTCCGATGCAAAATGCTCCTTGTTCCTTAACGGAATGTAGTGCATCGAGCGTTGTCTTCGTGATTCCGCTGTGTGAAACACCGAACGCCGCACTGTTCTTAGAAACAGAATGATGATAATTCGCTAACTCCAAAGCTTGAACGCACTCGTGGTTGAATCCGGGCTTCATCAAACAGAGAATATTGCCACCTAACATTGCAGAGTGGAACGCCGTTCCGCACCCGGTGAAGTAAAACTCAGATTTGTTCTTCAATTGCGGGAGGAGCGTAACGGATTTTGCGAAGACGGTTTGAAGAGTTTGCTTGATAGCATCCGGGATTTCATAAATCATATCGTAAGTCAAGAACGGGTGTTTGGTTCTTTCTGCGATGGGTGGCGAACTCGCCGTTTCGGGAGCCATGCTGCATCTTAATGGCCACGCGAGATTAAAAGTTCGGTCGGTCTTTTCTTGAGAACGCGGCCACACTTTCATTGCAGCTGGCGGAGTGTCTTCGATGGGTCGTTGGAAGATGGAAAGATAGTGCGGTGTTCACTCCTCAGTCGTGTGACCAGTGTAAAGGTAAGTATGGTCTGTTCAGGTTCGTAAATGAGTCGACCTAGCTTTAGCAGTAGAGATTGATTGTGTCGTCACCCTTTCTCGCTTAGCGAGCAAATCGCGTACAAGTCGGTCTGTTTCTCTGAATTCTTTGAGAAGTGTTTTTGCTACAGGAGTTAGTTTTGTTCCCCCTCCCCCCTTCTTGTGTCGCGCATGCGTTCCACCGCGTCTGGTCACAATTACTGGTGCATGAAGCCGCCTATTCATCCGGATCAAGTAGTCCCACGTGAATTTGTAGGACATTTGTAATTTCTGAGCTGCTCTACCTATTGATCCACATTCATCTATGGCCTCAAGGATTTGTGCTCCACCATTACCGAGGACTCTCTGTTTGTCGGCTAAAATGTAGAGGCGCAAATCATAATGCAGATTCTGTTTTTGACTAGGCATCAGGATTCACAATTAGGTATAGAAAAGCGATGCTGGTTGCTTCTATCATTTCCGGTGTTGAAAGTTAGAAAAAGTAGTGGTAACCCGGTGATGATTGCGACGAATTCTAATTGAGATATAGGGTTTGTTAAATGAAGTTGAACGAAATCGTTTAACAATTCTCAGGTTTTGCTGAGTGGGGATTCATGTGGACGGTATGAGTAATTTTCCGTGGCGGAGTTGCGGGGAAAGTCCTCTATATAGAAACGGTAGCACCGAGTCTCGGGCAGTTAGCGCTCGCATGAATGGTGTAAGCATTGGTGTATGGATACAATGGCAAGATTGCACGCGTCAATCTTCGTGAGCGATCGGTGAAAGTAGAGTCTCCGGATGAATCTGTGTACCGGATGTATCTTGGTGGTAGAGGCCTTGGCGCTTACTATTTGTATCGTGAGCTCAAGCAGGGGGTCGATCCGTTAGCCGTCGAGAACAAAATCATCGTTGCTACGAGCGTAATTACTGGAATTCCCATCGCTGGGATGGCAAGGTGTAGCATAGTTTCCAAATCTCCCCTAACTGGAACCTATGGCGAAACGGAAGCCGGGGGATACTTTGGTGAGGGCCTGAAATCAGCAGGCTTCGATGCGCTAATTGTTGAAGATAAGTCAACGAATCCCGTCTACCTATTCGTTCATGACGACCAGGTTGAGTTGAAAGACGCCTCAAAAATATGGGGCAAGAACACAAAGGAGGCGCAGGCCGAGATACGTGATGAACTCGGGGATCGGCATGCCAGAGTGGCACTGATTGGGCGAGGCGGAGAGAACCTAGTACGATATGCGTGTGTATTGAACGAACTAAAGTTCGCCCACGGACGAGGAGGACTCGGCGCCGTTATGGGCTCAAAACAATTGAAAGCCATAGCAGTTCACGGAACCAAGAAACCTCAGCTAAAGGACCCTGAGGCAATACAGAACATTGCTAAGTGGATGGCTGTCCATTGGAAGGAGTTTCCGGGCGCAGTTACGCGAAGTGCACTAGGGACCGCCGATGCTCTATTGCCCATGAATGCGCTCGGTATTCTACCAACCAAGAACTTCCAGGGAGGGTCGTTTGCTAAGGCAGAGGACCTCTCAGGGAAGAAGATGGTTGAGTCAATACTCACTCGGACGGATGGTTGCTACGCCTGCCAACTTCGATGCAAGCGGGAAGTTGTGGGAAAGGAACCATACAAAACTGAGCCAGAGTATGGAGGTCCGGAGTACGAGACACTCGCCGCATTCGGGCCACTGTGCGATATAGGGGATCTAAGCGCCATCTCCAAAGCGAATGAGTTGTGCAACTCTTACGGCCTCGACACCATTAGCACAGGCGTCTCAATCGCGTTCGCGATCGAATGCTACGAGAACGGTCTCTTGACAAAAGAGATGACCCAAGGCCTGGAGCTTCGATGGAGTGATCCTGATACAGTGTTGAAGCTGATAGAGCTGATCGGGAATCGCAATGGGCTGGGCAATCTACTCGCCGAGGGCGTGAAGAGGGCCTCAGAGAAAATAGGGAACGGGTCAAGTAAGTTCGCGTTGCATACGAAAGGGAAAGAGCTCGCAATGCACGACCCTCGTGGCAAAACCGGCGTCGCAATAGGTTACGCCATTTCCCCATCAGGCGCAGACCACATGCAGGCGGCTCACGATCCAGTTTTCGTCAAACCGGGACGATTCTTGGAAATGGCAGGTATCACGAAAAGCGTTGACGTACGCGACCTAGGTGCCGATAAGGTCAGGGCGTTCGTTTACGCACACTTGTGGTGGGGGCTACTCGACTGCCTAGGAGCGTGTAAGTTCGTCTTCATGCCACACAATGCCGGTGTCCTAACACCTGAGCAATTAGTGGAAATGGTCAACGCCTCGACAGGCTGGGAGACCAGCTTATGGAGTCTTATGAAAGCTAGTGAACGTGCATTGAATCTCGCCCGCTCATTCAACATAAGAGAAGGCTTCAGCTCGGCGGATGACAAATTACCTGATCGGTTGTATGAAGAATTGAAATTCGGCCCAAGCACCGGCGTAAAAATCAACAGAGAAGAATTCCGGAAAGCGCTTCAACTCTACTACGAGATGATGGGGTGGGACACAGAGTCAGGCGCCCCAAGCCATGGAAAACTCCTGGAACTCGATCTCGGTTGGGTCAATGACGGTAAACTGTGACAGCAAATGCCCTTCAGGGTAGTCGTTGTGGGTTGTGGAGCTCAAGGAAAAGTAATCTCCACGTATCTCAGCAAATCCAGCGAAGTGGAAGGCGTTCTGCTTGGCGATGTGAACGTTGAGGCCTCCAGACTTCACGCAAACCGCGTAGGATCCAGAAAATTATCGGCACATAAACTAAACGCTGGAGATGTTAATGCGGTCGCGAAGCTTGCGGAAGGGTCAGACATTATCGTCAACGCCGTTCCACCCAGGTTCAACCTCGCTTTGATGGACGCGGCTCTCAAGAGCGGTACGGACTATGTTGACCTTGCATTCGGCCCCCCGTATGACACATTCGACAAACAAATGCAGAAAGATGCATTATTCAAAGAGAGGAAACTGACAGCGCTAACGTCCACAGGGTCTTCCCCTGGAATAGTGAATGTTGTAGCGGCTCATGCGGCTGACGAACTCGACGCGGTGAAGAGTATTCGGTTGAGGATTGGAGATGTGATGCGTAGCAGTGAGCCGGTTTCAACTTGGTCCCCCGATACGATGCTCGGCGACATGGCGGAGGAGCCCATTGTATACGAAAATGGTCAATACAAGCGGGTGCCACCATTCAGTGGCGAAGAGGTCTTCAATTTTCCGCCACCCGTAGGCCCACAACCAACCTTCATGCACGTGCACGAAGAGGCGATCACACTTCCCAGATTCATCGGAAAAGGCCTAAGCTACTTGGATATCAAACTAGGCACGCCGGATATGCCACTGATAAAATCGCTTGTCGACCTAGGCCTCTGCCGAACTGACCCGGTCGACGTTGATGGTGTGAAGGTTATTCCTCGGAACCTCCTCCTACGACTCTTTCCCCCCACACCGACCCCCGAGGAGATTCAGACGAAGCTTGCCTCAGGGATCATAACCGACGCCTACCAAACGTATGTAATCGAAATAGTCGGAGTGAAGGGCAACGGGACGATAACCTATACCTACATAGTAACCGCTCCAAGCCTACGGCAAGTGCAGGACACGATGCCGGGAGCAACACACGAATCCTACCTAACGGGCACCTCAGCCGCCGTTTTCACCGAAATGCTCGGAGAAGGAAGAATTTCGACAACAGGAGTGATTGCACCCGAGTGCCTAACTCATGCAGCCAGGGAAGAGTACCTTGGACGGTTGGCAAAACTAAATGTCAAAATCCACCTCACCTCTAGCCTAGATGTAAACTAAACAAGTGGAAATCTCCCACATTATTTTCGGTCATTGCTTTGTTCGCCTGTCGCGGCAATCCAGGCGATGCCTTAGTGTTCGTAAACTGCGTAGGTTTTGCATGAGTTTGACTTTGATCATTACGGTTTTGGTGTAACTGTTGTAGTTTCAATTGAAACACAGAGTTTCTTGCTTTGTCCTTCGACCCGGTGCGGTTTTGAGCCGAAAAATGCATTTTTGATACTAGAAAACCCAGAAAATGAACTTGCACACCATCCTACTAGAATATA
>DATIYC010000047.1:0-8237 GCA_035517955.1 Candidatus Acidiferrales bacterium | reverse complement strand
AGCGCGTCACATCTCGAATATTTCATCGTAGGACGAATGCCGCTAATCTAGCGCTAGCCGGCACATCCTCTCACTAGAAACATGCTTAGGAACGCCATGGTCTCGGGCCGGCCTAAGCCGGAGATTACATTAAGGCGGCGTGGCAAGAGCGCATCTTTTGTGCCGCTGAAGTGTCATACTCTCACATCCCGCAAGACACAAACGCCCTGGTAACACTTTTTATCTTGATTCGAGAATTAACACGGGGGTAAATTCGGGCGGTTCGGAGGCATCATGGCCGAACCAATCACAGCCAATTACGTTGCCGAAATGGAAGGCAAAGGCAAAGTCCTTCGTCTATGCGTCACTTCAACTCTGGAAGGCGATATCTTAGCCGTAGTGTATGACATCGAGGAGACGTCATGCGTATACATGAGCTACGAAGTAACCTCCATCGAGCAAGCGAAAGAGAAAGCCGAAGAAGCGGCTTTCCAATACTTAAAACCTGACCAATTGCAGCCCGTCAAGTGGGTGAAGACAGTCTAGACTAGGTTCGCCTTCTGTTCTTGAAACGTTTTAGCTCCGAGAAACACCATTTCTAGGCGGAATGCTTTAGAGAAATTCGAATGCGGGTTGCCTCCGGGGGCTTTGAGCTGGCACTTTGCACGCGAGGTATTGGTGACTACCGGCGAGGTAGGTGTCTATATGACGTCGAACGTTCAGTTGGGAATTCAGGACCCTGTCAAAGTTGACCCGGACCATTACAGAGTCGAACTCGAGAATGACAAAGTGCGGATTCTGCGGGTTAGGTATGGGCCGCATGAAAAATCAGAAATGCATCGGCATCCGACTTCAATTGAGATAAACCTTACGGTCGCCCATCTCTTAGTCGCGTATCTTGAGGGAAAAACAGAAAGCATCGAAGCCAGACCTAGCCAAGTGCGCTTGTCCCCCGCATCCGAGCGCATACTTGAAAACCTCAGTGACTTTCCTTATGAAGCCATCGCGATTGAGTTGAAATAGCTGACGTTTGATGGCTACCGGCCATACGCCGAACACTCTCGCTGATGGCCTGTGCCGTACTAAACCCTGCACAAGAAAAGACCCGTCCGCCGAAACTGTGATAACCGCACGGAAAGGTCAGAATATGAAATCCACAGCTCAGTGTGTTAGGTTCCCCGGATAAGCGAGTTCGAGACACCTCCAACTCCGTCCGAAGGCTATGCGTCAGAACCGTAAGGACAACTATTGGTTGCCATCACCAAGTCTGAAGCGTCCAGCGCTTCCGATATCTAATCAGACAAATTTGAAATTGGCGCAGAAATTCGGCGAATGGCTAGTGGCGCTCAGGTTCTCGCGGGCCGTCTTTCAAGCGTATACAAAGGTCGCTTCTCTATTCTGTAGGTTTCTTGGTAGGCGCTCGATTCAAACCGCAACACACCTAGACGTGCGGCTGTTCTTGATAGATGTTATGAAGCAAAATCTCGCGACTGAAGCCTTCAATCGTAATCTCTATGCTCTCAGACGGTTCTTTGATTTCCTGTATCTGGGTGGAGTGGTGGACTCCGTTGTCCCAAGGTTCATAACCGGTCGGCATTGGAAGAGACTTCCACCGAAGGTACTCAGTCAGAGTCAAGTGAAGGCGATTATTCGCTTCGCAAAATCGAAGAGGGACCGAGCAATATTGGAACTGCTGTACGCCACTGGTTGTCGAACGGGAGAGCTGGTCAAGATTCGAGTTGAAGAGATTGATTTCGACCGCCACACCATACGCGTCGTGGGCAAGGGGAGCGCCCGAACTGTTTTCTTCGGTGCGTTAGCGGCATCGTCTTTAAGGAAGTATTTGAACGGTCGTAGCACTGGGAGTCTTTTCCTGTCCGAGCATCCTAGACAGAAGGGCTGTGTCGCATGGAACGGGCGCAGCTGGTGCGGATATTTTATTGACTACGGCCACGGCACAACTCGGGCTCGCAGGACGGCAGTTTACCTTGGGAGGTCCGCTTCGCGTGAAAAGGCTTGGTCGGTTTTCAAAAGCAAAGTGACCGAGTCTCGCCTTCGTTGTCCGTTTAAGCAAACGCCAATCTCCACCCACGTGGTCGCAGAAACTCTCAAGATGGCAGCTTGGCGTGCAGGAGTAGGGCGCGTCACGCCGCACATGGTCAGACATTCATATGCCACTCACTTGTTGGAGAATGGGGCGGACATCAGACAGATTCAAGAACTCCTCGGCCATACCTCTCTCTTGACGACTCAGATTTATACGCAAGTTGTACCCGGTGAACTTGGCAAGCTATATCACCGATGTCATCCGAGGGGGTGAAGGTGAAACTGAACGGAACGTTATCGAATCCGGGAAGCTACCTGCGAAACTCCAACCGCACTAAACGCGTTGCAAGCGGAGCCGCCAATCAGCAAGCGAACGATACAGTTTTCTTGCTCCCGTGGTACCTGCCCAAAGAAACTTACCTGGCCGTCCGTCGAATCCTACCCAACATTCACATCGCCAAGATGCGCTACTACTTTGACGATTACGGTTGCATCCGATGTGAAAGGCGCGATGTGCTGTATCGTACAAACGGACTCTGTGAACAGTGCAATGCGATTGTCCGATGGCGGTTGACACATTGCCTCAAGAGGCGGCTGTCAAGCGTCGGTGTGGTGGTAGCGCGGAGCGGTCGGGAGGTCTCCCTCGCAAGAGAACTCCTTAAGCCTTTCCATCGCCGACCCGTGGGTGGTCCCAAGTCCAAATCCACTCGGAAATCATGAAACGCCGGTAGCGTCGAAACACTCCAACCCTGACATTGTCTCAGCCCTAGAGGATTCGACTAAACCAGTCAAGGTTGCGCAAACCTCCTTAACTTGATGCTCTTGAACTTGATTGAAGAAAGGCAAGGCTAGGGTCCGCGAGGCAATGTTTTCCGTGAAAGGAAGAACAAACGGGATTGAGCCCGTCCGATAGATGGGCTGCAAATGGATGGGCGCAAAATATCGCCCCACACCGATTCCACGGCTCCTCATCTCTCCAACAATCCAGTCCCTTTGAAGTTCCGTGAACTCCATTCCAAGCCGAACCACATAAACAAACCAACTGATGGTTCGAAGAGGTATGGTCAGAGGCGGAAGTCTCAATTGCAGTCTACCGCGCAACAATTCATCGTAAGTTCTGGCGATAGCTTCCCGCCTTTTGAGAATAGGACCGATTCGCTTGAGTTGCTCAAGACCGAGTGCACAATTGATATCTGAAATTCTGTAGTTGTAACCAAGCTCTGAATGTTGGTGCCCATCACCGGTGTGGTCGCGACCTTGGTTCCGGAGCTTCCGAACAAGATTGGCTATCGCATTATCCTCGGTCACTACAACGCCGCCCTCGCCCGTTGTTATCTGCTTGTTGGGGTAGAAAGCAAACACACCGACATCACCAAGAGTACCAACCCTTTTGCCATCAAATTCGGCGCCTATGGCCTCGCATCCATCCTCAATGACGCGCAGATGATGACGTTGTGCGATGTCGAGGATTTCGCTCATGCTGGCTGGGCAGCCGAAGGTGTGGACAACGATAATCGCCTTCGTACGTGGGGTGATTGCCGCCTCGACGCGACAAGGGTCGAGATTCAGCGTTTCTTCCTCTATATCGACAAAAACTGGAGTTGCTCTTTCGTAGCGCACCGCATTGGCAACGGCGATGAAAGCGAAGGACGGCACGATAACCTCATCGCCCTCACCAATGCCCAACGCTCGCACGCACAGATGGAGTGCGCTCGTCCCTGAATTGACTGCTACGGCATTGGAGATTTGAATGTACCGAGCAATCGCAGATTCAAACTCTTGCAGCTTGGGGCCCAGACTCAGACGCGCGGTACGCAGCACATCGCAGACTGCCTGTATGTCTGCTTCGCTGATGTCAGGTGAGGAGAGGGGGACTCTCATAGAGATGGAGTGACCAACGCGGGGATGCCGGGGGTCACAGGGAGCCTGTGGCGTTTCATTATGAGGTCCGCCGTTAACGGAACGTTGGTTAGCACGCGGACAATTCTCTCTGACGCGTGGCCATCACCGTACGGATTTTCCATGCCTTGAAGGGATTCGCGGAAATCCGCCGTTCGCGCCTTGTTCACAGCATTCAAAATCGACGTCGCGTTCGGTGAGGCATCCAGCACATTCCTTGGGCGCTCTCGCCCCTGCTGTCTCAGTCCGATATTTATGGTAGGAAGCGCGAATGAAGCCGTTTCCATGATTCCGCTGCTTGAATTCCCTAAGAACATGTTCACATGGCGGAGGAGACTCCAATAACTGGTCGCATCGAGATTCGTAAAAATCCGTCCATTCCCACGTAAAGCAAGGAATTGTTTGGTTCGTTCGACCAGTTCTCGGCTACCGGCGTCCGAATTGGGGTAGCAAAAGAGAAGCTGTTCTGGAATCGCTAAGAGGGATTCAAAAAGGGCGGCTGCTTCCTGAACTGTGTCTCTCGCTATTGTAACGGGATGATACGAAACCAGGATGGTGGATTGGTTAAGGTCTATCCCCAAATGTTGATTTAGATATTCCCGATTGAAAAGACGCGTCCGACGCAAATGGTCCAGCGAAGGGGCACCCGCTCGATGAACCCGCCATTCCTCTTCCCCCATATCGATTACTCGCTGGCGCGCCCTTTCCGTCGAAGTAAAATGAAGGTGACTCATTTTGGTGAGAGCGTTTCGAACCGCATCGTCAATCGCTCCCTCGCTAATTTCTCCTCCTTCAATGTGAGCGATTGGAATCCTCAAGGTTAGGCCCACCGATGCAGGTGCGAGCATTTCGTACCGGTCGGCGATTAAGAGAAGCAAGTCCGGCCTTGTCTTTCCTAGATAATCGGCAAGACCCAGTGTCGCGATGCCGATGGTTTTTGCCATTCCAACGTCGGTGTCCGAACTCAGCAAGCATTCGATTCGGGCATCGATTTCAAACCCATCTTTTGTGATTTCATTTACCGTACTTCCAAATTCGGGCGTCAGGTGAGGTCCCAGCGTCACAACCCTGAGATTCACATCCGCGTGCTCAGATAGGTCCTTTAGTGGCCAATACAGGTGCCCATAGTCGGCACGCGAGGACGTCACAACGGCGATTGTTCGTTTCATTTCTGCAGGGCCACAGAATCAGAGAACGATTGGAGCAGCGATGCGGCAGGTTGATATTCCGGTACTAGTTTACAGAGGGATTCAAGGACCATAGAGGCGTCACGATGGGTCACTCCCGCAGCCAAATTATTCATCAGGTGGTCGAATTCGTCTTCGAGGACTTGGGGTGTCGTAACACCAAAGAGTTTGGGGTCACCGGTTGGTGTGACCGACTCGCACTCGGCGACAAAAGTCTCGGATATTTTGTCCCCGGGGCGGAGACCAATCCACGTGATTGGTATTTCGAGCTCCGGCTGGAAGCCTGCTTTCCGGATAGTCTCATGTGCGAGGTCGAGGATTCTTACAGGCTCGCCTAAATCCGATAGAAAGATGCACCCCTCTTCGTTGAGGCTCAGGACAGCAAAAATCAGTTCGACCGCCCTTTCCATATCCAGAAAGTATCGGCTTGCATTTGGATGAGTCACAGTGACAGGCCCACCAACGGAAATCTGTTGCTCGAACGTTCGAACCACGCTCCCTTGTGAACCTAAAACATTTCCAAGTCGTATGGCTCGCATGCAAGACCGCCCGGTCGTCCAACGAAGCAGCGCCAACTCGGCGGCCCTCTTCGAGGCTCCCATGATGCTCCTAGGACTTACAGCTTTGTCCGTCGAAATCATAATGAGGTATGGCACTCCGAATTTTGCGGCGGCCTTGGCCAAGATGTTTGTCCCTACCGCATTGGTCCGTACTGCCGCTATAGGATTCCTCTCCATGAGCGGTACGTGCTTACAAGCTGCTGCATGAAGGATTATGTCGGGGCGGTGACGGCCAAGAATCTCACCTAGCAATTCTGAGTCGCACACGTCACCAAGGATGGCGACTCGCGCCCCACTGTATGGAAGTGAATTCAGGCTAGTCTCAACCTCATGCAGGCTTCGCTCTGATTGGTCGAGAAGAACAATTAGTCGCGGCTCAGAAGCGAGAACAACTCGTGCAAGAGCAGAGCCAATTGAGCCACCAGCACCGGTAAGGAGAACGCTCTTGTTAAGAAAGGCAGGATTCCCGGATTTCCCCATAGGATGGCCCTAATGGTAGTTCGAACGATGCCGAATTCCAATACTGATAAAAACGGAGCGGTATTGGTCAAGGTTAAGACCGTGAATTGAAAAGCGATTCATTACGCAGCAACCGAAAGTCTAACCACACGTCAAGAACAACCCAAACAGCCGTTTTAATGCTCTTGCTCTGGTATCCGTATCTCTACTGACTGGCTCTTGCGGATGCTACGAATGGACAAGCGTCATGGAATGGCCTACCTTCATGGAGCTAGTGCGACTCCGGTCCGGACCGAATTACCTAGCAGCTGGGGTTGCCGCTCTCTGCGACAACCCCAGGACTTCCTGCCCATAAATGCCGTACACCGCTTCACCGGCTCGAATCTGAAAACATAGGGTCGGCCTTCCTCCTTGCTTCGCTGAGTAAATTATACATAGAGACATTTGTACCAGGTACATTCGCCTCCTCGAATG
This sequence comes from Candidatus Acidiferrales bacterium, assembly GCA_035517955.1. GTDB lineage: Archaea > Thermoproteota > Bathyarchaeia > 40CM-2-53-6 > 40CM-2-53-6 > FEN-987. The sequence goes on along the minus strand of DATIYC010000047.1, from coordinate 1,633 downwards.
TTTGCGGTTTGCCTCTTATCCTCGGCAGCGAGAAGGACACTTGCGAGAAACAAGAAGGACGGGCCTCTCATGCGGAACTTCGCCAGATACAATCGTGCTCTTACTAAGCGTTACGAACAGTGGATGGTCGCGATGCACTATGCCCAACACACTCAACGAGCGTACAGAAGAATCCTTCGGAGGTTTGCTGACTTCATGGGCAACCGCTCAATCGCTGCGGTGGGTCATCTCGATATTCAGCGCTATCTCTCTCATATTTCGGAAGACGGCGTATCTCTAAACGGGGCGTATCGTGACCTCGGCGTGCTGCGCCTATTCTATGACTTCCTGAACCTCGGCGGAGTCGTCAACTACGTTGCACCTCGCTTCGTCAAATTGCGTCGGCCTTGGTGGGATAGTCCGAGCCCACTGTCAGAATCACAAGTTCAGAAGTTAATCTTAGCGACTCAAACTCCCAGAGAGCGGGCGCTTATCGAATTCTTCTACGGAACAGGGTGTCGCTTGAGCGAGGTGCTTCGTCTCAAGATTGAGGACATTGACCTCTATTCACAAAGACTGCAGCAAGTGCCCTTCGAGAATATTTTGCTGACCGTAAGAAAGGCTACGTCTTTCAACCGGACTGGTCGCCACCGAAGGGATGTCTCTTCATCCAAGACGGGCAATGGAAATTGAAATGGCCCGTCTACGACGGTCCGGGTCGTCCAAGACGTCTCATGACCAAGTGCTTCGGGACTACCCAGCAACTGTCTTACGAGCAAGCAAGGAGGAAAGCATGAGGAGTTCGTTGCGGGTCATCAGGTTCGTCGTCCCCAGAGGAACTACCCACTGGCAAAAGTAAGCGTATGTCAACTCATCAAGAAGATAGCCAGCCGAGCCGGCCTAAGAAACGTCTCGCCACATACCCTACGGCGGACGTTTGCGACACACTTGTACGACCGTGGTGCAACAATCGACGTCATCCAAGTGCTGATGGGTCATGTCTGGATTCAAACCACCATGAAATATGCTCGCATGGGTTACGACCGACTCTCGAAGTCCTTCGAGAAGCACCATCCGCGAGAAAGCTTAAATGAGCAGGCAGCCGACAAATGACCAAGATTGCAGAGACGATTGACAAATCATCAGGCACTCTTAGTTCCTCTTCGGTTGACGATGTCTTGCTGCAACCGTGGTTCCTGCCACAGCGAATTGCCACCGCCATTCAAGGAATGGTGCCTAACGGCTTTCGCGCCAAGATGCGCTACTACTTCGAAGACTATGGGTGCATGGTCTGTCAACGAGAAGTCTTCTACCATTCAAACGGAATGTGCATGCCCTGCTACAGAAAAGTGCTGGCTAGATTAAAGAAAAGTGTCAGGCGCCACGCAAGGGCAAGACCTGAGCAGCGTTTAGACCTCATACTCTTCCGCCAACAGAAGCTCGCTCGAAAACTGCTAAAGGGTCTCGTGCTCGGGAAGAAGAACGCTTCGCAGAGACTAACCCTGCAAGCATACAGACCGTTGAACCCAGTCTACGAAGCATTCAGCGCGCACCGGGAATAGCAGGCAGTTCGGTTGTGAGAGCCCTGTGAGAACCGTTTAGCCGGCCCGCAGGAATTTTGGCTTTGGTATATTTAATTGACATCATCCAAGCC
>DATIYC010000046.1:0-3726 GCA_035517955.1 Candidatus Acidiferrales bacterium | reverse complement strand
GAGCTGGGATTATCGCTGCGAGGCCAGGCGGAAGCAAGGTCCTGCGACTTGGTCTTCATAGAGTTATACACAAACACCATGTCTGGGCTAAGGATTGGAAAGCTTGAGGAAAATCTGGGGAGACCAGTGAAGCTTCTGCATCGAAAAGATGTTGAGGAACTAGCCCAAGAAACCATCCTCTCTGCCGCGAAAAAGAGCAAGGTTGGATTTCTTGTTCCGGGTGATCCAATGATTGCGACTACGCACGTGGATTTGCGGTTGCGAGCACATAAGAATGGAATAACGACTCGCATCATCCATGCGGCTTCGGTACTAACGGCGGCAGCTGGCGTTTCGGGTTTACAGTCTTACAAGTTCGGGCGAACAATTACTGTACCAGTACAAACTGAAACATTGCCGGACAGTGTCCTCAACACAATAGAGTCTAACCTTGAAACCGGGCTTCACTCGCTCGTACTCCTAGAAATCGACGTCGAGAACCGGCGAGCGGTAAGGATTCCCGACGCGCTTGAGAAGATCACAGCCCTGTCTAGTCAGAGGCCTAAGAGCGCGGTCCGGCCCGAATCCTTGGCTGTTGGTTTAGCGCGCATTGAGGCACCGAACATGATGGTAAGAGCTGGCTCAGTTTCCCAACTTTCCAGACTGGAATTCGGCGAGCCCCCACAATGCCTAATTTTCCCCGGCCGTCTCCATTTCCTTGAAGGAGAAGCTCTGCAAGTCTTGTGCGGTGCAACAAAGGAGCAGACGATTGCAAAATGATGAAACGGTTTTCAGAAGATCCGAAAGAAAGGGCAGAGAGATACATCACGAATCTATCAAAGGCCTTTGACAATATGATTATGAACCATGAGGACACACTTGTTTCGACAACAAATATTTCTCGAGTCGTCGACGCTATCCGTCGGTATACGGACGATGCACGACACTACCTTGTCGATTCGCGCCCAACCACATCCTTAGCGTCAGTTGCTTACGCCGAAGGTTTACTCGACGCTCTTAAGTTTCTTGAACTAGCAAAACCGAAAGCTGAGCAGTAATCCATTTGTATCAAGCGACCATCCTTCTGCGACCGTGTGGGCGGCCTTACATGAATAATGAGGAAATGAAGGGGATCATCAAGGCCGCATACCTCACACAACTCAGGCACGGCCCATTCACTTCCGAGGAGCTACAACAGAACGTGGACAGCACACTTCCTCTCAACATTCTGCATAGTGCTGATTATTTTGGGAAGCAATCACTCTATCGCGAGGTGCGCTACTCGTTGACAGCCGCGGCACGCCAAATGATCAAAGTCGTCTTGGCGGGCGGAGTATATGATGTTCTACACGTTGGACACTTAGCTGCATTGAGAGAAGCCAGAGAACTAGGAGATGCGTTAGTAGTTGTGGTTGCGACGGATGCTACCGTTGAAATGCTGAAGGGAAAAAAACCCGTCTTACCAGAGGAGGACAGGTTGCAACTCGTTGAGGGTTTGAAACCGGTCGATAAAGCGATCTTGGGGTATGAGGATGTTGGGTTTGGCTTTGAGCAGGTACTAGTCGACGTTATGCCTGACATCGTAGCGTTCGGGTATGATCAGGAGAAGTTAGAGGGGATAGTGAGTGAAATCATAGATCGCCGTAACTTGAGAATTTCTGTAGTGAAACTGACGAGGTTTGGCCGAGAGAAGTATGCTAGTTCAACGTCTCTTAAGCGGAAGCTCTCTGAGGAATCGAAGTAAAAGCCCTAACTTTCACCGTATCTCCGTCCTTAGCGCGGAGCGCCTTCCTTAGGTGTTCTCTTGAAATAATCTCCACAACATCTCCTTGGTAGTGTGTTCGTACTGGGGCAATCAATGCGCAATCCGCTTTCTCACCTATTCTTCCCTGGAAACATTTTGCTGGGCCAAAGCTTCGGTTTCCGTTCGTAAAGCCTTCGATTAGTATGAATGGGGACGCCTCTAACATTCGCACGTCTTCCTGATCCTCCTTTCGCACTCTAAGGTTGAACGTTCCAGGAAAAGGCTCAAAGCCCAGTTTCTCGGCGAACTGTTTCTTGTATCCGTCTTGACTCATGTAGTAAGCTCCCTCGCGTAGGCCTGAAAAAACCGTGCCCTCGAAGGTGACTTCAGTTTTCTTCAATTCGAAGGCCCGTTTCAAGGTGTGAAACATATTGTCAAGATGCTTTACACCATTAGAGGTGATTTTGATTGACTCACGTCGCCCTAACCGCACACGATGAATCAATCCCGCTTTCTCCAACTCTATCAGGTGTCGCGAAGCCGTCTGCTGTGAGGCGCCGAGAAGTTTGGCTAGCTCTGTGGTTGTGAAGATGACTTCGTTTGGATACGCGCCCACCTCAATCAGTTTGTAGAGAGTTATGAGGAGGCTGGGTTTGATTTCTTGATCTCCCATTTTCTCTTAGTCACCTGTTCATGTGCTAACCTGATCGGGACGGGCCCTCGTGCAGTGAGGCAACGGTTTACGATCTTGACTGCATCCTTTAAAGACACTTTGTGCCCCACACTAACATAGATTTCCTTCCCACTACCCGGCAGCTGAATGATTTCCGCGGTTTGATTGCCGTGTTCGTCCAAGACTCGATTCTCGTCAACTGTTCCGCAGAGTAAGTGCTTAGCTACCCCAATTGTGGGATTATCGAGCGCGACGCCAACGAAACATGCGAGGCCGAATCTTCTGGGATGCGCCAAACCGTGAGCATCAACTAAGCATACGTAGGATTGGGTACGTAATGCACGGATAACTCGGAGAATCGCTGGCCCTTCCCTGAAAGCTAGTAATCCAGGTATATATGGAAAAGTTGTTGGTTCTATGACAATCCTGAACTTCAATTCTTGAAGAGTAGCGTAGTCAATAAGTGCCGCCGCTCCGATCGTCTTTTCGTTGAAATACGAGGCATCACATCCAACTAGATTCGTTATTTTTGATGGGAGTTCACTCTTCTCGCTGACGAGCGGAGCTAATCTCTTTTGGAGTTCAACAGCTTCCTGCAGCGAAATTTTGGCAGGAATCCTAATCCGCATGTGCACCGCGTTTCGATTTGCTGATTTTCGAACCTAGCTTGAGTTCTACGCTTCGCAGGGCTCTTTCCAAGGAAACCCGTCTAAGGTCAGTGGCGACGTCGCCGCGCGTAGTTTCAACTATTCTCCGTGCTGCGTCGAGTTTGTGACGATAGTTTGGCAAAATCGATGTACGGTCTAAGGACATTAGGTCTTCGTAGATTCCCTCCATTGTTGAGAGTAGCCCCTGCGCCTCCTCAGCTTCCCCACGCCGCAAAGAATCGAGAATCAATCTACGCATCTCACCCACGAAATCTAACATTCCCAGAAGATAGGCGGTGCTGCTTGTTCCAACGTCCTTCATAGTCGCTACTTTGCCAGTTCGCCTCAGTTGGTACAGTAACTTCGCCTCGGTATATTCTTGGAACGCGACAAGCACCTGTCCAAACTGGGGTAACTCAGAGTGCGCAGACAAGAGCTTCTCAAGCTGGTCCAACGAGCGCTTTGCATCAACAAGTGTCTTACTGGCTTGGTCCATGTGTCCGCGGTGAACTTGTATTATTGCCCAACTGCAAAGCCTCGTCGCGTCTCGGGTGATCGTTTGAAGTTGCTCCCGAGCCTTATCGTAGGAAAGAAGTTCGGACTGAATTTGCTCAATGTCGCTCTTCGATAGCATGCGCGCTCATCATCTACTAGTGAAAGTGCCCAATTAAAATGAAATGGAC
>DATIYC010000045.1:0-19093 GCA_035517955.1 Candidatus Acidiferrales bacterium | reverse complement strand
TACAGTGGTTGTGAAACCGAGCGAGGTAACTCCACTTCCGATGGCTTACACCGCCGAGCTGTTGGAGAAGGAGGTTAAACTTCCGCCGGGTGTCGTCAATGTTGTGCATGGCGCTAAGCAAACCGTTGAGTCACTAATTGCGCACCCGCTCGTCAAAGGCGTAACGTTTGTTGGGTCTACGAATGTTGGTAGATACATCTACAAGTTGGCGGGTGAGCATGGGAAACGTTCCATAGTCCAGGCTGGGGCGAAGAACTACGTCCTGGTCATGCCTGACGCCGATATTCCATTCACAGTGGAATCCTGCAACTCATCATTCTTCGGCAACGCTGGCCAACGATGCCTCGCAGGAGCAAACCTTATGGTCACTGCGGATGCCCACAAAGACTTTCTCGAAAGAATGACCGGACGCGCGAAAGCGATCAAGATTGGGAATGGGTTAGATGAGTCCATGGAAATGGGACCGATGGTCTCGAAGAACGCCAAGACCAGGGTCGCTAGTTACATTGAGAAGGGTCAGGCGGAAGGCGCGAAACTCAACTTAGATGGAAGAAAAGTGCACGTGCCAGGTCATGAGGACGGGTATTTCATTGGAGCATCAATCTTCGATCAAGTGGAACCAACTATGACGATAGCGAAGGACGAAATATTCGGCCCAGTCGCAAGCATCATGACCGTCCCAGACCTCGACGCGGGAATAGAAAGAATAAACAAGGCGACGAACTTCGGCAACGCAGCATCAATCTTCACTAGCAGCGGACGAAACGCAAGGGAGTTCAGACGTCGAGTTCAGGCTGGAAACATCGGAATTAACGTGGGCGTAGTGGCGGCTATGGCTTTCTTCCCATTCGGAGGAATGAGGGACTCGTTCTTCGGCGTCCTGCATGGGCAGATAGACTCAGTGGACTTCTTCACAGACCGCAAGGTAGTCATAACCCGATGGTAACCTAACCCTGGGAAAACTAAAGATTTGCATGCATGAAAACTGTTAACTCCGACGACCAGCGAAGCTCGCGTCTGATTAAATCATGAAGTTCATGATAGAAATCAATCCCCCGGTTGACGTAAAGAATCAGCTTGAAACCCACCCTGAAATGCAGAAGAAAATTGGCGAAGCAATGGGAAACATTAGACCCGTTGCGGCCTGGTTCACTTGGAGATATGGCTTCATTATAGTTGAAGCCAGCACGACGGAAGAACTCAACAAAAAGGTCGGTCCGCTCCTGCATCTCTTCAAAGCAGATGCGAAAGTGTCACCTACGTTTTCGCTTGAAGAGTTTCCGAAGATGGTTGCGGCTTTAGGAGAAGAAGCAAAGAAGTACCAATATGCCTAGGGGACCACTGAACCCTAGGACTACTGGTTCCGTATTGATTCCACGTCGTCTAGCAGTCGAGAGGATTGCGATTGTGTTAATCTTGTGATGCGTTGGCCTGGTTTAGATTGCTTCGACGATTGGCATTTCGGGTTGGTATTCGCGTAGTGCTGGGGCGATTTCCTTGAAAACTTCCAAGTGTTTTTCGATATTCTCGTGTGTGTGTTGAACTGAGAGCGTCCATTGTTCATCGGGTCCTGTGCCAGCGGGTATTATTCCGCGGTTTAGCATCATTAGATAGTACAGCGACCACCTGCCGATGTCTGACTTCTGGAAGTCGCGCCAGCTCATGATTGGTTTCGTTGTGAAAGCGAGGGCTCCACTGAGACCGTCGCTTGAAACAATCGCAGGCAGACCTGTGTCCTTTACGATGTCGTTATAGCCTGAGCTTAACATTTGGCCTAGTTTTGTTAGCTCAACAAAGGCGTTCTTGGTTAGGATGCGAGTGAGTGTTACTAGGCTGGTGGAGATTACGAGTGGGTTTGAGTTGAATGTTCCAGCATGCGAGACCATCCCCGGAACGATTTCCTCCATGATCTCCTTCTTACCTCCCACAGCCGACAACGGGAGGCCGCCGCCTATCGCTTTTCCGAACGTCTTCAGGTCTGGTTGGACGTTGAATTTCTCTGAGGCCCCTCCGTAATATTTGCCGCAAGTTTTCACTTCGTCAAAGATCAATACGGAGTTGTATTGGTCGCAGAGTTCCCGTAATCCCTCCAGGAATCCTTTTTGGGGCATTATGAACCCCATGTTCATTGGAATTGGTTCTAGTAGTATTCCTGCGAGGTCGTCGCCGTTCTCTCCCACGATTTTTCGAACTGCTTCCAGGTCGTTGAATGATGCAACGAGTGTATTCTTCAACGTGTCTTTGGGGGTTCCGAGTGAAGCTGGTACTGGGGTTGGGTGTTTGGCGTTTCCTTCTCGTCCTGGTTTAGGTTTCACGCTCACTAGGACGTGGTCGCTTCCTCCGTGGTAGCAGCCTTCGAATTTAACGATCTTGTTTCGGCCAGTATGAGCGCGTGCAAATCTTATCGCGTTAGTTACTGCCTCCATACCTGTCGAGGAGAAGCGCACCATGTCAACTTTGAAACGCTCTTGCATCACTCTCCCTAATTCAACAGAATCTTCAAACTCTAGCCCGAGAAGGGTGCCTGCCGCGACTCTCTCTGAGATTGCTTGAACGATCAGGGGGTGGGCGTGGCCCACAACCAGCGCGCCAAACCCCATATTGAAATCCAAATACTCATTTCCATCCGCATCCCAAACCTTCGGTCCCACACCCTTTCGACCGTACACTGGGTAGGGGTCTGTTAGTCGGTAATTGCTATGTACCCCATATGGGGTGGATTTCTTGCCTTTCTCGAACAATTCAAATGATTTCGGCGTGCGCTTCTTAAAACGCGTAATCTCAAGTTCAAGTGAACTTGACAAAACAGCACAAACCTCAATGCGACTAACTGGCCCACGACGTAATAATTCCTTGCTCTCGTTGTTGGTGTCGAAATCTAGTTAAGAAACTCGTTTGTCTCATGTCCAAATTAATCCTCACAAATTTGCACATCTCTAACACTTCGTGATATATGGCCAGTGCATGGTGGGTGTTAATTGACGCCATGTTCCGGGTAAGGGCGTAGCGCCTTCTTCATGACGACGGTGTAGGTAAATCGAGCGAAACGTTAATGTTTGGTCACTTTCAAGCCTGCATGCAACAGAGAGATAGATATTGGCTAGCCCCGAGACTCCCGACACCCCCGAGACGCCTGAAATGGTGTCCGTGGATGCAAATGCGGAACCTGTGGAATCAATCGAATCTATAGCAGAACAGAAGATGGAACTGTTCAGCGTATACAAGTTCTCAATGGATTACCCACCCGTATGCCGCTTTGAATTCAACCCGAAAACCAAGCGAGAGAAAGGCGACATTGTGCTTCACTTCCCGGATCGGGAGAAGATATTTCTCTCTTGGGGACCGCTGCCTGTAGTGATCAAGAAATATGATACGGCTCAAGCATTCGCGGACCACAGCATCAAATCAATGACGAAGAGCAGAAGCGTGAGCAAGAGCGAGAGACTTACGCAGGACACGTTCACCGTCAACTCACATGAGGCGTACTACAATAAAGCAAAATTCATTGAAGCCGGAGGCGGTGGAATGTTTGGAGGACGTAGACCCGCTCCGGGGGGACGAATTACTTGTTCCGTTCACTTCTACTGCCCCAACTCATCGCGGTACTTCGTCATCTACGCACTACTCTCCGCGAAGGCGCCTGAAGATTTCGATTCGCTCTTTTTGAGAATGGTTCACAGCTTCAAGTGCCATTAGCCTCGCAGCGATTCCAGGGTGGGCTTGGTGGAGAAATCTGTCGTCAAGTTAGACAAGACGGATAGAGTTCTTCTGCGGATGCTGCAGCAGGATTCTAGAATCCCCCTGCAGAAAATTGCAACCAAGCTCAAGGTTCCGAAGTCGACGGTTCACTACAGGATTCGGAGGTTGGAGCGTGAAGATTTGATTCAAGGATATTACGCTAAACTGGACGCGTCGAAGTTGGGTTATGATTACTTGGCTGTGGTTCTTGTTAGGGCTAAGTATGGACCACAGTACCACAAGAAGGTCGGCCAGAAACTTTCGCAAGTACCCGGCGTATGGGCTGTTTACTATGTGTTAGGTGACTTCGATTTCATCCTTCTAATCCGAGCTGTTGACCGGGAGGATTACATGAGGAAACTCGAGAGTGTTAGTAGCATGAGTGATATCGAGAGGACGAGCACGCAGATCGTGGCTCGAGTCTTCAGAGAGGATCCGAGAGTTGATACTGGAGCTTAGGCGATCGAAGCATACTCTTGCTTGAGTTTGATAAGGTTCCGCGAATTGCGTCCTAAGTTAGCGATTGAAGCCTATACGCGTTTTATTTGAAGATGTAATTTTTTCCGTCAAATGGGCTTATTAGGCCGTAGAGCATATGTTTTAGGTGGATGCTTCCTGCGTGTTGGAGGCTTCAGATGAGCGTTCAGAGGCCATTAGCGGAGCCTTTTGGTGCGGTGAACGTTTATTAGCGGCTTTTTCGTTGAGTGCGTAGGAAAGTTTCTGTTAGGCTCATCACGGGCCGAATGAATCTTTTCTTCGTGGAGAGAACGTCTAGATTGAAGACTGAAGAGAAAGAAAGGTCATACGATATTTTTGCCCATACATTTGTTCCGAAACATGAACTCCTCTCAAAGAAGGAGGCGGAGGAGTTAATGCGCGAGTTCCATATCAGGCCACACCAGCTTCCCTACATCCGAACCGGCGACCCCACCGCTGAGGAATTGGGCGCAAAGATGGGTGATATTTTGAAGATAACTAGGCGAAGCGCGACCGCAGGCGAAGTCGTCGTTTACCGTTACGTTGTTGATGGTTAAGAGGAATTATTATGGCAATAACAACCGCAACCGTTAGCCCGCAAATCTGGGAATTGATGAAGCACTTCCTGGAAGAGAAAGGGCTTGTTAGGCAACATGTAGACTCGTACAATGAGTTTATTGAAAGTGGGCTTCAAGCCATCGTTGATGAAACTGGCGAGATCCCCATCGAAATTGAAGACTACCCACTAAAAATCAAGCTTGGCAAAATCGAGATCGGCACACCGAGAGTAACAGAGGTTGATGGCTCGGAGCGCCAAATCTTCCCAACCGAGGCAAGACTCAGGAACCTCACCTACGCAGCCCCGCTCCATGTGGAGATGACCCCAATCATTGGGGAGAGGGAGGGCCAGACTGAGATCGTTTACATCGGCGACTTCCCAGTCATGCTCCGATCAAAAATCTGCCCACTCTCACGAATGAGCTCTGAGGAGCTAATCAGCATTGGTGAGGACCCGATGGATCCGGGCGGATACTTCATAGTTAACGGCGCCGAGCGCGTCGTCGTAGCATTGGAAGACCTTGCGGCGAACCGTATTCTTGTCGATAAGGAGCAGACGGGTGTTCACCCAACCTACAAAGCCAAGATCTTCTCAACAACCGTCGGCTTTAGGGCGCGAACTGAGGTTACGTTGAAGACTGATGGCGCCATCTACATCACTATGCCCGGCGTACCGTCCGACATCCCACTGGTCGTTATGATGAAAGCGCTCGGGTACGAGGAAGACTCAAAAATTGCTGAAATGGTCACAGCCGACGAAACGCAACAAAACCTTCTTGCATCAACTTTCGAAAAATCAATCGGCGTCGTAACCCAGAGAGATGCGTTGCTTTACATTGGCAACAGACTCGCACCAGGTCAAGTTGAGGATTACAGACTCAAGAAGGCCGAGGCATCGGTAGACCGCAACTTCCTCCCGCACATAGGCCGAAACCCTGAGGAGAGGAAAGAGAAGGCCGCCTGCCTCGCAGAGGTTGCTTGTCGAGTTATTGAGATCAAGCTTGGTATGCGTGAGGCAGACGACAAGGATCACTACGCGAACAAACGCCTGAAGCTTGCCGGCTCATTGCTCGCTGAACTCTTCCGCATCTCATTCCGCAACCTAATCCGCGACCTCAAGTACCAACTTGAACGAATCACTATTCGAAGACATGCCGAGCTTTCCATTAGCAACGCAATCCGTCCGGGAATTATCACCGAACGAATTCAACACGCTATAGCGACCGGGAACTGGGTCCGCGGGCGTGTTGGCGTTACGCAACTTCTCGACCGAACTAACTTCTCCTCAACCCTAAGCCACCTTCGCAGACTCCAATCACCCCTAAGCAGAAGCCAACCAAACCTCGAAGCCAGAGACCTCCACTCAACACATTGGGGAAGACTCTGCCCAAGCGAGACCCCTGAAGGCTCGAACTGTGGATTAGTGAAGAACCTCGCATTAAGTGCGGTAATCTCGAACGGCGTTGACTCTAGAGAGTTCGTGTCGAAGCTACGCAGAATGGGCGTTATCGGCGTTGAGGAGGCAGACATTAAGCTCCGCCAAGTCGGCGCTAAAGTGTTCGTTGACGGGCTGATTGCGGGTTACGTGCGTGAGGCGGACAAGATGGCGCAAGAACTTATTCGCATGCGCCGGGTCGGCGAGATCAGCTCCGAAGTAAACATCGCCTACTCCCCGCCACAATACGATGGCGGAAGGCAGGAGCTTTACGTTAACTGTGACCAAGGCCGCGTACGAAGACCGCTAATCATCATCGAGGCAGGAAAACCGAGACTTACCAGAGAACACGTTGAGGCGGTTCAACGTGGAGAGATGCGTTTTGAGGACTTAATCGAACGTGGCGTTATCGAGTATATTGATGCGGAGGAAGAAGAGAACACCCTAATCGCCCCATCCCCCAGCCGAATCAACGAGAAAACCACACACGTCGAAATTGCCCCATACACAATTCTCGGCATAGCAGCATCCCTAATCCCCTACCCCGAACACAACCAATCACCACGCAACGCATACGAATCCGCTATGGCGAAGCAGGCACTCGGCGTGTTCTGCGTCAATTACGCAAACCGCACCGACTCCAGAGCCCACATCCTACACTACCCACAAGTCCCAGTCGTCCGAACCAAACCAATGGACATCATCAAATACGATAGCAGACCCGCTGGCCAGAACTGCGTCGTCGCAGTCGCATGCTACCAAGGCTACAACATGGAAGACGCCATAATCATCAACAAATCATCCGTCGACCGAGGGCTCTTCCGCTCCACCTTCTACCGTGTCTACGAGGGAGAATGCCGACAATACCTCGGGGGCTTACGTGATAAGTTCGAGCTCCCAGAGGCTGGCATCCGAGGCTATAGAGGCGACCGTTACTACAGGCAATTAGAAGAGGACGGCGTCATATCGGTTGAATCCGAAGTCACCGGCAATACTGTACTCATTGGAAGAACAAGCCCACCACGCTTCCTTGAAGAGTACCGAGAATTCGAAGTCAAGGGCCCAACGAAACGTGACTCATCAGTTGGGATGCGACCCTCAGAAGAGGGCATAATCGACGCGGTCTTCCTAAGCGAATCAATCGAAGGCAACCGCCTCGTCAAAGTTCGCGTCCGCGACATCCGAGTTCCAGAACTAGGAGACAAGTTCGCCTCACGACACGGCCAGAAAGGAGTCATCGGAACCCTCATCCCACACGAGAACATGCCCTTCACGTCGCAAGGTATAGTCCCAGACGTAATCATCAACCCACACGCCATTCCCAGCCGCATGACAATCGGCCAATTCGTTGAAGGTATCGCAGGAAAAGTGGCAGCCCTAAGAGGTGAACCAGCTGATGGAACCGCTTTCAGCAATGAAACCCCAGCTGTCCTGCGAGATGCGCTGTTAGAACTTGGCTTCCAACACAGCGGAAGAGACGTCATGTACAACGGCGTAGACGGCAGGAAACTTGCCGTAGACATATTCATGGGCGTCGTTTACTACCAGAAACTACACCACATGGTCTCAGACAAGATGCACGCCCGCGCCCGCGGCCAAGTCCAAATGCTAACCCGCCAACCAACTGAAGGACGCGCCAGAGGAGGCGGCTTAAGGTTCGGAGAAATGGAACGCGACTGCCTAATCGGCCACGGCGCCTCAGCACTGCTTAGAGATAGACTGCTGGAGGAATCGGACAAGTACACGGTTATGGTTTGTGAGACCTGCGGCTTGCTTGCGTATCACGACGTGAAACAGAACAAGTACATTTGCAGAATAGATGGCGACAAGGCAGTGATCTCAGGCGTCCAACTATCGTACGCCTTCAAACTGTTACTACAGGAGCTAATGGCGCTTGGCGTCGCACCACGCCTAGAAGTTTCGGAGCGTGCATAAACATGTCCATGCAAGATGAAGCGACTAAGATCATCGGCTCAATACACTTCACCCTACTCGCCCCGAGCGAGATTCGCAAACTCTCCGCCGTAGAGATCCAAACAGCCGACACATACGACGAAGACGGAGTCCCAATCGTCTCAGGGCTAATGGATGGACGACTAGGCACCCTTGAACCGCGCCAGAAGTGCAAGACCTGCGGCAACACCGCATCCGCATGCCCCGGCCACTTCGGCCACATCGAACTAGCCGAGCCAGTTGTACACGTCGCCTTCGCTAAGTTGATTCACAAACTCTTGCAGGTTACCTGCAGAAACTGCGGCCGCATCCTACTCAACGCCGAGAAAATCAAAGCATACAACGAGTTGATGCAGAAAGAGCAGCATCAGCTGAACGAAATCCCAGCCTCATTCTACGAGGCCGTGATGAAGGACGCGAAGAAAAGCCAAGAATGCCCACACTGCGGCGCCAGACAATACCCAATAGAACATGGCAAACCGACGACGTTCCATGAGAACGTTGACGGCGGCGCCGCGAGACTCAACCCCAGCCAAATTCGCGAACGACTAGAACGAATTCCCGAAGACGACCTAAGACTCCTAGGAATGGAGCCTTCTGCGGCTAGACCGGAGTGGATGATCCTCCAAGTCCTACCCGTCCCAGCTGTCACCGTCCGCCCCTCAATCACACTAGAATCAGGCATACGATCAGAAGACGACCTAACCCACAAACTCGTAGACATCATCCGAATCAACCAGAAACTCAAGGAGGCATTGGAATCCGGCGTACCCGTCAACATCATCCAAGAACTGCACGAGCTTCTACAATACCACGTAACCACCTACTTCGACAATGAGGTATCCGGCCTACCCCCTGCACGCCACAGATCCGGGCGCGCACTCAAGACCCTAAGCCAACGCTTGAAGGGTAAGGAGGGAAGATTCCGAGGCAACCTATCCGGCAAACGAGTCGACTTCTCAGCCCGAACCGTAATCTCCCCCGACCCCAACATCGACATCAACGAAGTCGGCGTTCCATTAGACGTCGCACAACGCCTCACAATCCCCGAAAGAGTCACACCATGGAACTTAGAGGAACTCAGAACCCTCATCAGGAACGGCCCCGATCAGTACCCTGGCGCCCTCTACATTGTCCGACCCGACGGCCGCAGAGTCCGCCTAGAATTCGTCACCGAGCGCGAAAGCCTAGCTGAAGCGTTGCAACCAGGGTTCATTGTTGAACGCCATATTCGCGATGGCGACATTGTCCTCTTCAACCGCCAACCCTCACTTCACCGCATGTCTATCATGGCGCATACAGTGAGAGTTTTACCGTACAAGACCTTCCGCCTGAACCCCTGCGTCTGCCCACCTTACAACGCTGACTTCGATGGAGACGAGATGAACCTACACGTCCCACAAGGCGAAGAAGCAAGAACTGAAGCGAAGCTGCTAATGCAGGTGCAGGACCAAATCCTTTCCCCACGCTACGGCGGACCAATCATCGGCGCTAAAACAGACCTACTCACCGCCGCATATTTGCTCACGAGAAAATCCACCTACCTAACCAAAGACGAGATTGGGAAGCTGCTCACTGCCGCTGGCTACAATGGAGAGCTACCAATTCCAGAAATTAAAAAGCCCAACGAATTGTGGTCTGGGAAACAAATCTTCAGCCTCTTCCTCCCAACCGGCTTCAACTTCGTAGCAAAATCAAGCATGGTCACAGAGGCTGACGGCGCTAGCGTAGTCATTAAGGGCGGGAAACTCCAGGAGGGTGTCATCGATAAGAACACGATCGGAGCGGAACGCTCTGAGACCCTCTTCCACCGCATCGTTAAGGACAACGGTTCAGAACCAGGGCGCATTTTCCTAAACGGCCTCGTCAAACTACTAGACCGTTTCATAACGCTTCGAGGTTTCAGCTACGGCATAGACGAACTCGATATCTCCCCAAGCGTCCGAGACAAAATATCCAAATCCGTGAAACGAGCCGAAGAAAAAGTGCAAGACCTCATAGCCCAATACAAGAAAGGCACACTAGAACGCCTACCAGGCCGCTCAATGCAAGAATCCCTGGAACTACGCATAATGGATGAATTGTCGAAGGCCCGAGATCAGGCAGGAGAACTTGCCGAGACATACTTGAAGACACAAGTCGACAATTCGGGCGTCATCATGACCAAGACCGGCGCACGTGGCTCCATGCTCAACATCGCACAAATGGTTGCAACCGTCGGCCAACAATCAATCCGCGGACAAAGGATCAGACGCGGCTACAGAGATCGAGCGCTCTCATTCTTCGAACGAGGAGACGCAAGCGCCGAAGCACGCGGCTTCGTGTACGCCTCATACCAAGAAGGCCTCACTCCAGTTGAATTCTTCTTCCACTCAATGGGAGGACGCGAAGGCCTCGTGGACACCGCCGTCCGCACACAACAGTCCGGTTACATGCAGCGTAGGCTCATCAACGCCCTAGAACACATCCGAGTCGAATACGACGGAACAGTACGCGACTCTAGAGGCGACATCATACAATTCAGGTACGGCGAAGACGGAGTTGATACAGCTAAGAGCGACCATGGGAAGGCCGTGAACACTGCACGCCTCGTAGAACGAGTCGAGCTCACAGCAGGAAAAGGCGCGAAGGCCACTAAGTCTTACATCGAGAAGAAAGTCCAAGATGTGAGAAAAGAGCTCACCCCAAGCCTCTCCGAACAACTCAAAAACAGCCTGGTCGCCGGAAAACTCACCAAGACGGGAGTGGACGAGGCTGTGAAGCAGGCGGTTAGGAATTACCAACGCGCAATGATCGAACCAGGCGAGGCCGCCGGAATAATTTCGGCGCAATCAATCGGTGAACCAGGAACACAGATGACGCTACGCACATTCCACTTCGCAGGAGTCCGAGAACAAAACGTCACCCTAGGCCTACCACGACTAATCGAAATCGTCGACGCCAGGAAGATTCCTTCCACGCCGATGATGGTCGTCTACTTGGACAAGAAACGCCGCGCAAGCCGCGACAAGGCTCAAGAAGTAGCCACAAACATAACCCACACAACACTCGGCGACATCGCCTCAAGCCTAGAATCGGATATCACAAAAATGCGCATCATCGTCACCCTCAACAACGAAGCCATGCGAGAAAGAGAAGTCACACTGAAGGACATTAAGGCGGCCGTAACCCCTGGTGGCTGCAAGGTAGAGGTAGAGAAGAACACTGTACACATTGCCCCGCAGGAAATGGAGATTCCACAATTCAACCGCCTCGTCCTCCGCCTACCGCTAATGCACGTGAAAGGGATCCCACAGGTGAAACGTGCGCTAGTGATGGAAGAGAAGACGGGGGAGAAAAGCGAGTGGGTCATCCGAACGGAAGGATCCAACCTAGAGCAAACACTTGAGACGCCAGGCGTAGACCCAGCAAGAACAACTTCCAACAACATGCATGAAGTCGCAGAGGTTCTCGGAATTGAGGCAGCTCGAAACGTAATCATCAAAGAAGCCACTGCAGTGCTCGAAGAACAGGGCTTGGACGTAGACGTTCGGCATGTGATGCTCGTCGCCGACGCCATGACCGCCTCAGGCGAAGTCCTACAGGTAGGGAGACACGGCGTAAGCGGCGAGAAAGCTAGCACCCTAGCCAAAGCAGCCTTCGAAATCACTATCCCAACGATCGTTGACGCAGCTATCAAGGGCACTAGGGACACTTTGCGAGGCGTCGCCGAGAACGTTATAGTAGGGCAGCAAGTACCCATGGGCACCGGCCTGATCGAAGTGTACATGTCAATGCCGGAGAGGGTCAAGAAGTAATGCAATCTTCGAAAGTCGACGTGAACAAGCAAATCGGCATAGCCGTAAAATCGGGTAAGATTGAGTTAGGCGTCAAGGAGGCGTTGGACGCAGCAAGGTTCGCCAAAGGCAAGTTGCTAATCCTCGCCTCAAACTGCCCACCCCAATCCAGAACCCAAATCGTCCACTACGCAAAACAATCCGCTGTCCCAATTTTTGAATACCCTGGCAGCAGCGTTGACCTTGGCGCTGCATGCCTCAAACCTTTCATGGTTGCCGCCTTGACGGTTAAAGAGCCGGGTGACTCCGGGATTCTGAAGTTAGCTGAGCGCTAGTCTATGTCCACCTCACGGATTAAGCTCGGCGGAGACGAGATGCGGTACATCGCCCTATTCGAAAACATAACCGGCGCAATGGCGAACGACTGCGTAATCGACGCAGAGGGCGACAGGATAATTTTCGTAGCAAAACAAGGCGAAATGGGCCTAGCCATAGGGAAGGGCGGAAAGAACATTAACATGCTCAGAAAAATGACTGGAAAACCAATCGAAGTAGTAGAATTCTCAGACAACGTCGAAGGCCTAGTCAAAAACTGCCTCGCCCCAGCCAAAGTCAAAGAAGTACGCATTACCGAGCGCCCAGACAAGAAGATCGTAGTTGTGGAAGTCGAGCCCAAAGACAAGGCGTTAGCCATCGGAAAGAACGGACGAACAATCGACAAAACCCGCATGCTCGCAAAACGCTACTACCAAGTAGACCACGTACAAATCACCTAAACCCCCAAAGAAAACTCCCTCCCCGTTGCCTGCGGCCCACTACGCAGGAATTTTGCAGACAAATTCACAGTGTACTTGACTCAAGGCTTTTGCGTGAGATCGCGAAACATTTGGTCATATTGTTCCTTGGTTATTTCCCCGCGGGCGTATCTTTGACGGAGAATACGAATGGGGGCGTTTCTTCCAGACCGTTCCCGCCACTGTTTCCTTCTTGAGCTCCAATACATGGTTCGAATGACGAATATTCCAAGAAATATGAAAATGAAAATCAGAAAGAATTCTCCTGGGAAGTAGCCCGGAAAGTAGAAGCTTCCCCTAGAGACAAAGAAAAGCACTACCACAAGCAGAATGATGAGTCCTAACGGCAGCATAAGCAACGTACCGAACAAGCCGCGACGGGGAGGACCGCTTTCGGTTTGATCTGACATTGACACCTCAACTTCGCTATGTTCTGACTTATGTGTTACTGAACTTTTGAGACTTTGGGAACATTAGGCATATCCAAAACAATCGCCAAGAATTGAATGGAAAGAGTGTTGACGGGACGTGCTACGGAAAGGTCCCAAGAAGATATTGTCGCTTGGGTATCATGGGACACGATTCCTAGCACTTTTACTACTCTTTGCCGTGATCCCTCTAACTGCAATCACTCAGCTACCCCTGGGTCACGGCTTTTCATCAGGACCGTCGAATTGTACACCAGGCGTTCAGAACCAGTACCCATCGAACGCTACTGCGCGAGCGAAGATCGTCATCGTCACGACTGTGTCCAGTGCATGCGTCTACAACTACAACCAGATCGCTGTCAACATCCTCCTCCCAAACACCTCAGACATTCTCTCCATGGCCCTAGCAAGCCCAGCAACCAACACCGTCACAGCCCCACCATACGGCGGGCCCTGGACCTTGGTCGTACAAATCTTCTGGAACGACTACCCCACAGGCGGAATAATCGAAGTCTACCAAACAACAATAACCATCAAAATACTCGGACCAAAACCAGAAGCACCCACAACCGCTACAGCACCGTACACCCAATACGTGTCCATTAAAACCTCGACCGGATCCTACTCAACAACAGTGCTCAGCGCGACGACCTCAACCTTCAGCCCCTTCTCTCTAGCGGTATCGAAGAGCTTTACAAGCAGTGCTGCAGAAGCGACATCGAGCCAGGCTGTTTTCAGTACATCACCAAGTGTTTCGTCGTCGAGCCAATCGTGGAGCATTTTATCCTTGCAATCGTTCGTATCAGTTGGAGCAGTTTTACTTGTCGTGGCAGTGGTTATAATCGTGGGTACTATTGTTTTGAGACGTCGTCATGGTGGTTAGATCTCATCCTAAGCACCAAGGGAGTGGTTAGGCTTCCAAGGCCGCCGAATGACGAATAGTCACCAGAAGAATGCTTCCGACCCGTTCAACGCAGCGTTGAATTATGGTTACGGGTTTCTTGAAGCCGAATGCAGGATGGCGATAAACGTGATCGGACTGGAGCCTTCTGTGGGTTTTCTACATAATTTCAGCGATTACCAGACAAAGGAATTCTTAGCGTACGATTTGATCGGTTTCTAAGGTGAGGATTTGCTTTTCATGTGACGCTCCAAACGTAACCAGTTTCAGTTTTGAGGCGAAGCGGACTATATTGGTTTGAAGTACTAGTGCCGGCTCATGTACTTGGGTATTGGCGCTTGTGCCTACGATAGAGACTGAGGGGTTTGTATAATCTGTAACATCAGATGTTGCATCCACTTACACAATTAGACGGAAAACGCTCTCATCATGGAACCAAGCAACTCACTGTGTTCTCTCGATTACAGGAATATGGAGATTAGGTAACTGAAGTGAAATGGTTTTGCAAGTAAGCATTCCTCGTCTGAACGTTACCCATATCAGTACTTATCCTCCACGAGAATGCGGAATCGCTCTGTACACCAAAGACCTTGTACGATCTATCGGCAATGACGCTTTTGTGCACGATGTCTTCGCTGTAGACGACTTCAAACTAAACCATGCGTACACCCGCCCGGTGAGTTTCGTGATCGATACAAACGATCCCTCCGAGTATCGCAGGGCTGCCGACTTGGTCAATGAATCCAAGTGTTCAGTGGTCAGCCTTCAACACGAATTCGGCATCTTCGGTGAAGAATGGGGAAGACACGTCCTAGAATTCACAGAGTCTCTACAAAAGCCACTCGTAACAACATTCCATACGGTTCTAACAGAACTTCCACAACTGGCGAGGAAGATCGTCACTGATTTGTCGTCAAAAAGTAGCTACGTTGTAGTAACCATAGGAAAGGCAGCACAAATCCTAACCGAGACGTACAATGTGCCCGCGAACAAAGTGACGACGATACCTCATGGTGCGCCGTCGGCACGTCCCCTTAACAGAGATAAATTGAAAAATAGACTTGGGTTACAAGGAAAGCTAATAGTTTCAACTGTAGGCTTTCTTAGTCCCGCAAAAGGCGTCGACTGCGCAATAGAGGCAATGAAGATTCTGGTTGAGAAACACCCAACTATTCTATTTCTCATTGTCGGCGAAACTCATCCAACCCTAAGACTCCATGAGGACGAGACATACAGAAGGAAACTTGAGAGCCTTGTAACCGATCTCGGACTGGGACAGAACGTAGTTTTTGTCAACAGGTTCTTGTCGGACGAGGAACTCTCAATAATCTTTGGCATCTCGGACGTCTTCCTTGCACCATATCGTGGCCGAGATCAGGTATCCAGTGGGACGCTGACCGCGGCAATGGCACATGGGAAGGCCATAGTGTCTACCCCCACGCTCTTCGCACAAGAGACTCTCTCTTCTGGACGAGGGCTGTTCTGCGAGTTTGATGATGCCAAATCAATCGCCACACAGATTGATTGTATCCTAGGAGATCATCTCCTGAAACAGAGACTTGAGGCTTGCGCGAGGAATCGTGGAAAGGAAATTGAGTGGCGATATACGGCGAAGGACTATGCCGAGATCTTTGCCAAAACTTCGGAACCGAAGCGTAGGGAAGACGAAGCGATATCGAGGTCTTTGGAACAATGGATCCTATCTTAGAGAGATACGCAGGAAATCCAATACTCGAACCCATAGGAAACCATCCATGGGAGTCGAGTAGAGTATTCAACTGCGCTGTCGTGTATGAGGATGGGAAAGTTCACATTGTCTACAGAGCGCAGGGCGGGGATGACGTTTCCAGACTGGGGTACGCGGAAAGTTCCGATGGATATCACGTAGACTTCAGATACAACCAACCCGTCTTCTCACCATTGCACCATTTCGAAACCTATGGCTGTGAAGACCCAAGAATAACGAAAATTGACGACAAATTCTACATGTGTTACACAGCCTTCGGACGAGTTCAGAGGTGGCATGAGGTCAATAGCAAGATGAGGCTGGCCCAGGTAGGAATTGCTTCGATTCCTGTCAGTAATTTCATTGACCACAAATGGAATTGGAGTAAACGGATTTTTCCGATCCCTCAGGTTGACAGCAAAAACTCAGTCCTGTTCCCAAAGAAATTCCAAGGCAAATATGCTCTGTATCACCGCATCTCACCACACATATGGGTCACATATTCAAACCGCCTAGCAGACTGGTCAAACAGCTACCACAAGATAGTTCTCACTCCACAAGAGAAGTGGGAGTTCAAGAAGATAGGTTCTGGAGCCCCTCCAATCGAGACGGAGAAAGGATGGCTGCTAATATATCACGGCGTCGACGAGAGCTTCACATATCGACTCGGGCTTGCCCTCATCGACAGGGACAACCCGGAAAAATTATCCAAGCTTAGACGCCCTATCTTTGAACCTAGGGAGGACTACGAAAGAAGTATCGCCTTTTGCTGCGGAGCTGTAGTGATGGATGGAACGCTATTCGTTTATTATGGCGCAGACGATAGAAGAATTGGTGTGGCAACAGCCGACCTATCTGAACTCCTATCGCTTTTCGATGGAAAGATGTGCCGCCAGGTACCCATGCTAGCGCATGCTCGATAATCCTAATTCTGTACGATGCGTCGTCGCGCATCGTTATAGCCACACCCACGAAATAACGGTAAGCAAAGTCTGGTGAATGTTATTTCTTTTCATTAAATAAGTTCGGCCTGAGCATTAACACTTGTCATTACCTAGGTCATAGTTCTATGCGCATCAGAAGGATGACACAACTCAACCGCATATCTCTCGTTCAGGCTGGTACCACTGCTGGCACATACCGCCTATGGGGACTTTTCAGCGCTGTTATGAAAGTGTTAAAAACAATTCTGATGATATGTGATTGATGAATTTTGAGCAAGCGGGTTTTGGCGCGTAAGAGCGGAGGGCCGGCGGTCTCATCTAAACGAAAAAACGTGGTCGTCGCACGGGGCTCCTGCAACGAGGTTGTGCGAGGCTACTTTTCTCTTCATGATTGGGAATCATCGATCCACGTAACTAGTACCGCTGACTTTCTGGTGTACATTTGGGCTAGGAACGTTGAAACCTTTAATGGTGTTATCGAGGTCTACACTCCTCCCAGTCAATTTAGGACACCCGGCTCCACTGGACCACGGGACGGTTTGGCTATGGATGTTCCGGCTCAGACGGGCATGAATTTAGGCTGTATCGGAGGGGGAGCCCGCGAAACAATCGACATCCAAAGCGCAAATAACCGCATTACGGTCTTTGTAACAGTTGTCACGTGCGAAGGCGCAAAAGTAAACATAACAAGAACCTCTGCGCCTTCAAGACCACAATAAAACATCACTTGTAAGTGCCGTCGCATCCATAAGTCCTTGTGCTCATCGGACACCGACGAAGTGAATTCGCGTCGTTCAGGCAAGGTGTTCACCGAGTAGAACGGCGATTATTGCACCGATGGAATTGGTCAGCTCATCCCAAAGCGTATCCAGTAGGCCAACCTGAATGAAACCATTTGTATTCCGAACATAGACTACATACTCCGCCATCTCCCACCCTAAGCTGATCCATGATATCGCGACGAGGGTGAATAGGACTGGAATGAGCATGTAGCTGCGTTTCTGCTGTCCCCACGAGAAATTGAACAGCAAAGCGGCAACCGTGAACCCAGCGCTCAGATGCATTGGATCGAACGGGTAGCTTCCAATCCAAGCCGTGCTTGACGCATTGTAGAAGTTATGGCCGGGGTAGAAGAAAGGAAGCCAGCCATTCATGGCGGCGTGTAACGTCAAATGTAAAGTGGCGTAAATCAGGCTGAACCAGAACCATCGCGGCGTAGTGTCGAGCCAACGGCTCTGATAGAAATTTCCTTCCAACTTATTCTGTTACCAAGAAACATCTACCATGGCAAAAACATTTCTCACCTTTCTTGTCGCGGGACTACACAAATCTGAGCTTGAGTGGGATGGTGCCAGCGGGCTATGACGCATGATCTACCTCGACTCGGACGATAACGAATGCGAGTCGTCGGTGACTCAACGTGTGTTTTCTTTAGGAAGTCTGGTTGCCGTCTGATGATTGGCTTGTGTCTTTTTCCTACTCAACTCCGTGACTCCGCACACAGCTAGAGACTTTTCATCCATTCACACACAATTGCGGTTCGGGTACGGAGGGCACAAAAATATTAGCACGAAAATAACGGAGCAGTATCTATCGGTTGAATTGAAAATTGAACGACCTGTCCCTGAAGGGATGTGAAAGCTGTTGCGAAAACGTTTGTCTCGTTAATGACGTCTTTCGGCCAAAAAGTCGAGTTCAGTGGGAATCTCCCATAGTGGGAAGACTTGCTTGATTGTTTGGTTCGCGAGGTATGTGTTGATGTTTTCTTGGCCGTGAAATGTGCGGTGATATTCACTTTCGGTGATGAGTCCGTACCAAGCATAAGCGTGGCGAGAGTACTCGACTCGCGCTCGAATTCTTCTTGCCGCAGTTCTCAGTCTCAATTTGTCCAGAACTCTCGCTAGTAGTGGAGCGATGCTTTTCCTCGAAGAAGTGTCTGCGATAGGGGCTTTGCCAGTGAATTTATGTTCAAGGGTTCGAACGTATGACAAGTGGAATCTTCTATTTACGCGAAAATTGAACGGTAGTGTGTTCAAGAATCGTACGAACTCCATATCCAATAAGGGTAACCACCAGCGGTATCCCCAAAACTCGTATACGCGAACCGAGTTGACATGTGGATAGGTTGGAATTGCTTCCCAAATCCAGCGGTCGAAGTATTCTATAGCTTGCTCAGCGGTGAGAGTGGACGGTAAACCGAGCACGTCCTTAATCTTTAGACATACATCAGATCGAACGGTTGCTGGCTGATGAGACCGGTCCAGAAGAGTACAGCTTACCTGAGAGAGTCCCCTCGCTAATTCATCATCACTGATTTTCCCCATTCTAAGCCATTCTGCTAGCAGTTGCAGGTTAGCATCATT
>DATIYC010000044.1:0-3015 GCA_035517955.1 Candidatus Acidiferrales bacterium | reverse complement strand
CGGAATAGGTGAACTATCAAACGTACTCCTATCTCCCGATCAGCTGAAAGATTTCCAGAAATACGTAATCTACAGCCATGCCGCCGGATGGGGCGAACCAGTCGCAATAGACGATGCCAGGGCGGCCTGGTTGACCAGGGTGAATGTTTTGTCGAAGGGGCACTCCGGGTTAAGGCTTGTAGTAGTGAAGACCCTAGTTGACATGTTGAACAAAGGCGTTACGCCAGTAATGTGCCAGAAGGGGTCAGTCGGGGCAAGTGGGGATTTGTCCCCATTAGGTCAAGGGTCGCTGGTCGTGATGGGGGAAGGAGAGGCGTTCTATAAGGGGGAGAGGATGAGTGGAAAACAAGCGATGGACAAAGCCGGAATAGAGACAATCACGTACGAGGCAAGAGATGGACTTGCTACAATTAACGGATCGAATCTGGTAGCAGGTATGGGCTGCCTGCAGGTCTTCGACGCGGGCCAATTAATCAAGATCTCC
The DNA here is from genome assembly GCA_035517955.1 of Candidatus Acidiferrales bacterium. Taxonomy (GTDB): domain Archaea; phylum Thermoproteota; class Bathyarchaeia; order 40CM-2-53-6; family 40CM-2-53-6; genus FEN-987. Next base: position 2,531 of record DATIYC010000044.1, on the reverse strand, counting down.
GAGATCGCCACGGCGATGACTCTCGAAGCGCTAACACCGAACATGTTGGCTTATGATGAGCGAATTCACACGGCAAGGGGCTATGAGGGCGCGATCGAATGCGCCGAAAACGTGAGAAGAATTGTTGATGGCAGCGAGATTCTGAAACAGAAACCACAGAAAGTGCAAGAATCCTACAGCCTACGCAGCACCCCACAAGTCGTTGGAGCAGCAAAAGACACTTTGAAGTTTTCTAGAAGAATGTTCGAGATCGAGATCAACGGTGTCGGCGACAACCCAATATTCTTCACGGACGACGGCGGAATCTGCCTAACAGGAGCGAACTTCCAAGGAACACCACTCGCCTTCGCCCTCGAATACTTAGGAATCGCGCTCACAACAATCGGCGCACTATCCGAAAGAAGAACTAACAGGTTGGTTAACCCCGCCCTAAGTATGGGTCTTCCTGCGTTTTTGACGAAAGGAGCGGGAATGTTTTCGGGAATGATGCTAGCGCAATACACAGCTGCATCACTGGTTTGTGAAAATAGAGTCTTATCGACGCCGGCAGCGACAGGGTCGATACCGACCGCGGCAGACCAAGAGGATTTCGTGAGCATGGCAAATACAACGGCAATAAAAACGAAAGAGATCTTGAAGAACTCATCAGCAATATTCGCAATTGAACTGATGGCTGCGACTCAGGCGCTTGATTTCAGGAGACCAATGAAACCAGGAAAAGGAACGCAGGCCGCACACGATGCAGTAAGACGCCATATCACTCATCTTGAGGAAGATAGGCCGCTATACAACGACATTATCAAACTCGCAAAGGTCGTGCAGTCAGGAGAAATTCTAGAAGCAGTTGAAAGAACGATTGGGAAGCTAAAGTAAGCGGTATAGCTTTTCGCCTCGAGCCTTAGGGGAAGGCGTTACTCCTTCCCATTTCGGCCTAACTCAACAGCTCCAATCTTCGTATGAGCGGCGATAGGCTAGCGCTGTTCGATCAAATCGAAGAGTTCGGATAGTTTGTGGATCTCGCGGTAGATTTGAGCGCTGATCGCCTTTTCAGTCTTTGATTCGCCTTTCAGAAGTCTGACCGTTAGTGCGCCCAACTCAGCTGCCATGGTGATCTCTGCGTTCGGGCGAGTGCCTACGAAAATTGTCTCGTGCCCCGCAACTCCGAGTCTCTTGATTGTTTCCTCCATGACGCTCTTGTTGAGCTTTTCTGATCCTAAGTCTTCCGAAATAACTACTGCGTGGAAGCAGTGTTGGAGTCCTAGACTAACGAGTTTCTGCCATTGCTTAACAGACCTTCCCCCAGACGCACATCCCAGCTTGTAGCCCATATCGCGGAGCTTGAGGATGGTTGGCATTGTATCGGGGTATAGTTTCAGATAAATTGGATTTGTTTCTCTATATGCAACCACACCCGCCGCAACGACTCGTGGAGTCCATTTGAGACCGAGCCTTTCCATCAGTTTGTCGAAGTGCCGAGTATCGTCTGGTCCAAGCTCTTTCACGATTACTTCTAGTGTCCTATACCCAGTTTCGAGGTCGACAGGTAGACCTGCCTCGATCATTGCTCTTACAGCTGCGAGCCTCGCGTTTGTGGTTTGGTAGGTTGCGTCGTAGAGAACATCATCGATTCCGAAAACTACCGCTTTTGTCTTTTGACTCATTTAACCACCTTCGTCAACTTCTCCGGATGATCAGGATTCAATCCCCTCTGAATGGCGGAGTAGTACGCATACAGCTGCATGGGGATAACGTAAGCCAAGGGGGAGAACACCTCTTCAACCTCGTCCGCAACCTCAATCACACCTTGTACGTCTTCGGCGTTCTCGCGTTTTATCACTACCGTAGAAGCGCCAAAACGGTGAAAACTCTCCTTCAAACTTCTCACCTGCTCTGCCTCATCTAATCCTTGAATTATGAAGACGGGCGTACGAGCCTCTACAAGTTGCATCGGACCATGTAGAAACTCACGAGTCGCAAACCCTTCGGCGTGTACATTACAACTCTCTTTCATCTTCAGCGCCCCCTCCAAAGCCGTAGCATAGTTCGGTCCGCTTCCCAACAGGAAGTAGAATTCTCTATCAGCAAACTCCGTAGCCAAATCCCGCGTAACACGATCACAAAGCTGGAGCGTATGCTCAACCTGAAAGGACGTTTTACTCAACGCGTCGAAGAGACGCTCATAGTGGAAAATTTCGGAGGGGAAAAATTGGCCAAGCTCAATCACAAGAAGATAAGTTGCGGCTAGCGTGGCTGTGAAGCTCTTAGTAGCGGTCACAGCTTTTTCCTCACCTGCTTTCGAAACTATGCTGTAATCAGTTGTTGAGGCAAGTGGGCTACCTGGTGAGTTTGTTATCCCAATTGTGCGTATTCCGGCGATGGAGGCGGCTTTCACGGCAGACATCACGTCCGTGCTCTCCCCCGATTGGGATATTGCTATGAGGATTGAGTTTGCGCGTCCCGCTGGTCCCATCCAGGATGCAAATTCAGATGCCGGAAGACTGGTTGAGAATACTTTGGTGAGGGTGGACGTG
>DATIYC010000043.1:0-3598 GCA_035517955.1 Candidatus Acidiferrales bacterium | reverse complement strand
GAGAATGTCCGTGCAAATTCACGCTCGCAGAAGTATGAATGCGCAAGAACGGCTCACGTAGAGATTCAGAATCCCAATCACCGTACTAAAGGGACAATTGAATTCCAACGGTGCAAGTTTCAAATTCGTCTAGTCATATGTTGCTTTCTATGTCAGAGCGTCCAAGAGCTACAAAACCAGAAGACCTCGGGCGTTTCTTCATGGAGAGAGGGAATGTCAGCGATTTAGATGGGTTAGTGGAATTGTATGAGCCAACGGCGGTACTGGCCTTTCCTTCCGGTAAAGTGACAACGGGCCGTCAAGCTATCCGTCGGGTATACGCTCAGTTGTTGGCGACCAAGCCAAAGTTTCAAGGAGAGGTTCAAACTGCATTGCGCAATGGTGACCTCGCACTTACCTCAACGCGCTTCAGTGGAGGTGCGACGGCCGAAGTAGCCCACCTTCAACCCAATGGTACCTGGCTCTGGATAATTGATCAACCAAATGTGTTCAAGTGACGCATGATAAATCACTCGGTAATCCCGCATGTGCCAATCGATAACTAGATAAATCCATCAGCCAAGACTGCTCAGATCGAAGCCCCAGCCTGCTTTTCTTGTAGGTTCGATTCTGACGAATGAGGCTTCGCCTTCTTTCCATGAATCTGCGCGGACCAGCTCAAAGCTTTGTGTAACTGCGAGTATGTGTGTCCGAACTCTACGCCTTTTTCAATTAACTTGGCCTCGCCTTCTATCATACTTCCCCAGTTTGGCCATAATGTGTCAACCACAAACGCGCTCCGAGAGTTCGCTCTTACCTTTCTGAATTTTCTCGTATTATAGTCGACAGCAATGAGAAACGAGTTGTTCTTGAAGAGGTAGCTAACGGGAGCGATGTGTAGGGAGATACCCGATGTGTAAGCTTCTCAGGGCTCCTTTTATTGTAGGACCAGCGTTATTCGATCTGTCTCGACAAGGGCACTGACTCGACTATGGTTGAGAAAATTTTGGTTGCTGTTGATGGTTCAGAGACAATGGAACGGACAGTTCGATTCAGCTGTGATCTTGTTAAGGTGCTGGGAGGCTCCTTGACATTGATTCATGTCGTGGAAGTGCCCGTTATAATTCAGCCCAACCTGATGTTTGATTCGGCCCCTCTGACGCGGGCCGGAGAAGTGATCTTACAGACCGCTCAGAAACAAGTCGAACAAAACGGTTTGAGGGCAGATACAATTCTGAAGCACCAGGGCGGAAATTCTGGTCACAAGATCGTGTCAGTTGCAGGAGAGAAAGGCTTCACGCTTATCGTGATGCATGCCAAAGGCCAAAGTAAGGCCGCTTCTATACTGCTGGGAAGCGTGTCTCATACAGTAGCCCATAACGCCTCATGTTCGGTATTGATTCTTAGACCTTAGCGAGAAGATGTCTCAATGAACAAATTGTTTCAGAGAGCTCTTGTTCCCGTGGACGGTTCGCCCTATATGTCTGGTGTCGTGGCACACGCCATAGCGATCGCAAAGAAAACGAACTGCTCATTGACCTTCTTATATGTGGCAAACGTGGATCCGACCAGCTCATACGTGGCAAACGTGAAGCCGGCTACCTCATTAGAGGTAGAGAAGCAGCGGGGGAGCAACATGAGGATACCGGAAGTGTGCAGACAAAAGGCTGCTGCGGAAGATATCTCCGCTTCGTCGCGAGTAGAGGTAGGATCACCTGCTCAGACCATAGTTGAGTTATCTGTGCGTGAAAGATTCGATCTTATCATCATCGGGTCGCGAGGCTACAGCCGCTTGAAAACGCTATTTCTAGGGAGTGTCGCCGACGAGGTCATGGAGCAGGCTTCATGCCCAGTGTTGCTCGTCAAGTGAAAGCGAACAACCGGCCCGTTTCCAAGTATTATTCAAAGCAAGAACCGAATCATTTGCCACGGTCAATAAGGATCAGCATAATTGATCCTTGTGTGAGAATTAGCATTGAGAATTAGCATTCGAACTAAGAGTAAATAAGAGGCCTTTAGGCCATGGCCAACGAGCATTCTGGAATCGCGTAACGAGGATCGGATTCGGAACGCAAATTGTGCGGAAGAGTGGTGCTGAACGCAGTACAAGTGGGTGGTTCTGACTGTTACTACCGTCGGCGTACTGATGGATGGAATTGATTCACGCATAGTCATCATTGGGCTGCCGCAAGTCGCTGCGGCCCTGCACGCTGATGTGGAGCAAGCCGTCTGGTTCACGCAATCCTATGTGCTAGTCGGAACTATCGTTATGCTTCTGATAGGCAGAGTTACGGATATGGTGGGAAGGGTAAGAATTTACACGACGGGTTTTCTAATCTTCACAATCGGCTCAGCTCTTACCAGTCTTTCTCAGAATCCGACTCAGTTCATTTTGTCGAGAGGAGTGCAAGGGCTAGGCGTGACAATGCTCTTCGTAAATAGTGTCGCGATGATAGTTGATTCTACTCCAAAGAAAGATCTCGGCCTATCCCTGGGCGTAAACCAGATTGCTTTCAGATTCGGGGCAATGGCTGGGCTAACGCTTAGTGGTCTCATTCTTTCCTTCTTCGACTGGAGAGCGCTTTTCTACATAAACATCCCAATTGGAATCTTCGGAACCTTCTGGGCACATCACCGGCTGAAGGAAGTCGCTAAGGTTGAAGGAAAGGCTTCCGTGGATTGGGTGGGGTTTGCGTCCTTTTCAGTTTCAATCACGACCTTTCTGCTCGCACTCACCTACGACGCATATGGATTGTCTGAGGCGAGAGTTGTTTACGCTCTTCTTATCGTCAGCATCGTCGCCTTCTTGATTTTCATTGTCGAAGAGCGAAGACAGGCGCATCCGCTGCTTGACATGAGTTTACTGAAGATTAGGGAATTTACTGGAGGGGCAATTGCACAATTAATCAATGCGGTATCGTGGGGAGCTTTCCTTCTCCTCCTCAGCCTGTATTACGAACTCGTTCTGGACATGAGCCCCCTAGCCGCCGGGATCGCTATCGTACCCTTCGACATTGCCTTTCTCATAGTTGGACCGATTAGTGGCAAGTTATCCGATAGGTTCGGACACTTACCATTCACTACATCCGGCCTTGCTCTTTCAAGCGTGGCCCTCATCAGTTTCTCGACGTTGACAATCTCTACGCCGTTGTCAACTGTGGTTGTACACATGATGCTTGTTGGAGTAGGTATGGGACTGTTCGTTTCTCCAAACATTAGTTCAATCATGAGTTCCGTACCTGAAGGACGTAGAGGAATCGCGTCCGCCCTTAGAGCAACGTTCTTTCAGGTTGGTTACGTGATTAGCCTCAATGCTGCTGTGTTGATAATGACGCTCGTGGTGCCCTACCAAACGATAACGCTGGTGATCTCCTCGATTAATCCTATAGCGATAACGGCTGCAGACAAACTTCTCTTCATGAAAGGGCTCAGCACAGCGTATTTTTGGCTTGGAATCGTTAACATCACCGCTATTCTGCCTTCAGTGCTGAGAGGCAACTCCAAGTACAAACCAAGAGTCCGTCTGCTCAGTCATATTAACAACTGGCTAACCAGTAAGTCGTTCAAGACCTGACTTGCGGGTCCTGCGGATTCGACTGAATGTCAGTACAGTGTTACT
>DATIYC010000042.1:0-3971 GCA_035517955.1 Candidatus Acidiferrales bacterium | reverse complement strand
ATTGCTGCTGGAAGCCGCTGGCTGTGAGCCGCTTGCGTTTGAAGCTGTCGAAGTGTTCGATTGCGCTTCGGTTGAACCAGTAGCGCTCTGCGTGCTATTCGAAGTGCTTGAACCTGTGTTCGTCGAATTTGAGTAAGTTTGGGTCGAGTTCGAACTGGCGGTACTTGATTGAGAAGGATCAAGGTTACTTGGCGCGATCAAGGCACGAACGAGAGGAGTCACGGAAGTTTGGGGCTGAAGGGCGACCTGAAATGATACGAACAAGACTATTGTCAGGACGACTTCAGGCAGTATTCCTCTCGGTTTCAAGTAAATATCCTCTGTAGTCTCAAATGCGTCATTCACAACCGGAAAAGTTGCGACGCATGCAAGATTGCCGGTGCTGAATGTACGACACGCGAGTGTTAGAATTTATCCTTATCTCACAACTAAGACAGAGGTTGTTGCGTTATTGACAACCCCACTTGAAACGCTGCCAAGAACCAGACGTTTCAGGCTCCCAACGCTACTCGTCCCGACTACTATCAAATCGGCCCTTTGATTGGCCGCATACTGCGTTATTGATTTTGCAACTGACGTTTCGGTTTTGAGCACCTTCCTTCGAACCTTCAAGTGTGCGGCTTTGGCTTTGGAGCGAGGGACCGCCTTTTCAACCAACCTCGCCGCAGCCTTTGAGGCTTCTCGATTGAATAGTGGAACGGGTAGCATGGGCGTTGTGATGCCTGGAGTTGGAGCCGCAGCAATTGGGTCTGGCGGATATAAGTAGGTTGAAGATTGCACTACTGAAGTCACTATCAATTCAGCATTGTTCTTTTCGGCGAGCCTAGCAGCTGTTTCGAGGGCTTGCCGCGAACTTTTTGAGTCATCGACCGCGACGAGAATTCTCTTGAAACCTTTGCGCGACGACGCTGACCTCCGCGTAGACTTTCCTTGTTTCACGGTAGTTCAGCCTCCCATGTGATCATAATGGTCGAGGTGCATGTATGCCTATTTCCACAAATTAGAACAAGTATAGCCAAGTTCAATTTACGATTAATCGTCTTGTCCTAGTGTCAGCCTGACCTCGAAATGGATTGCAATCTCTGCTTGAATTTTCCACTAAGTGGAACAGCTCTCATAACGCCGGCGAGAGTCATGGCGTCAGTTGGGTGCGGGCACTGTGTGGGAATTCAAGACACGTTACTTCGCTGGTTGGAGGGACCATAATGGTAAGAACCTTCAATCTACGTCTTCGTCCGAATATCGGGTCGGCCCGAATTCGTTTGGCATGGGTTCTTCAATGGAATTGTCGAAATTGATGCAGACAAGCAACACTCGATCTCGCATGATTCTCGTTTCAAACCGACTTCCGACTTCTGTGACTGTTAAAGATGGACAGATTCGACTGCAGGAAAGTGTCGGCGGCCTCGCTACCGGGCTTAGCGATTATCTCAACTCCATGCGGATTAAAGGGCAGTCTAACTACGTCTGGGTTGGAAGTCCAGCGGTTTCTGGCAACAGATCTACCGGTGAGATTGAAGAAAAAATTCGGCAGACGCTCTCTGAGAATTCCCTCGTAGAGGTAAACATCCCGAAGGAAGCTTTGAGAAGATTCTACTACGGTTTTTGTAACAAAACGCTTTGGCCCTTATTCCACTACTTCCCCAATTACACCACTTTCGACAACAATGATTGGGACAACTATCAACAAGTGAATAGAATGTTTAGTGACGCGGTTATACAGATTGCCGCACCAAACGACCTAGTATGGATACACGATTACCATCTGATGCTAGTCCCTGCCATGCTTAGACGGCATATGCCCTCACTAAAGATAGGCTTCTTTCTTCATACCCCATTCCCCTCCTACGAACTCTTCCGACTCCTCCCCCGACGATGGGGAACGGAAATTCTCAGAGGCATCCTTGGAGCGGACCTCATAGGCTTTCACACCTACGACTATACAACTCACTTCTTGCGCTGCCTACTCAGAATCCTCGGATACGATAACGACATGGGAAAGGTCTTCACCGATGACCGTGTAGTTAAGGCTGATACGTTTCCTATGGGGATAGATTTCGATAGGTTTGCTGCGACACCGACTGAACGCCGGGTTCACTCTGAGATGAAGCGGCTAAAGCGGACGTTCGCGAACAAGCGAGTAATGCTATCCATCGACAGACTTGACTACACTAAAGGCGTAGTGAACCGTCTCCTGGGATTCGAACGGTTCTTAGATAGAAATGAATCTCAGCGAGGCAAAGTTATCCTAACACTTCTCATGACTCCGTCTCGAACGGAACTGAAGCAATATAGCGATATCAAAAGTGCGATCGATGAGTTGGTTGGAAGAATAAATGGAAGATTTGGAACAGTAAACTGGACACCCATACTATACCAGAGTCGGCACATTCCATTTAACTCACTCGTTGCGTTATACCAGCTTAGCGACGTTGCCTTAGTGACACCACTAAGAGATGGCATGAATCTGATTGCAAAAGAATACTTGGCAACGAAAACAGACGAGAAGGGAGTCCTGATCCTCAGCGAAATGGCGGGAGCGTCATCAGAACTTGGGGAGGCCATCATAGTGAATCCTAACGACATTGATGAGGTTGCGCGCGCAATGGAAACGGCACTAACCATGCCTGAGGAAGAACAGAAGCGTCGAAATCACCTACTACGAAAGAGACTAAAAGACTACAACATATTCCAATGGGGAAACGACTTCGTCCACCAGACCTTGGCTATCAAAGACGAACAACGGTCCTATGAAACGAGATTCCTTGACAGCAAGAGCCGGACGAAACTGCATGACGATTTCACTAAGAGCCTAGCCAAATTAATAATGCTAGATTTCGATGGAACCATTGCACCAATTTCGTTACAGCCGGACAAAGTGGAACCTAGTCCGAAAATTCTCTCCATTCTCGATGAAATGAGCAAAGACCCGAACACTACAATCGTCGTGGTGAGTGGACGAACTCGAAAGGACTTGGAGAAGTGGTTCGAGAAGATGAGCGTGAACCTAGTTGCGGAGCATGGGGCCTGGATTAGGGAAGTGAATGAAGCCTGGAAAATGCCGGTCCCACTCACAAGTGATTGGAAAGCCAAACTGCTTCCTACAATGCGTTCGTATGTGGACAAACTTCCCGGATCCAGACTGGAAGAGAAAGAGTACACGTTGCTATGGCATTACCGCGCTGCAAACCCTGAATTAAGTTCGTTAAGGGCGAAAGAACTAGTAGACGAGTTGAAGAACCTGATCGTTAACACAGACCTGCAAGTTTTGATCGGAAAGAAAACACTTGAGGTTAGAAGCGTGAAAGTGAACAAAGGAACGGCTGCGCAGAACTGGATTACGAAGAGGAATTATGATTTCATCCTTAGCATAGGGGATGACAGAACTGATGAGGACATGTTCAAAGCACTGCCTGAGAGCGCTGTTTCAATTCGCATAGGTATAGCTCCTTCCCTCGCTAAGTACTATCTCCGTAACCAATCTGAGGTAGCCCAATTGTTCGAGCAATTGCGATCTGCCGAGCAACTCGATGCAGTAGCTAGGGCTACGCAAGTCCACGCGTGAAGTTAGTTAGGACGCGTGTGCCATGGCGGCGTCCAGCTCCAGTGCTGCGTTGATGAGGTTTAGGTGAGTGAATGCTTGAGGAAAATTGCCTAGCGCTTCACCTGTCACTGGGTCGAATTCCTCAGAGTAAAGCCCAACATGATTTGCATTTTCGAGCACTTTCTGAAAGAGCCTTGTCGCCTCTCTTACCTTTCCAGCCCTAGCCAGACACGCAACTGCCCAAAGCGTGCATAGCGAAAAGGTCCCCTCTTCGCCCGGAAGCCCGTCATCCGTCTTGTACCGGTACAGGAAACCATCTTGGCCGAGTTGGGAAAGTGTAGTGTATAGATTCTTCTTGAACTTGGGATGGGTCGACTTTAAGAATCCCACGAGCGGCATGAGAAGATTCGCAGAATCGGGCTCTGTC
>DATIYC010000041.1:0-8054 GCA_035517955.1 Candidatus Acidiferrales bacterium | reverse complement strand
ACTCCTCCGACGTCTATTCGACGGCCGACGCTATCACCTCCAAGATTGACAGACCCGCCAACGTCAAGGGTATCAAATTCTAGTGGACCTGCTGACTCAAATGATCCACCCACCTCGATGTCTTCAGAGATTTTTCCTCCTCCAACCTCTACAGATCCCCCGACATCTATGGTGCGACAACTAACGTTCTTCGTGATCCTAACGGTACCGCCTACATCAATATCGTCGAGCGTCGCTGACTCCCTTACGTCAAGGGACCCTCCAACGTCGGCGCTACGTGCTTTTAGGTCGCCCCCAACCCCGACCTTGCCTCCCACATCCAAATCTTCGACAGTGAGGTTTCCTGAGACGATTACGCTTCGGTCAACGTCTACGTCACGGGCGGTCAAAGAGCCTGTGACCGTTAGAATCCCATCAGAGATGGCGATGTCTCCAGCAGCCGTCAAATCACCCTGGATTTCTACGTCCCCCTCACCCTTGATCGACTCAGCCTTCACCGGCCCCGTGAATGTAGCGTTCCCGTCAAGTCGAATACGGCCATCTACAATAATCGTATCCGTCTGTGGTGTGATTACAGCGTCGTCACTCAATTCCAGGTCTCCATCAACGTGTCCGATTGTTGTTTTTGTTCGACGCTGCGTATGCACGTTAGGCATTGTGAATTTACTACCTAGCGATTCGCGTTGAAAGGGCGGTGGATATATGCTCTGCTCACTTGACGTGCTATCTCTTGATTCCGACGTCCATAATTGAACGAGCAGGAGGCCACGCTGTTGTTTTTAGAAAGCGCAAATTTTCCGTTGGTCGATGCATGGATCCATATGTTTGCTAAACTGGCTAGTTTTCTTAATCCGGCTATACGATCGCTTATCATGTTTCATCGGGTTGTTTTTTGATTTCGCAAATTAAAGGACAGGGCACGTCGCGTAATGGCAGAGAGTGGTCACACTATGTGAGTACTGGTAGCGACTACGTTTGCTCTGTTCCCAAGAATGTCATGAAACTCTGCACTTTCCTGTACGCATCTAGGAATTCCAAGCCTCGTCTAGTTATGTGGTAGAATCGGCTGTTTACATCGTTCCTTACGGATAGTAGTCCGAAGTCGGCTAATGTTTGAAGCATTGGTTTGATTCTATCAATGGGTAAACCTGCTCCGTAGGAGAGTCTGGTTACAAGCGCACCTTCCGGCCTCCGCTTTAGCAGCTCTAGAATGTCAGCGTAAATGTCCATGCGAGACCGTTTCAAGTAGCGCTAACCACATGCCACATTGCTTCTAAGTCTACTAAGCCTTCTCGGTTCCCACATCTATAAAATCGTTAGAAATTACGAGTAAACACGGATTTTGTGAATCGCATGAACAAAGTTCTTCATAGAACTTCGGTCGATGTTTGCTTTGAAGATTGCTTGAACGTGCCTCATCCGCGATGGTTTCGAGGTTAGCGTTATATTCGTGCAGCCTAAGTCGCAAAAGGTTCTGGGTGTTAGGGTTGAAGATTAGCGCAAGAAATCAATTCAAAGGGACCGTTGAAGAAGTTGAGAAGGGAGTAATAACGGCTACCGTGAAGGTCAGAGTTGACGGACCGGTCACGATAACCGCTATAATCAGCAAGGAGGCAGTTGAGGAACTAAAGTTGCAGCGAGGCGACAGGGCTGCCGCCGTAATCAAAGCCACCGAAGTCATGATTGCCAAGGAATAGCACGCGCTCTGTGCTCCGTTTGAATTCGTCGAGGCAATTCCTATCAGATCAGGGCTAAGCTTACGTTCGGATATGTCTGATCTGAATGGCGTAATTACTGGGTTACATCACATTACTTTAGTAACTTCTAATCAAGAGGTTAATCGTAGGTTCTATACAGAAATCCTTGGTCTTAGGCGAGTTAAGCTAACCGTAAACCAAGACGATGTCTATCATCGTCACCTCTTCTACGCCGATGAGAAAGGTACGACCGGTAGCGCAATCACGTTTTTCGAGTGGCCAGACTTACCCGCAGGGAGAGTGGGACTCGGTTCGCCTCACCATCTTTCGTACGCTGTTCCGAATCTTGAAGCCCTGCCTAAGTGGGGGGCTTGGTTAACTCGCAATAAGGTTCCAATTGCTGGACCGTTCGTTCGTGACGATCGAATTTCGCTTTATCTTCGTGATCCTGACGGTGTCATGGTTGAGATCACGTACCCTAACAATGAGAACGTGCGCGCAAACTATGTTCATGAGCTCGATGTCGGCGAATCTCCCGTTGAATCAATTAGCCAGGATATGAAGCTTACAATATTCAACCATGCCAGTCCACTGACCTCGGAACCGGAACTTATGGCGAAGTTTTTCGACAAGGCGCTTGGACTTCAAAACTCATTCACCCGACCCAATCCTGACCAAGAAGAGACGAAAATTCTGGGGATTGGATGCGAGAATAAACCAGATTTCCTTCGCTACCTCGCCTACCCTAAGGCAGAGGACGGATTTGTCGGACGAGGCAGCATCCACCACATAGCTATGGCCGTTAACTCGGACGCTGATCAGGTTTCGGTTATGCGAAGGCTAACTAGCTTGGGAATTCAGCATTCAGGTATCATTGACCGATTTTACTTCAAATCCCTCTACTTCAGAGACCTCGAGAACAACCTGCTAGAAATCGCCACCAAGGGCCCTGGCTACAGTGTTGACGAATCAGTAGACACAATGGGTGCGAAGTTGACACTTCCAGTCTGGCTCGAAGCAAAGAGAACGCGGATCGAAGAATACTTGGCGCACACTGACCGCGCGAATCATGAAACTTGGCCCCCTTCATATCCCGAGATGCGTACGCGCCCAGAAAGCGTGTAAACGGCCCAGCGCAAGACCTGTAAGTTGCACGCGCGAGTTTGAAAGATTATGGTCAATGACATTTTGATTCCACCGCTCCCTCAGGGGTTGAAGTTTGCGGGGCACGTACATGTGAGCGGTTAGTGTGAGTTGACGAGCCGTATAGGAGCCATCAGCCTCTAGGTTCGGCGTGCAAAAGTCCCCCTAGAGTAGCCTAACGTGCAACGTTTCATAACAATGCGGCTGAGTGCTAGGCAATATAATCTGAGCGTCGGATTGTGTCCTCAGCAAGAAGCCTTAGGCTTTCGACTTGATCTGGAATCGGTGTCCGTCCCTCTGGGCTGGGGACTACGATCATTTGGCTTACTCCGAGCTTCTCGAGTTCAGCGATGGTTTCTTTGTTCTCTTTCATGTTTCCGGTTAGCATGAATCTACGCTCTCCTTGAGCACCAACGTATTCTGATTTCTGTGCCTTCGAATTCAACCCGATCCGAACACAGATGTCCTTGTGCTCCGCCCCAGGTATCCTTCTGAAGTCTGAGACGAGTTTTCGGAAGGCGTCCAGCGGTATTACGTTCGGATGCCAAGCATCTCCAAGCGCAACTGCACGCCTCATTGCTGCCTCGCTTGTCCCACCAATCCATACCGTTAGATGTTTCTGAACGGGGCGAGGCTCGAACACTGCTTTACTGAACTTGTGTTGGAGTACTCTTCCCTCAAATTTCGGTTGGGGATTACTCCAGAGTTCTCTGATTAGCCCTATCGTCTCGTCGAGCCTCTTGCCTCGGTTCTGGAAATTTGCACCAAGGTGTGCGAACTCTTGTTCATTCCAGCCTGAGCTCGTTGCAAGTATTACCCTGCCGCCGCTGAACTGGTCGACCGTTGCTAGTTGCTTTACTACAACAACCGGGTTCCTCATACCTATGATCAATGAGGATATACCGAGTTTCACGGTGCTTGTGATCGCGGCGAGGTAGGCTAAGGATGTGATCGTCTCAAGGATTCGCTCGTACGGAGTCCCACTTTGCTGTGGCATGAGAACATGATCGGTGGTCCAGACTGACGAGTACCCTAATTTTTCAGCCTCAAGCGCTACTGTTCTCAGCCCATCAACCGACGTTGTTTCACCATAATTCGGGACGCAAACACCAAGCTTCAAGCCTGAATCCCGAACTCTATAATGGCCTTGAGATTTGAAAACGTTTTCTGCAACGGTTTTGATAGCGGTTTTTGAACCACCGGACGGAGAACTAACTCACAGCTGTTCCTGATTCAGAGCCGATTACAGATTGCATAACTGTCTCAAGTCTTGGTCTTCGACACTTCGGATCACCTTTTGTACTCCAGAAAACAAAGTTCTCAATAGCATAAGAGAAATTGATACCACTGTACATATATATCGATGCGGAGACGTGCCTAGGCATGACCTCTATGATGTCTCGCTCAGCTTTGACGAAAGTTCACGCTGTAATCTTGATCGTTGTTGCGATATGCGCAATCGGAGTCGCGGCGTATTCCTACACAGCACTTACTGCTCCAACTGCAACTACAACTATGACTCCTATGACACAATTGATCGTATCGACTACAACAAGTTTGTATGAGACGGGTCTTCTTGATGCGCTGCAGAAGGATTTCGAAGCTAAGAACCCCTCGATGAACGTCTCGTTCATTGCTCAAGGAACTGGCTTGGCGATTCAAACTGCCATGCGCGGAGATGCAGACATGATTCTCGTGCACGCACCCTCAAGCGAGTACGTTTTCCTCAACGGAAGTTACGGAGTGAATAGAAAGATTTTCGCTTACAACTTCTTCACCATTGTTGGCCCAGCGAGCGACCCAGCCCACATCCATGGGTTAGGCGCTAAGGAAGCTTTGCAAGCCATTATGTCCGCCGGGAAGAATGGGACTGCTCTTTGGGTTTCGAGAGGAGACAACTCAGGTACTTACACGAAGGAAGTTAGCCTCTGGAAATCTATCAACGTTACCGTCAGTCAACTTCGTTCACAGAGCTGGTACATAGAAGCCGGAAGTGGAATGACTGCGACCTTACAGTTGGCCAATGAGAAGCAGGCATACACCTTGTCTGATGTGGGCACCTATCTTGTGAATTACAACAACCACAACATCAACCTAGTCAGACTCGTAGTTGAAAGCAAATCACTATTGAACGTTTACAGTGCTATCGCCGACAACCCACTTAACGCGAATATGACTAAGAGCAATTTTGCGGGCGCAATGCAGTTCATTAGGTATCTGGTTTCGAATAGTACGCAGCAGCTCATCGCCAACTATGGTCTCAGTCAGTACGGCCAACCTCTCTTCTACCCGTACGTTCCGCTCGCCACAAGCCAAAGCAATCAAACTCTCCTTGGCTGGATTCATGCTTATGCGTTCTTTCAAGGATCGGAATGCCCTACACAGTTCCGCTACCAAGCAAGTGACCTCTATAGCGCCAGCGACACGATACAACCAATGATTTTCATGGCAGTCTTGACTTGGATCTTAGAGAGGAAGTTGCCGCTCTGGATCCAATCATTCAAGGCATAATCCAAGCAATTGAACTGATAATCTCAGGCGACCCAGAAGTCTATCGAATCACAGAACTGTCGCTGATTATCTCCATATCTGGAACAGCGCTTTCATGTATTTGGAGTATACCAATCTCGGCGGTTCTGGCACTCCGGAATCTACCAGGCAAACGTGTGATAAAGGGCCTATTCAACGCACTCATCGGTATCCCAACCGTAGCCCTCGGACTGTACCTATACCTGCTGCTCTCAAGGGCAGGTCCGTTTGGCTACTTTCATCTAATGTACACTCCATCTGCTATCATAATTGGGCAGTGCGTACTTGTCACGCCAATTGTTGTAAGCTTCACAACTAGCGCATTGGAGTCAGTCGATCCTGAGGTGAGAACGCTCGCCAAAACCTTGGGCGCATCAGGAATGCAGATGGATGCCGTAGTTTTGCGGGAAGCTCGGGCAGGAGTTCTTCTCGCGATTGTGGCAGCGTTCAATAGAGCTTTCGCCGAATTGGGCGTGGCAATAATGCTCGGCGGTAACATCAGAGACTTAACAAGAGTACTTACAACGGCGATTGCGTTGCAAACCGAGATGGGTGACATCTCTCTGAGCATCGCGCTGGCCCTCATCTTGCTCAGTATCGTCATGACCCTGAGCATAATCTTGAGTTTCGCTCGAAGGTCATCATGATGATTTCGCGACTAGAAACATTGAATGTCAGCAAAAGATACGATCATCTGCAAGCTCTTGATAACGTCAACATCGGCGTGTTATCTGGGCGGATTGTCTCGATAGTTGGCGTGAATGGCGCCGGTAAGACTACGCTACTGAAGATTCTAGCAGGCCTAGATACAATGAACGAAGGTAAAATTCTGGTCGATGGAAGAGAGGCTTCGCAGGAAGAGCTCAGAGCATGCTCCACTATGGTGTTTCAGAAAAGCATCATGTTCAGCGGGTCTGTTTACGACAATGTGGCGTACGGACTGCGCGTCCAGCATGTTCAGTCTGGAAAATTAAGAGAAAGAGTTCTATCTGCTTTGAGAATCGTGAACCTGGAAAACTTCGAGAAGCGGAAAGCCAACAAACTGTCAAGCGGCGAACAGCAACGCGTTGCCATTGCAAGAGCGCTAGTTATAGAGAGGGATGTTTTGTTGATCGACGAGCCCACTGCGAATCTCGACCCTACAAATGCAACCATAATTGAGCAGGGAATTAAGGAAGCAGCTAATTCGCGCATACTTCTGCTAAGCACGCACAACCTTTCACAGGCGAGGCGCCTCTCCGAAAGAATAGTCCATCTTCACAAAGGATGCATTATCGAGGAAAACGACACATCGAGTTTCTTCGCGAATCCAAGAGACGAAAGAACGAAATTCTTCCTCGACGGCGAGCTGAATTTCTAGCCGAAGCTTCGAGAAAATGATACGACCATAATCAGCTTGATTGAAGGTAGGTTGGATTAGAGCTGTTAGTGAAGAAACACGTGATCAACTAAGTTAGCAAAGCGTAAAGTTCGTAATCCATTTTGCACCCGCTGAGATGGTTAATTGCATGTTCAACTATGAGCGAAAGCGGCGAACGAGTTATTGTTTAATGGTGACGATAACTAGGGAGGTTTAGAAGGAAAATGGACGAGCCGCTCAAAGTTTGGCGTTGCAGGTACTGCAGCCGCGTCTATGACTCCCGCGATGAGTGCGCGGAGCATATGAAAGAGGAGCATGTAAAATGCCCTTACTGCGGCCAGTTCGCCAGACCTGACGGAACCGGCTCAATGATATGCAAACAATGCGGGGCCAAACAGAGCTTGGAGAACGAAATTACGGCTTGGCACCCAGGCTAATCTTTCACAGCGACTGCCACATTTACTTGACCTCTAGCGACCTATCCAGTCGAAGCGTGCTAGTCATGGTTCCTATTGAGATAGCATTAGGCCCGCATAGATCTTGGTAAAATCCATCAGCCTTGCTGTTGAAACCTTTTCGTCTATGCCGTGCATGTTTCCCAAATCGATGTCCGATGGACCTAGCCCTACTAACGTAGGTACTTTTCCTTTCAGAACTAGATGAGAGGCATCGGTCGCTCCGTATCCACCCATTACTCGCGGTTTGTAGCCAGTCACCTTTGTGATTATGTCTCTGGCTCTTCTCACTACTGGTTGGTCTGCTCCAATTTCAATTGCCTTGTGTTCTCCTATCTCTAACTCGTAGGATAAGCGAAGCTTCCTATCTCGCTTACGAAGTTGATTGATGATTCGGTCAATGTCTCGTTTTATCGATGTTTCGGTCATTCCTGGCAAGTACCGAACATCGGATGTAGAATTGGATTTTCCAGGTATAACGTTGTCTTTGTCTCCTCCGCGCAGAATTGTTCCGGGGGCTATTGTTGGAGGGGTCAGGTATCGGCTTCGTTTGTGTTTGAATTTGAGGTGACTCATGGCGAGGAGTACCTTTGACATTTCTAGGTTTGCGTTCACCCCGTCATACGGGTTGGCGGCGTGAGCAGGTTTTCCTTTCACGGTGACGTTCAGGACAGCCGTTCCCTTCATGGCATTTCGTACGAAGATTCTGTTCTTGCTTGTCGAAGCCTCCGTCACATATCCGTAACTCGCCTTATCGGCGTACCCCCTCTTGACAAGGTATGATGTGCCCAGTCTGGATCCTACTTCCTCGTCACAGACGGCGTGAATCAGGACGTTCGCTCTCGGTATCAAGCCGAGTTTTCGTATTGC
>DATIYC010000040.1:0-17496 GCA_035517955.1 Candidatus Acidiferrales bacterium | reverse complement strand
GTCCTGCCGTCGCTTCGTCCACATAGACGACCTCGGACAGAACTGAAACAGAGACACTGATTCAACGACACCCATTGTTCAAAATATAGGTAAGCAAGATGGACTCACTAGGAAAACGGCGGGGTAGGGTTGACTTCACTTCGAGACTTGGGCGAGCGACGCGTGATTCAGATAATGGAACATTCATTCGGAACCGACACGAGAACGATCGTCGGTTTCGGTGATGATGTCGCCGCAGTCAAACTTTCTGACAATAAACTCGCGGTCCTTAAGACAGACATGCTAGTCGGAAGCACAGACATTCCTCCCGGCATGTCATTGAAGGAAGCCGCAAGGAAAGCAGTGGTAGCGAACGTAAGTGACCTCGCAGCCAAAGGCGTTCGACCAATTGCAGGTCTGGTATCGCTAGGCTTGCCATCCAACCTGACAAAACGAGACATTCAGAACATTGCCGCGGGACTCGAAGGTGCGGCGAAGGAATATCGTTTTCCAATCGTAGGTGGCGACACGAACGAGTCAAGGGACTTGACCGTGTCGATCGCCCTATTTGCATTAGCTAGAAGGCGCCAGCTGGTCCTGCGTTCCAGTGCGAAAGTGGGAGACATAGTTGCGGTTACTGGAGAATTCGGTTGTGCATCAGCGGGGTTGAGGGCTATTCTCAAACAGCGAATAAGACGACACTCATTACCCTCCAAACTAGCTCAGGCCGTTTACAAACCAAATGCCGAACTAGAACTCGGGATAGCGTTGGCCAAGTGCAAAGCGCTGACTGCTTCAATAGATTCCAGCGACGGGTTAGCACTGAGCCTACATGAGCTATCGCAAGCGAGTGACGTTGGAATAGAGGTCACTCATGTACCAGTGAGTAAGACTGCTCGAAAGTATGCTATGCGTTACGGTTACGAAGCGAATGACTTAGCCCTATATGGTGGCGAAGAGTACCATCTCGTAGTAACCGTTAAGCCAAACAAGTTCAACATAGCGAGACGCGCTACTCATGGCAAACTGATTACGATCGGTAGCGTCACCTCAAAGTTCCACGGCGTGCGCCTGAGGAAAGTAGAAGGATACAGCGAAATTCCAATGAAAGGATGGGAACACTTCAAGAGTTAAGAATATAGTTCATCATGCCAAATTTCCGGAAACTCTAGAGATGAGCAAATGCCCCTCAACGTACCTTACTACTCCCAGAGCGCAGAGTTTAGCTGCGGTCCCGCATGCGTCGTTATGGTCATGAAACACTTCGAACCGAAACTGAAGATGGACCGCAGACTTGAGTTCGAAGTGTGGCGACAATGCAACATGATCGGCACGAGAGGAGCCGACCCCTACGGCCTCTCAGTTCCGCTACTTGATGCTGGATACAAGGTCCGACTCATAACACAACGAAGGGTAACTGTAGACTACGAATGGTGGAAACAGCGGTTAAAGAATCGATTCACTGCGGAAGATGTCGAACTCAGCTTCTTCGGGATGAAAGAAAATCAACATAGAACCCGAGCCAGAGGCCTACCCGTCACCTACAAGCGTCCGACAGTAGCGGATGTAGTTCGAGGCGTTCAGGAGGGGTATGTTCCCGTAGCCCTAGTTCACATGGGCGTAATTCACTCACTAAATATTCCGCATTGGGTTGTCGTTACTGACGCGGATGAGGAGACTGTAATTTTCAACGACCCGTATCCTCCCAAAGGGCGTAAAGGACTAAAGCTCAATCACGTCAAATTTCAGAAAATTCTTGATGACATAGGCACAAGAATTGGGATGACTCCGTCAATTCTGCTCATCGGAGAAAAATCGTAGAATTCTTCTATCTCAAACCATGCAAGCATTCCTATGGCGCAATTGGTTTCGTCTGCAAAGGACGACAGTCTAGTTCAGTAATAAGGTAAAATCAGGTCCGAAAATCAACAGTGAGGCTAAAACCTGCTTAAGAGGTGCTAAACTCAAGCTGAAACAGTTTGGACCTAACAATACGGTTGGCTGGCGAGTCAGGTGAGGGGGTTATCCTCGCTGGCGAAGTGTTGACCTACTCTGCGTCTAGAATGGGGTTGAAGATTTTCAATTTTCGCACTTACCCATCCTCCGTACGCGGTGGGCCTTGCATGTATCAACTGAGAGTTAGTAACCGTCACGCGTACTCTCAGGGTGACGCCCTCGATCTGCTAGTAGCCTTAGACACCGATGCTATTTCATCTCACTCAAAAGACCTGAAACCAGATGGCGAGCTAATCTTCGACTCAGACCGCACCTCGAAGACGTATTCATCACTACACAAGCATTCCTCGGGAGTACCCTTCACTTCACTAGCCCAGAACAAAGTTGGCTATCCGAAGGCGAAGAATATGATTGTAGTTGGCTATACGGCGAGTACTATTGGAATCTCGAAAAGTATCGTCGAAGAGGTTGTCAAGGGAACTCTTTCGTCTCGAGGTGAGGAGGTCTTACAGAAGAATCTCTCAGCGATCAACCTCGGAATGGGTTTAGCGCCTCAAAGAGTTATGCCCAACCTGAAGATTACTCCAAACAAGATAGTGGTAACCGGCAACCAAGCAATCGTGTTAGGCGCGATCGCAGCGGGATGCCGATTCTATGCAGGCTATCCAATAACACCAGCCAGCGACATCCTTGAAGGTATGGCCAACTATCTTCCAAGTTTCGGCGGTGCCGTTTTTCAGGGAGAAGACGAGATTGCTTCCATAGGAGCCGCGATAGGGGCATCATACGTCGGAACTAAGTCCATGACTGCCACATCAGGGCCCGGTCTCTCATTGATGACAGAGATGATAGGAATGGCCTCGATGGCGGAGATCCCACTAGTAGTAGTCGACGCCCAAAGAGGAGGACCATCAACCGGACTGCCAACAAAGACCGAACAGTCCGACCTCAACCACGCGTTGTACGCCGGTCATGGCGATGCCCCCAGAATTGTCATTGCCCCGGGAAACGTTGAAGACTGCTTCTACCAAACCATCAGAGCATTCAACTTGTCCGAACGATACCAGCTCCCAGTCCTCCTCCTCACCGACCAATCCCTAGCCCAACTCACCGAAGGTATGCCCATGCCAGACGTGGACGGATTAACAATGGTAAACCGAACAAAGGCAGAACTTACGACTGGCAGATACCTAAGGTACGCAATAACACATGACGGTATATCCTCTATGTCCATTCCAGGAGAGCCTAGAGGAGAATATGTGGCTGAAAGCGTCGAACATGACGAAGACGGACGTCCAAGTATTCGACCTGAAGTTCATTCCGAAATGGAAGCGAAACGGAACAGAAAGCTTGAGACAGCAGAAACTGAACTTGCTAATGATCCCCTGAACGCTATGGAGATACGCGACTCAGTAGCTAGGGTCGGAGTGATTGGTTGGGGGTCTACTCAAGGAGCGATTCACGATGCTATTCTTCGCGCGAGAAAGAAGTCCATACGAGTACGCTGGTTGCAATGTAAACTGCTGAACCCTCTACCCAAGCAGCAGGTCTCAGCTTTTCTCAAAGGCCTCAAGTCAGTGCTTGTCCCTGAGCTAAATCACACAGCTCAGTTCGCTAAACTACTAAAAGCGAACTTCAGCATACGACCAATTTCATTTAACAAGTCAGAAGGACTCCCGTTTACGCCAAACGAAGTCTTGAGGAAGATTGAGGAGGTAGCATAAGTGACAGCTGTGATCAGCGAGTACCGTAGCGACTACACCTCCTCATGGTGCCCGGGCTGTGGAGATTACGGCGTTCTAAAATCCGTGGAAGTGGCCTTCCATGAACTGAGTCTGAAAAACGAAGAAATTGTCCTCGTCTCAGGGATTGGATGTAACGGTCGGTTCCCTCATAACTTCAGGACCTACGGATTCCATACACTACACGGTCGCGTCCTTCCAATCGCACAGGGCATTAGCATATCCAGGCCTGACCTTTGCGTGGTTGGTGTCGCGGGGGATGGAGATGCTTTCGCTATCGGCGGCGGACACATGCCCCATGCCGCCAGAAGAAACCCCGATATTACGCTAATAGT
This sequence comes from Candidatus Acidiferrales bacterium, assembly GCA_035517955.1. Lineage (GTDB taxonomy): Archaea > Thermoproteota > Bathyarchaeia > 40CM-2-53-6 > 40CM-2-53-6 > FEN-987. The sequence continues at coordinate 13,484 of DATIYC010000040.1, read as the reverse complement.
ACTTGACAACGGAATCTACGGTCAAACCAAAGGCCAACCATCACCTACAACTCCATTCGGGTATAAGACGCGAGTTACCCCCAAGGGGAATCAAGAAGACCCGATAGACATTAGCAGGCTAGCCTTGGCTTACGGGATATCATTTCTAGGAAGGGGTTTCCCAGGGAAACCAAACCATCTGGGACATTTGATAGCTGAAGGAATAAAACACAAAGGCTTCGCACTAATACATGTCCTCAACCCTTGTCCTACCTTCCACGATACATGGAAAGAATATGCAGCAAAGGTCAAGGAAGTCGACTCTTCCTATGATCCCAAAAACTACGACGCGGCATGCGAGTTAGTTAAGCAAACAGATCAAATCCCGATAGGAATCATATTTCAGCAGTATCGCCCAACTCTCAACGAACGAATTACTTTAGGTGCACGCACGAAACTCGAAATGAAAGAACTGCTTACCTCGTTCCGCTAAAACCTGGCGCGATGCATTACCGGCGAGGCTGACAAGACCGAAACCTGATACGATTACAGACATAACTAGTGGTTAGACGATCTGTAAACGACAATCCTATGGCAAGCTTCGGCTATCCGGCCAATATTAGACTGGGCGGACAATGCACGCAGGAGTCACGGGGTCCGGCACCGCAGATTGTACACGGGGTACATTCGTCGTCTCCATATGTGCTGCGACATTCCGCACATCTGCCAATGGTTCCCGACATTATTCTACACCTAACAAGAAATAGTAATGGACAGTTTCGATATTAAGGTCAGCGCCTGATTTGAAGATCCAAGGTTAAGCATACTGCCGAATAAAAATTGAAAACGAAACATAAGGTCGGAGTTTACGGAAATGAAACCCATCAATTTGGAAGGTAATTGCACGGTTGCAAACGTTGCAGTCGCCGTTTGGCTTCAATATTTGGAATGGACGCCGAACTCTCCGCCACAAAGGTGCTAGGAATAGCCTTGGACTACAGACCCATTCTGCTCGTGGGACTAGGCAACCCAATAATGGGGGACGACGGAGTGGGTATTTTCGTCATCAGAGCACTAAAGGAAAGAATTCCGTCGAGATCGGGATTGGACTTCAAGGAATTGAGTGTGGGTGGAATCAGGCTCATTGAAGAAATACTTGGTTACGACACTGTCTTCATTATCGACTCGATCGCATCGAAGAGTACGAGAGGACAAATTCACGAATTCTCTGCGGAACAATTCAAGGGATCACAGTACGAATCTTCACCACATACCACGAATTTCGCTACTGCCCTGGAACTCTACAAGAAGCTCCAACCAAGCAGAATCCCAAGGTCTATCAGAATTTTCACGGTCGATATAAACTCAAATTTTACCTTCAGCGAAACTCTCAGCCCAGAAGTGCATGCCGCAGCTCTGAAACTAACCGAGCAAATAGTCCGAGAAATCGGTAACCTGACTAATTACGAGAGCAAACAATCCTAACGAAATATTCTTCAATCCTGCGTCGAAACGATAGTATATTCTCTACACAAACACTTTGTCGTAAATGGTTGTAAATGGGTCGGGCTTAAATGATCTCTTTCAACACTTGTTGCATGTTGGACATTGCCTTATGTCCTAATCGATTATAGCAAGTGCAACGGTGACGGCGCCTGTGCAACGAGTTGCCCAAACTCAGCGTTCGAGCGTTTGGTGAAATGGTGCAAGCCGAAGGACTCAGCTGTGAAAAATACAGAGGCGCTGGAATGCTTCTACGAACACGTCCTCTCCAACAATTTCCCAGTCCCAGCAATCATAAGATACCACGTGCCAGAGTGCTACCTCTGTTGGCAGTGCATTGGTGCTTGCCCTCACCAAGCAATTGACATCGAGTACGACGATATAGATCTCCGCGAAGTGCTGATTACGCCCAAAGCCTCAACCCAGGCCTGAAAGAGTTCAGAAACTACTTTGCTTGAACGGCGGGTTCTATTGGAGGTTTTGTTTCCAACTCTTTGATGAGTAAAGGAACAATCTTGAACATGTCGCCAACTATGCCGAATGTAGCGACTTTGAATATTGGCGCCTCGGGATCTATGTTTACCGCCACAATCTCTTTTGCGGTTCTTACCCCAACTAGGTGCTGAACAGCGCCTGAAACGCCAAGAGCGAGATACAATTTGGGCGAGATGACGCGGCCAGTCAATCCGATCTGTTGATTGTGAGGCAACCAACCAGCGTCAACCACACCACGCGAACCACCAACTGCGGCATTCATCAGGCCGGCCAGACGGTTGACCATCGACAACTTGTCCTTGCCACCTAACCCTCTACCGACACCAATCACTACCTCTGCTTCATCCAGATTACCACTCTCATCAGCTACTTCGCGCACAGCCTTGAGAATTGTCTTCTGGTAGTGGGTTGACGCGGGAACTGCGGCGACCCTGTGGACTGTGGGCGTAATCTTCTTGGTGGGTTTGACTGGTTTGACGATGTGAGGTCTAAGTGTTGCAAGTTGCGGCCGTGTAACGGGTTGGTGGATGGTCGCCATCAAATTTCCGCCGAACGCTGGACGAATCTGGACAAACCGCCCAGTCTCATCCACCCGAATTTCAGTACAGTCTGCTGCGAGCCCCACTTGCAGTCTTGCCGCAAGCCTTGCCGCAGTATCTCGACCGTCGTAGGTTGCCGGGAACAAGATTACTGACGGCCTACTCTTTTCGACCAAGGACGCAATGGAATCTGAGTGAATCTCGGGCAGGTAGTGTTGTGTTTGTTCCCCCGTGATTAGGACGACGTTGTCTGGGCTGTACTCTGCGAGAATGCGGACCGTGTCGCCTGATTCTGGACCGATCAGCAGCACACTCAGTTCTTCTTTTAAGGCATCTGCAATGCTTCGTCCAACGGTCAAGAGCTCAAGTGTTACAGTTGCAAGTTGACTTCCTTTCTGCTCCCCTACGACCCATACGCCACTTGCCGCTTTTTCGCTCATCGCTTGATCGCACCCTTCTTGAATAGCTCAAGCAACTCGGTCACCGCCCCCTGCAGGTCGTCCGAGTTGAGTATCCTGCCCCCTCCGCTCCGTAAGTTTGGTGTGTAAACTTTCACAACTTGTGTACGCGAACCCGCAAGGCCGATTTGGTCCTTTTCCGCTCCGATGGTTTCAGCAGTGTAAGTCTCAATTGGTTTCTTTTTCGCCATCATCTGATTGATGACAGTTGGAACACGTGGAATATTCAGAGCTTTCGAAGCTGTAAGTAGGCAAGGAATTGAACAGTTAATCAGTTGATGCCCCTCCTCAGTAGACCTCTCTGCCAGCAGCGATTTGCCATCACTCTTTACTTCTACCCGTTTTACGTAAGATACATGGGGGATGCCGAGTATCTCGGCTATCTCTGGACCCACCTGGCAAGTTTCACCATCGACAGCTTTCATACCGCAAATAACAAGGTCATAGCCCAACTTCTGGATCGCCATGGCAAGAGTTTTGGATGTTGCCCAAGTGTCGGCGCCAGCAAACTTCGCATCGCAAAGTAGGATCCCACGGTCGGCACCCATGGCGAGACACTTATAGAGGGCTTCCTTTGCCTGCGTCGGGCCCATAGTCATTACTGTAACCTCCCCACCAATTACATCACGTATCTTCACTGCCTCCTCAACGGCAAACTCGTCAAACGGGTTAAGGATACTAGGAACGCCTGCCCGAATCAATGTGTGCTTAACTTCGTCGATTTTGAGTTCTGCGACATCTGGCACTTGCTTTACGCAGACCACAATACGCAACTCTCGTAGCCTCTACGAGAGTTGTACGACGATCATAGGCGGCGTATAACATGAAATGTCAGATTCCCCATTTTGGGAAAACCTTGAGAACTTTACCACATATCTTATGACGAATTTGCTTAGGTAGCAAGGGTAGAAACACGATGACCTTAGTCTTCGCGTGCATAGCACCGCATGGAGGCGAGTTAATCGAGCGACTTGCCACTCCCACTATGGCTCGGAAGTTTCGAAAGACACGAGATGGTTTACGCGCAATTGCTCATGAGGTTGAAAGAGCTAGGCCGGGCACCATCGTCATTTCAACACCGCATAACGTTCGATTGTGGAAAAATATTGGAATCGTAACGGCCAGGAACTCGACCGGAACTCTCAGAGCATCCCCGCGAAACAAAGCGTCTGTTAGCCTCAGAGCGCGATGCGACGTCGATTTCGCAAATAGGCTACTGCGGCGATCGTCGAGAAACCTTCCAGTTGTAGGAGTCAACTATGGAACAAGCGAAGGAGCTGGATCTGATTTAGCGATGGACTGGGGAACGCTAGTGCCTCTTTGGTTCATGATGGCACGTTGCAGAGAGAAACCAAGGGTCGTAATTGTAACGCCCTCCCGAGAAATCCCACTGAGACAGAATTTTGAGTTCGGCCGAAAAATCGCGGAAGAGGCAAAGGCTGAGCGGAAGCGGGTTATTTTCGTAGCGAGTGCTGACCAGGCACACGCACATAAGAAGAACGGGCCTTACGGTTTCAGCGAACGTGCAGGCGAATATGACTCACTCGTGGTGGACGCCATCAGAAGGAATCAGATTAGTGAGATTATGAAATTCGATCCTGACCTCATCGAGTCAGCCAAACCCGACAGCCTATGGCAAATGACGATGCTAGCAGGTGTCGCTGATAGAGTAAAGTTGGAGTCCCAGTTGATCTCTTACGACGCGCCTACTTACTATGGAATGATTTGCGCGAGTTTCCGGCGTGTGCGCTAATCTTTGGGTCTAAGGTCCACAACCCGTCGTGCCTTTCCCTCAGAACGAGGTAGCGCACCCTCTTCCACCAACTCAACCTTAGCCCTAATCCCCAACACAGCGAACAAATTTCTCTCCACTTCCCCAACAAGCTTAGGATCCTGCAACCGTTCCTTCTTTACTTCGGTTTTCACAGTCATACGATCCAGCTCCTCATGCGAGACGACCATTTGGTATTGATCTGCTAAGCCCTGTATGTTCATGAGTACATGTTCCACTTGGCTTGGGAACACGTTTACGCCGCCGATGATGAGCATGTCGTCACTTCGGCCCTTAATGCGTCTAATTCGACTATGGCACCTTCCACATGCACACTCCTCCTCATTGACCTGTGAAAGGTCTCTGGACCTGTAGCGTAGAAGTGGCATGGCTTCGCGGGAGAGCATCGTAAACACGAGCTCTCCCTCTTTTCCAGGTTCGAGAACTTCGCCAGTGTCCGGGTTGATTGTTTCAACGACGAACTCGTCGCCCCAGACATGCAGCCCGTCATGCTCGCTGCACTCGATCCCGACACCCGGACCGTACAACTCGGACATTCCGAAAATATCAAATGCTTCGAGTCCGAACGCTTCCTGAATCCTCTTCCTTGCTTCTTCACTCCAGGGCTCCGCCCCATACACGCCGACCCTCAGCGCAAAATCCTGCCTGGGAGAATAACCCTCAGCTCGACTTGCCTCTATCAAGTATACCATGTAGGAAGGAGTGCAGGTCACTACCGTGGTTCGGAGGTCTTTCATGAGCATTAACTGGCGTTTCGTGTTGCCAACGCTAGAGGGTACAACAGTCGCGCCTAGTGCTCTAGAGCCGTAATGGATCCCAAGCCCACCAGTGAAGAGACCGTACCCATACATGTTTTGAACAACATCACCCTTCCTCACACTAGTCGCGTCCAAGCATCTACCCATGAGTCTGCCCCATCTCTCGAGATCGTTCCGGGTGTAAGCTACGACGATTGGTTTTCCGGTTGTCCCTGATGAGGCGTGTAGTGCGTAGAGCTGGTTTTGTGGGACCCCTAGTAATCCCAAGGGGTAATTGTCGCGGAGATCAGTTTTCACGGTGAATGGTACTTTTCTTAAGTCTTCGATGTTTTTGATGGATCGTGGCTTCACACCAGCCTCGCTCAACTTCTTCTTGTAGAACGGGACGTTTCGATAAGCGTAGTTCACTATGCGTTTGATTCTTTTGTCTTGAATGGATTGCAGTTGTTTTCGTTTCAGCATCTGCCCGGCTCGATCGAACATCGAGGCTCAACTCCTCGTTTAGAATCGATGGGAATTCTTCGGCAAGTGCGTATACGACTGTTGGTCATGGAGGAAAACGGTTGTCTGGAGGGGGCCTGTTTTTCCGCCATAAATAGTAGTATATTCTTTCTTTTCATTATAAATAAACGACGATATTTCTACATACTATTCGAAAATCGTAGGCGAGTAGAGGAATAATGTTAGAGAAACCGAAGTTGTTCGGTAACCTACTGACCCAAGTCATCCGGAAGAACCAATGTAGTTTCTGCGGAGCCTGTATGGCAGCGTGCCCCGTGAACGTATTGTGGCCTGAAGGCGAGCAGCCAACGCTGACAGGAGCGTGTGCGCTTTGCGAAATCTGCTACTACCAATGCCCCCAAGTTGAATTCTCCCAAAACGACGTAGAAATGTACCTACACAACCGAACTAGACGACCAGACGAACCAATCGGAATCACTAGAGGCGTCTTCGTTGGGCGTGCGACCAAGCCTGAGATTCAGACTCGAGCCCAAGACGGAGGAGTGGTCACGGCTCTACTCGCATACGCATTGGAAAGCGGATTGATTGATTCTGCAGTTGTCGCCGGGCGGGATTCAGCCTGGCACGCAAAACCCGACGTGGCAACCAAATACGAGGATTTGGTCAGGAACGCTGGAACAAAATATACCCCAAGCCCCACGATCCTCGGCGTACGTTCCGCAATCTACGAATACGCCAAGAACAAGGTCGGAGTCGTTGGAACCCCGTGCCAGATCAGGGCGGTAAGAAGAATTCAGACCTCACCACTCGGAAACCGCCGCCTCGCCCAAGCGATGACCTTGGTGATCGGGTTGTTCTGTATGGAGAGTTATGGATATGACAAGCTAGTAGAATCGTATGTTCAGAGCAAAGGGATTGACCCATTAACGATCACGAGGATGGCGATTAAGAAGGGCTCGTTCATAGTCATGAAAGGCGAAGAGGAACTTCTACACGTGCCATTGAAAGAAGTCGACACCTTCGTCCGCAACAGCTGTAGACAATGCGACGACTTCACGGCAGAGTTCGCCGATATCTCCGTTGGTGCTATCGGCTCCCCAAGCGGCCGCTCCACAGTCATAGCGCGAACAGAAAAGGGCTTAGAATTACTCAAAAGCGCAGAAAAGGCAGGGTACTTAGAACTCCGCGAGTTGAAACCTGAAGAGAAAGGTTACCAGACAGTCCTGAAAATGGCACAACTAAAGCTAAAGCGAAAACCGATAAACCCAGCCGAAGCAGCGGCTCCAGTTGAAGCAGCACCCCCACTTGCCTAACCTTTCCACCATTCATGCATCAATATGGTAACGTCAGTTCTGGACTTAAATCAAACCAGCCTCATACTCGTTCGCTTGAGGTTCATTGTCTGAGACGACGTTCAAACTCGATCCGCAGCTCTCGTTAGGACCTGTATGTCTGAAGACGAATAATCTTGACCAGATGCTTTCCTTCTACCGCAACGACTTCGGCCTGAACATCCTTCGCAGCGACGGAAACATCACCCTGCTTGGTCCTGGCGAGAAGAGATCGGAGCCGATGTTGATTCTGGATAATGATGCGAAGTCAACTAAGCCGCCGGAGCAATCGACGGGTCTGTATCACTTTGCAATTCTCGTCCCAGACAGAAAAAGTCTCGCCAACGCTTACCTGGTCCTAGGAAACAGAGGCGTCGTCTTCGATGGATACGCTGACCATTTGGTAAGCGAGGCATTATACCTTACTGATCCTGACGGGAATAGAATAGAGATCTATGCCGATCGTCCGAGAAACGAATGGAAGTTCGATGAAGGCGTTGTGCAAATGGCAACGCAACCTCTTGACATCGATTCTTTAGTCAAAGAGTCACCCAACATCCCAAAAAACGATCATCTACCGTTTTCTGAGGGGACGAGGATTGGACATGTGCACCTGAAAGTTGCGGACCTGCAGAGATCAATTGCATTCTACCGCGATATACTCGGGTTGGATTTAATGAGCTACTGGGGCAGCGCGGCATTCCTCTCCGCTGGCGGGTACCATCATCATGTTGGCATGAACACCTGGGAGAGTTTAGGAGGTCCACCAGTCGAAAGAGTGTGGACCGGGTTGGAGTACTTTACGATCCAGGTAGGAAAGAATAATTTCTCGGAGCTCTCGTCACGGCTAGCCGACAGCTCAGTTGCTGCGGGCCAAGGCACAAGCCAGCTGCAAATATTAGACCCGGATCACATTACTCTGATAATTCATGGTTCTTGAGTGGTTACCCACGTGCTTGGTGTGTAGCAAGAGCATCGGCAACCGAACATTCTGTATCGTCGCTGAGCAACAAACTCGTAGAGTTTCCTAGCAGGTAATGATGAGAACAGCCTGCACACTCCTCGGAATGGCGTCACCAACCTGCATACTTCCGCAATTGCGTCGGGGCCTGCCAATACAGATCCATCTCGCTCAATCAAATGCATTCTACCCTGCAACGCCTCAGTTCTCAAACCATACCTCACGCGAAACCGTGGCTCCAACATTTGGAAAGCGGAATATTGAATCAGTGAATGCCTATCCAATAGGCCCAAGAATCGAACTGCACCTATGCAAAGGTTGCAGATGCCGTCGTACACCAAGCGAGGAGGTTTTGCGCTCAAGAACTGCAACCTAGGGCTAGACAGATCGAGGCGGGCAATTACCGTTACTGATTTTTTGTGGATGTGGCCTCACTAGGATTATATATCGAATCGGGCCAGCCAAGAATCTATGTCCAAGAATCCTGCTGTCGCCGAGATTATTGAAAAATATAAGCCCATTTGGGCTCTAGACAGCGCTTCCGCACTCCTAGAGTGGGACATGGAAACCTACATGCCTATCGGTTCCTCGGAGGCTAGAGGAGTAACGTTAGCACAAGTCCAACTTATGAAGCAACAGCGTATGATGCAACTCGTCAACCCAGTGACCAGCGCAGAGAAAATGGGTGGGTTAAACGATTTTGAGAAGGGTTTCCTTAGGGTTATGAAGCATGACCTTGACTATTACACAAAACTGCCACCGAAGCTGTTGGAGGACATGGCTAGGGTTGGGACTGAGGGAACCGTGGTTTGGAGGGAGGCGAGGAAGAAATCCGACTTCAACATGTTCAAACCTTACTTGGAAAAAATGATGGAGCTGAAGAAGCAGGAAGCAGAGAAGCTCGGTTACGTGGGGCACCCATACAATGCATTGTTGGACAGGTTCGAAGAAGGATTGACAACCGCCGATGTCGACAAAGTATTCACTTCACTCGCCTCAGGCCTGAAAGGCATCCTCAACAAGGTTGTAGCGGCAGGCAGATTCCCCGCGACACACCCACTGGAATCAATCAAGTACGACGAATCTGCGATGGTTCGAGTCAACACGACGGTTTTGAAACTGTTGAATATGCCCGAGAAGACGTTCAGGATGGACGTTTCTACGCACCCCTTCACAACGAGCATGTCTATTGAAGACGTGAGGATAACTACGAGGTACGAAGGTGCAGACTTCAAAGCCTCGCTATACTCAACAGTGCACGAGTCGGGGCACGCAATTTACGAGCTTCAAACCGATCCGTCTCTTGACTACACGCCCCTCGCTAAGGGCACCTCGCTTGGTGTCCACGAATCCCAATCCCGATTCTGGGAGAATTTCATCGGACGAAGCAGGGAATTCGTGAAGCTTATTTACCCAACTCTAAAGACAAACCTTCCCTTCCTCGTCAATTACAATGAGGATGACATCTACCGCTACGTTAACTCCGTGAAACCTAGCCTGATTCGGGTTGAGGCAGATGAAGTAACCTACAATTTCCACATAATTCTCCGCTACGAGTTAGAAAAGTTACTGATTGGAGGAAAGTTGGAGGTTTCCGAACTTCCTTCGATCTGGAATGATATGATGGAGAAGTATGTTGGAGTTAGACCGGAGAATGACGCGCAGGGAGTTTTGCAGGACGTGCATTGGAGCGGCGGACTGATCGGTTACTTCGCCACCTACTCACTAGGCAACGTAATCGGAGGCATGTTCTACAACCAAATACGAAAGGACATGGACCTGAGCAATGTCATAGCTAAAGGAGAAATTGTGCGCGTCAAAGGCTGGTTGAAAGAGAAACTCCACAAATACGGCGCCACCTACTCGCCCAAAGAAATCCAAACCAGACTATTCGGAGAACAATACAACCCCCAGAGACTCGTAAACTATCTGGAGGAAAAATACCTAGCCTAAGAAAAGAGTGCCTTGGTTTCCTCCTTTCTCTATTTTGAGAATTGGCAGCAGTCCGAACGATTCAACTGATTTCCTGCAAACGCTTACGAATCAAATTATATCCTCGAAAGGCGAGAACTGTGTAGGTTCATGTTGAAGCGATGTGGGTGGGCCAACAGCGATCCTTTACTCCTCGAGTACCATGACAAGGAGTGGGGACTACCCGTTCATGATGATCATACACTCTTTGAGTTCCTCACTCTCGAAGGTGCGCAGGCCGGCCTGAATTGGTTAATAATACTGAAGAAACGTGAAGGCTACCGTATGGCTTTCAATGATTTCAATCCAAAGAAGATCGCCGACTATTCAAACCGGGACGTGAAACGACTGTTGACTAATCCCGGCATTATCCGCAATCGTCTGAAGATATCGGCGATTGTAAGTAACGCCTGCAACTTCATACAAATCCAAGAAGAATTCGGAAGTTTTGATGCGTATTTGTGGCAGTTTGTCGGCGGCAAACCGATGAAGCATCGCTTCCGGTCACTATCCTCTGTCCCTGCAAAGACTAGAGAGTCGGATCAATTGAGCAAGGCCCTGCAGAAGCGAGGTTTCAGGTTCGTTGGATCGACAATTTGCTATGCATTTATGCAAGCAGTTGGGATGGTGAACGACCATACGACGACTTGCTTTAGGTACAACCAGGTCTAAGCTCAAGTTGTCGAATTGGCAAAATTCCACTTACTCTTCCACGCCTCGACAAATAGTCTTAGTTCCACAAAATCATAAGAGCACTCACGGTTACATTCCACTTGATCCACTTTGAGGCATGGAAAAGGACAACTCTCGTACATCGCGTATATCCTCGCGATAATCGGCGGAATAATTATGGTCATCCTAAGCCTACTAGGGATGGTCAGCTACGCCGTAGCTCTACCCTTCCAATCTCCAATAACCGGCTACTTCGGCGTCGGCATCATCAGCCTAATTCTAGGAATTGTCGCTGTGATACTGTCTAAACGAGCAGGTGAACTAGTCTGGTCCATTGTCCTAGTCATTGTCGGATTCCTAGGTGGTGGAATTGGTGGTCTCCTAGTCCTGATTGGCGGCGTGCTGGGGTTAATCTCACACTTCGTCTAGGTTACAACAACTGAGAAAAGCATGCCGTGCAAGAGCAACGCTTAGCTAGCTACCCAGTAGCTCTAGCGAACTATGAGCCAAGAGGAAGAACCGCAGAAGAGTCTGAAACGCGTTACGTGGCAGTATGAAAACTGCCTCGCCTGCGTATGGTTTATGCCAACCGACCCCATTAACGCCGACGTATTCGAACGGGGAAAGTGTATTCACCCCAAATTGAAACCCTTCGACTTAGTTGTGTCAGGCCGGGACTGGTGCAACCTGTACGAAGAGATCAAACAGAAACAGATCGACAGCAGACAAGAATTGGCGATGAAAGCGGAAGACTCAAAGAAGAAGTAAGTCAGACCTGTTCGACTCCGTGGGCGCTTATCCTCGAAAACCATGTGAGATGGGATAGATAGCGGCCCATGAGCCCTTGTTCTAATACGGGAAACAGGCGACGGACTCAATAATTCCCTTGCTGGCGGCGTTTTAGGATTGGATCTGCACAATGAGGATTCTGATGTTTGGACCTCCCGGATCAGGTAAGGGAACATATGCATCAAGACTCTCAGTAAAACTCAACACACCTCACATCTCGACCGGCGATCTTGTCAGAGACGAAATTAAGAAACAGACCGACCTCGGCAAACGCATAAGTGACTACTCGTCTCGAGGCCAGTTGGTTCCGGATAAGACGATATGCGAACTCTTGCAGAAGAGAATCTCCCAGCCAGACTGCAATGCTGGCTTCATCCTTGATGGGTTCCCACGGACGATTCCACAAGCCCAAGAACTCTCAAAGATCAGCACAACAGACCTCATCATCAACCTAAACGTGCCAGACGCAGTGATAATCGAGAGACTCTCTACGAGATTAACGTGCAAAAGTTGTGGGGCCGTTTACAATGAACGCACCCTTAAGCCTAAGACTGAGGGCAAATGTGACAAATGCCAAGGCAATCTATACAAGCGAGAAGATGACCAACCTACCGTAATCCAAGAACGACTAAACGTGTATAGAAAACAAACTCAACCTTTGCTTGAGTACTACCAACGGGAGGGCCGAATCAGAAATGTCACTAACAAGGAAGCAAGCGTCCCACCCGAGAAAATCGTTCAAGAGATACTGAATATCATCGAGAAAGAGAATTAACCCAGACTTTCTGAGCCCTAACCAATTCAGTACCGCAACTAGACATGAGGGCAGAAAAGTAGTAGCCTAAATATTTCTTCAAATTCCTCGGGTGCAGAGAATAGTAGCAACGCTAGGCTGATGGCTTAGTTTCGTTACTGGTCTTCAGTTTTCCTTTGCTTCTAATCTCGTAAATACTGAGTACGGCCAGGGCGACGGCGATTATGGCGAACAGCACTGCGGCAGTTTCGTAGTTTTGCGAGTTCGTGTTTGCGGATGTTAGTTGCTGGTTAAGTTGGCTAATGGTGGCGTTCTGTTGTGTGATTGAGGTTTGCAGTTGCTGGTTTTGGGTTTGGGCGTGGTTTAGTTGTTGTTGAAGCTGCTGATATTCAGATTGGAGGGCGACGTATTCAGGTGTGGTTGCATTGATGTAGGATAGTGGGGAGATAGCTTGGTCTGTTTCTGCACTGTATGATGGGTAGTAGGAGAGAAATATCGGATCGCGGTAATACCAGTATGAAAATGGGTACGGGCCGTAATCGTCGTAGTAATTGTAATTGTTGAATTGAGTAGTTTCGGAGAACAAAGCAACGAGCGATGTCCTCGGCGCATTCTGCGGTATGTTCACGCTGAGGGTTTTGGTGATGTTTCCCGTCATGGATGTTCCGTAGTAAGAGTAACTGTTTGCCTGATTATTGACCAAGGCTTGAGAGGCGAGTTGATGCAAGCCAGAAGCGTCAGCGTAATAGACTGTAATGGTTAGGGTTTGAAGATAGACATCAGCGGCCTTGGGAGTTCCCAGGATGCTGATCGTAACATTGATTCCGGGCATAACTTCTGACGGGTAAGTCACCTTCAAATTGAATGAGTTGAGGTTCACGGTGTACGAAACTTGGGTTTGGGTTGACTGGGCAAACGTAGGTGCGAGCAAGATGGAGACGAGAAGAGCAGCGAGGAATAATGCGAGCCGAGATTTCACTTCATTCAACCCTCAGGTGAGGCACTTGGGCAGGATACTCT
>DATIYC010000039.1:0-5127 GCA_035517955.1 Candidatus Acidiferrales bacterium | reverse complement strand
TGGATGTGCAGGATGTTTGCGCCGGGAACAAACTGTACCTCCCGGTTGGAGTGGAGGGGGCTTTGTTTGCTGCGGGGGACGTGCATGCGGTCCAAGGGGACGGGGAAATCTGTGGAACCGGGGTTGAAATCCCAGCCTCCCTCACATTCAAATTCGAACTCTTGAAGCACAAAACCATCGAATGGCCAAGAGTAGAGTCGAATGAGGAGATAATGACGATTGGTAGTGCTAGGCCGCTGGAGGATGCGGCTCGCCTGGCCTACAGGGAGCTGATTAAGTGGTTGGGGGAGGATTATGGGCTCTCGGCCTACGACGCCTACATGCTACTGAGCTTAACAGCCAAAGCTCGCATAGCCCAGATCGTAGACCCACTATACACTGTGGTTGCAAAACTCCCCAAAAACATAATCGCCAGGCCCTAACGCTCGCCCATCCTAAAGGAGCCGGGTCTAAGGTTGGAGTACCTTGACCGGTTCCTGCTGCAATGCTGACTACAAGTAAAGGGGCGTATCGCGTATTTACAGGGAATATCCGTTGTGTTAGAGGATTGATTCATACGGCCGAACAGTGAGGCGTTCTGTATGGCTAGCAGAACATGGAAGCTATCACGGTCACGATCAAAGAATGCGAACACATACAAGTGCATGAGATAGCGGAAGATTTCGACAAAGACGGAAAACCACTTAGACTCATAAGATGTCAGGACTGCGGCCTCCTCATGCGCGAATACATTGACCCGTGAGTTGAAAGAAAGAGGTCTAGCAACACCTCGGTCGACTTGGGCACGATTGTTAATCATACTTTACCAACCGTGAACTCGTGTGGCCCCGGTGCAATCGTAACGGTTGATTCTGATTTCTTGAAGCATGAATGCTGACAGGGTTTAATAGCGAGCGGATGCTGCCGGGTTTGATTAAACCAGTGGGAAGTGTTAGGTTTGTTCTGTACGAAATGTGGGGCTCAACTTCCAGATGATGCAGCGTTTTGTATGAAGTGCGGCGCAAATTTGAGAGCTGAACCGAAACCGGCTACTGCGGCTGCGCCAAGTCGGCCAATTGTGGCGCCATCTAGTGCAACATCGATTAAGTGCCCGAGTTGCGGTGCGCCGATTTCGCCAAAGTTTGGTGAGATGGTGATCACGTGTGAGTATTGTGGGTTTGGAGTTGCATTGGGAAGTGAGGGGTGGAGCAGTGTTTCGAAGCAGACTATGCTTCCGTTAGTGGTGGCGGATAGAGATGCTGCGCTTGGGAAGATGCGGGGCCTGATAGATAGAGGGTTCTTGCATAGGCATTTGCAGGAGGATTCGACGCTTGAGGAGATGAATTTGACCATGGTCCCTTACTGGGTGATTCCGGTTTCTGCGAGGACGTCGATTGTTGCGACGGATATGGCGCAGGAGGCTGGGTCGTTGGCGACGACGGCTGCACTGATTGGAGTTATGGGTGCGATGAGTGGGGGCGGTTACGGGGGTAGACGTGGTGGAGGGTTTGGGTATGGGTTTGGTGGCCCGATGCTAACGGGCGCGATGCTGGGCACGACGATGGCGGGACCGAGGGGAAACCCAACCAAGGCGTATGAGCTAGACAACAATTACAACTTCCCAATCGTAGCCCTCAAAGCCCTAACCGAGTACCAGCCGCGCGGCTACCAATTCCGCTTGGATAGTAGAACCGTCTTCGATGTTTCGAAGGTTCCGAAGGGAATTAAGATTCTGAATGGTGATGTTGGGGAGGATGCTGCGAAGTACCAGGCGAAGACGCTTGTTGACCAGTTGCAGTCGGAGAAGGCGCACTCGGAGCATCATATGATTCAACGCATGAATACGGAGTCTGATGTGGCGGAGGGGGAGCTACTCTATGCGCCAATTTGGTTTGCGAGATACGACCATAAAGGGAACAAGATGGTGCTGATCCTTGACGCGAACTCTGGCGAACCAATAAACGTCATGGGCGTCTAGGGGTACCTAACGGTTCACGAGAAAACCTTCGTAGCCGGGAACGCGTGGTTTAGCGCCTGGCGCTGCCTGTAATAGTGTAGTTGCATGATTGCACCACTATTTTTCCAACGCTGATGCCCCGCAGATTGCCATAGACTGCCGCTTTTCCACACCTTCCCCCGGATCGATGAAAAACTCTGCGTAAGACTATGGACTTGGGTCGAGAGCACGGCGTTTTGGAGCGGCAAGAGGCGGTTTATATGCGAAACGCCGCATTTTGGGGCGTCTGGATGCCGCTAGATGCCGCTTTTCCATACCACCGTCGTAGATCCGTGAAAATCTCTACGTATGCGCATTGGCCCAAGCTGGAGACGTGTTGTTTTGTGGCGTTTCAGGCATACGTTCGTAAGGGTTTTTGCATGATTGCAATGCTAACGCGAAAAATGGCGACGCTCCAATCCACTTCCTGTTTTCCTGCAATTCACGCTTTTAACCGGAATCGAAGCTCATTTTGAGCAATTTGGTTTCCCAAGGTACCAGGTTTCCACGCTGCAAAGGTTGAGGGTAGTGGCAGATAGCGCTAGGTTTTCTGGACGTGGAGGACTTGATGCATGATATGTATCGATATATGCCGTTATGGATCCTTTCTGAGTTTTAGAAGCCTGAACAAGTCTGGCGCTGCACCTTAGTGAGCCGGGCTCTTGAACGTGCTATGAGCAAGTGAGTGGGGCAGAGCCCGCCAATTGAGTTAAGGATAGTGGATGCGAGACGAGGATACTTGAGGACTGATAGTTCCCTTGCCCATCACCCCAGACCACATAGTACTCGAACAACTCCCCCGACGGACCAGCAACAGCCGTTACAGTGTAAGAAACCAGCCTCCAATGAACGCAACCCTGCCCTTGCCGGTCAGGAACGCTCACGCTGGAAATTGCGTTGGCATGCGCTGACACCAGCAGAGCCGAGGAAGTTGTGAGCAGCAGGATTGCGAACGTAAACGCCGCGAAGCATCGAACACGACTCATGCTATCAAGACCCCTTCAAGAGTTACGAACGCCAACTCTCCCACTCGCATGATTGGATTCTCGTGTCGCGGATTTGCTTTCCCTGATGAATGATTAATGATGTGTAAGGCCTCTTGTTGCAAACAGTTTCTGAAATTACAACCAGCCACTGATAAGGGCGCTAGACAGTTTCAGAATCGGCGTCTGCTAAAGGCGATGGCTCGCAAGACTTCTTAGCATCGAACCCTGAATTGGGCCAGGCGGAGAACTCACGCTTTTGAACCAACACCGTCGAATGACGGCGGCCAAGAAAGGTCATCGGGTGGAAGTATTTCTTGCTGAATTCGTCTCTTCGCTTCTTTTTCACTCAACTTGAAAAGTTCATCATCTTTGTTTACTGGGCTCCATGAGTTAGTGGAATACGTCTCTGCGAGCCTCTTAATGTCCAGCACCAGAGTGTACAACACCGCGCCCATATCCGGTTTGTAGTGCTCGCGCCAATACTTGTTCTGAGGAGTCTCCTTCGCAAGTAGTTGCTGCTCAAACTTCTTCTGCGTATACTTGCGGTAACCCCAAGCTAAACTTGTAACTGCAAACGCTCCAACTGCCCCAGTCGTAAGGAAGATGGCAACATCAGCTGGCTGAAGCCCAAACCCTTGAAAACCCTTCAAAATGTTTGCCAAATCCGCCAAGGAGCCTACTCCAAGAAATGAGGCAACCTTCGCGTACAAACCAGAGCCTGAGAAAGAAAAGAAGTCGGCTGTTCGATTCAAATTCTGTTCTTGCTGCGCGAACTGATGAGACTGAAAATCAAGGTACCTAACATGTATCTCTCTCACAAAACCAATGTTTCTAATGGTTGTTGAAAGCGACATGAGAAGGTTATCCAGAAAGGCAACTTCGACCGCGCTCCGATGATAGGTTGCAAAGGTTTTGAGGAATTGCTCCTTGAAGGTGTTACCCAACTCTTGTTGACCCTTCTCATGGGAGAGGATTAGGCTAAGACCCCAGCACAACTCTAAGATACTCTTAACCTCAAAAGCTGGATGCCCCTGAGGCAAAATTGGCGTTTTCCCCTCATTACGCTTGTTGTCTCTTGAGGAAACTTTCGACAAGACAAAAGCAACCAGACACTAAGTGTACCTATCGTTATGTAACCGTATCCATCCCTGACGAATCACACTCCGTCGTTTATGTGTGGGTTGGGCGGTGCAGAGGCAAAAATTGAACCTGCCCAATAGTCCCCTAGTGCGTTAATGCGTTGATTCCATATGAAAACACGTCAATAAACCTAGGCTAAGACTAAGGTTATCATGCACACACGATTAACTACCGTTACTTTTGGAAGAGGAATATTACCAGAAGCGTCAAGAGTCTTCTAGGAATAATTCCTATTAGAATATTTGCCGCCTTCAAGTATTACTACTGGAATGTCGTCTAGGGGCCGCTAAGTGATTTGAAACAATGCCGAGACGACTTGATACAATTGCATTGCACGTAGGCCAGGAATCAGCAGACCCCGCAACGGGCGCTCGTGCCGTCCCAATCTACCAGACGACATCGTTCCTGTTCAAGAGCACGAAGCATGCCGCTGACCTCTTCGCCTTGAAAGAATTTGGAAACATCTACACCCGAATCATGAACCCATCGACGGACGTGTTCGAGCGTAGAATCGCCGCGATAGAAGGAGGTACCGGAGCGTTGGCTGTGGCGTCGGGACAGGCTGCCGAGACGCTCGCCCTCCTAGCAATCACACAACTGGGAGACGACGTGGTTGCAGCCAACAACCTGTACGGCGGCACATACGAACTGTTCCACTACACCTTCCCCAAACTAGGAAGGACGGTGAAGTTCGTTGACTCGGCTAAGCCAGCAGAGTTCAAAGCTGCAATCACACCGAAAACCCGAGCGATATATGCTGAGACGATTGGGAACCCGAAACTGGACGTCCCAGACTTCGAAGCGTTAGCCAAAGTCGCACACGACGCAGAGATCCCACTCGTAGTGGATAACACGATAGGTGTAGGGTTGGCGCGACCGATAGATTATGGCGCGGATATCGTGGTTGATTCAGCGACGAAATACATTGGCGGCCACGGCACCTCGATTGGGGGCGTTATCGTGGATTCGGGACGATTTGATTGGTCTCGGGGCAAGTTCCCTGAGTTCACCGAACCCGACCTCAGT
>DATIYC010000038.1:0-26526 GCA_035517955.1 Candidatus Acidiferrales bacterium | reverse complement strand
GGATCTTAGAATATGCTTTCTTTTCAATCAAGATAGACGGAGAGATTGAAAGAATTGTGATTCACCCTATTACAAAAGCATGAAAACACATCGAAAAATATCTAGAAGGCTTTACGTGGTCACGACGCATGGATAATCACCCGAGCTATCCTGCTGCAAGATTACAACTCATCTCATTTCTTCAAAGTCAAGGGTACACGGTGCATCCCAAGGAGGTGTACTGCCCCGCGATTGAACATCATTGGGTGGATGTCGCGGCCCTTAAGGGCGAAGATTTCTGGGCGTTTGAATACAAATCTCGAAACGATTCAATAAAGCGAGGCTTATCGCAGTGCCAAGCATACGCGAAAGCATTCAACTATGTTGTTTTGGTAGCGAACAGAAGACGAACAACATCTAGCCCTTATTTCGTCAGCTTCAAACGCAATGGGTTTGGTATTTGGTCCCACGCTGGGGATAGATTTCATCCACTTATCATGCCCCTAAGGCGAGCGGTTCTTCGCGGAAGTAGAGTCGTAATTGAACGTCAATTCAAATGGAGCATGAGCAATAACAATCTGGAAGCGAATCGAAAGATATCAGACTGGTTCGCTTCCTGACGCGTCAAGACGAAGCCTCGGGACCTCCACACGTCGATCCACCGCCACCGTTATTCCAAGAGGATAATAGCATTGGAACCTCGGAGAGGCTCGTAACTGTGGCATCTGGTGTCGATGGGTGATCTACGGTTACTGGTTTTCGTAGTACGTGGATCGACCTCATGCCAACGTACTTTGCACCGCTCACATCAGCCTGAATCGAGTCACCTACAAAAACCGACTCGGCAGCTTTCACCTTCAAAGAATTCAATGCCTCCGTGAAAATCTCCGCCCGCGGTTTTCTTATTCTCACGGACGCCGAAGTAACAATTGTCTCAAAAAACCTCTCCAGATTTTCATGCTGCAGTATTGAACGAATTAACCAATCACTTTTGGAATTTGAGACAAGTCCCAACTCAAAGCCTTCATTCTTCAATTTAGTCAGGGTTTCAATCGTGTCTGGGAAGGCTTTCCAGCAATCTACTTCCGGCCTATAGAATTCAATCATTGCACTAGTCGGTAAATCTATCCCAAGAAACTGCAAGCCAGATTTCTTCATAACTTTCGAGATGATCTCCTGCATAGGAATCTCCACCTTGAACACGTCCGCATTTGCTGAGGCATCATCGAATATTTTGATGAACCTCTTCCCGAATTCGTTGTAATCGAACTTCAATCCCAAGGTGGACAAGTAACGGTAGAGCGCTTGCAAGTCCTCGTTGAATACTTCATCCCAAGGGCGGTCTAAGTGTACTAAGGTCTCTCCCAAGTCCAAGAGGACCGCCCGAAACAAGGCTACCACGTTGGAGTTGAAGCAATAATCTGCGACTCATAACTATTCGTGAACAGTACGACCAACGCTATTGAGCGGTTTTAAGTAGGTTCAGCTGCTGACAGAGCAAGGATGCCCGTCCCAATGCCCAATGACTCAACTACTGTGACATTATATGGAGGAGTTGGCGAGATCGGCGGGAACAAGATCCTAGTCGAGGACAAGGGCACTCGTGTGATGCTCGACTTCGGCATGAGTTACGCGGATCGGGGCAAGTTCTTCGTCGATCCTCTGCTTTCGCCTGGCGACGAAAGAGACCTCCTTGAGTTTGGGATCCTACCGAACATTCCTGGCATATACAAGTTCGAGGAATCTACACCCTCACTCGACGCCGTATTCCTGTCTCATGCTCACGGTGACCATTGGGGATACATCTCCTTTCTGAAGAGGGAGATACCAATTCGCTGTGGCGAAACATGTGCGCAGATCCTCAATGCAGTCTCGGGAACAAGAGTTAGACATTTCGAATCAGACATCCGCGGACTTCGCTTTGAGACATTCAGGACTGGTGACTCGATAACCGTTGGCAGCATCGAGGTGACCCCGTGTCACGTGGACCATTCGATCCCGGGGGCATATGGGTTTGTTCTGAGAACATCGAAAGGAACAATGGCATACACAGCGGATCTTAGGGTACATGGCACCAAGCCTCAAATGACGTCAGATTTTCTAAACCTCGCATCCAAATCATCCACCGAAATTCTCCTTGCGGAAGGAACGAACATACTAGGCGGCGAAGTAACCAGTGAACCTGAGGTCAAATCAAAACTGGGCAAACTCGTTTCAGGTACCAAGAGCCTTGCACTCGCAAATTTCTCAAACGTTGACGTAGACAGGCTAAGGACATTCTATGAAGTGGCGAGAGAGAATGATAGAACCCTAGCTATTTCACTTAAACAGGCACACCTGCTGAACCAGCTCTCGGCGGACCCTAAATTAGATCTTCCGAGAGTTGGCGACGAAGAGAGTGGCGTAGCGGTTTTTCGGCGTGCCAAGAAGAGGTACTATGATTGGGAGGAGAGTATTATGGAGAAATCTAGAACGATTGACAGCGATGAGCTAAAGAAGGATCAGGAAAGCTACGTTGTCGCCTTCTCGATGCCAGACTTCAAGGAACTCGTGGATATTAGGCCGGATGCAGGCAGCATCTTTGTCCTCTCCACATCGGAGCCATTCAACGAGGAGCAAGAGTTTGAGTTTGAGAGGCTTAGAAACTGGTTGGACCACTTCGGTTTGCCAATGTACCACATTCACTGTTCAGGCCACATAATGCCAAGCGAACTCAAGAAAAGTATCGAACAAGTGAAACCTCGAAGGCTCTTCCCGATTCACACCGAGTACCCTGGCCTCTACGCGAAATACGTCTCGGATGCAGCGAGGGTAGAGCTGCCAATTAAAGGAAAACCCTATTCGTTTGGCCCGTAGACATTTAGAGTCGTTCGAATTCGACCCTAAGCGACATACCCTTCAATTCGTGGGCTATCGTCTTGACCTTATCCAACTCCACGGGCATCTTCCGTGGTTGACGGCCAGTCAGGATAACTTTTGTCTCTGTGCTTCCATCCGGAATCCAAATCGTGTTTATCGTCAAGATGGATAATGGACTAAACAGATCCTCGAGAAACTCTCGGTCGTCTCCACCGTAACTGATGAGTTTTACCCGCTTTCCGAATGTGTCTCCCAGGTCCTTGATAACCTTCGCACCTCCGCCTAGCAGTTTAGGTATGTCTTTTCTGTCAACCAAAACGGCCATCATACTGTCAGCATCAACGGCGCGGTGATAGGTGACATCCTGTAAGACAGGATGCTCTTTCTCCAGTTCTACCATTCGCTGAATGACTTTGAGGTCTAGCTCAGTAACTTGCCCTTTTTCGAGTTTCTCCTCACACCGGCGGCAGAGGATTCCGGACTTCACGCAGAATGCATCTAAAATCGTTTTTACCATTCGCTTTCAACTATTATCTGATTCCTGAAGGTCGTCAGCTGGCTCCGCGTTCGCGATTCCAGCGTCATCATATCGCAGCACTCACAGCAACCTATTTGAAGAATTTGGTTATGAAAACAATATCATCGAGAAATTCCCTTCAATTCTGAATTGAGTTTTGCGACAATTTAATACTGAAACTCCCCCAGTCAGGGCTTTGATTAACAACTGAGCGTAGGGCGATGGTTTGAAGCTCTTCGAGTACGAAGCTAAGGAAATTGCACAACGATACGGTGTTCCGATTCCCAGTGGATTTGTGGCATCAACGCCTGCTGAGGCGAAGGAAGCGTACGTGAAATTGAACCGACCCTCAATGATCAAAGCGCAGGTATTGGTGGCTGGACGCGGGAAAGCCGGGGCGATTAAGCCAGCATCGAGTCCAGAGGAGGCGGAGAGAACAGCGGCCTCAATCCTCGCAATGACCGTTAAGGGAGAAACGGTCGCCAAAGTTCTGGTCGAGGAAAAACTCGCCAGCCGACACGAACGATACGTAAGCATCGTAGTAGACCGGAGCTCACGATGCTACACACTTCTCTGCTCAACAGAGGGCGGCGTAGACATAGAGCAAGTAGCTTCTCAGGAACCCGAAAAAATCATTCGACATAAGATTGATCCTCTCCTAGGTTTGCAAGATTTTGAAGGACGGACAGTCGCAAAAGGCCTAGAGTACTCTGGGCAACAAATGATGCAACTGGCAACCATCATCAAGAAGCTTTACCAGATCATGCTTGACCACGACGCAGAACTCATAGAATCAAACCCGCTAATCGAGACCGAGGATGGGAAACTAATTGCAGCTGACCTCAGAATCCTCATAGACGATAACTCGCTCTATAGACATCCTGACCTTCTAGCTAGAATTAAGAAATTTGAACCAGACATGACACCGCTCGAGATCAAAGCTCGCGAGAAGGGCCTTGCTTACGTCGAACTAGACGGGGATGTAGGTATAATCGGAAACGGCGCGGGCTTGGTCATGGCCACCTTAGATATGATAATCGACTACAATGGTAAACCCGCGAACTTCTGCGACGTTGGTGGAGGAGCAAGTGAGGATAGAATCGCCGCGGCACTTGAGGTAGTTCTAGGAAATTCGAAAGTCAAAGTTCTTCTAATTAACATCATGGGAGGCATCACTCGTTGCGATGATGTCGCTCGGGCGATCCTTGATATTCAAACGAAAATGGGCATTCGAATTCCCATGGTCATTCGGCTGGTCGGCACTAACGAGAAGGAGGGACAGAAGATACTCGCAGCCGCCAAAATCCCATCACTGAATAGTATGGAAGAGGCAGCGGCTAAGGCGGTTGCACTCTTACCGAAGGTGAATTAGCATGGGTATTCTGGTCGGAAACAAGACCAAGGCCATAGTTTGGGGAATTACTGGCTCACAGGGAACGTTCCATACTAAACTGATGCTTGAATACGGAACGAAGATCGTTGCCGGAATAACGCCCGGACGGGGCGGCCAAGACGTGCAAGGCGTTCCCGTGTTCGACACAGCCCAAGACGCGAATGAGGAGGTTAAGGCGAATGCGGCCATAATCTTCGTCCCGGCCCCCAACGCAAAGGACGCTGCATTGGAGGCCATAACCTCAAACCTGAACCCTGTAATCATAATTACCGAGGGACTACCGGTTAAAGACGAAATCCAAATAATGCAAGTAGCCAAGGAGAAGAAGACGACAATCATTGGGCCAAACACCCCAGGCATCATAACCCCGAACCAATGCAAACTCGGCATCATGCCCGGTCACATCTTCAAGAGAGGAACGATCGGCCTAGTCTCACGAAGCGGGACGCTTACCTATGAGATCGCGGCCAGCCTCACGAACGCCGGACTTGGACAGACAACTTGCCTAGGCGTCGGAGGTGATCCGGTGGTTGGCCTAAGTTTCGTCGACGTCCTAGAAATGTTCCGAAAAGACCCGGGGACCAAGGGAATAGCGATGATTGGGGAGATTGGAGGCGATGCGGAGGAGAGGGCTGCAGAGTACATCAAGAAGACCAAATACCCCAAGAAGATCGCAGCTTACATCGCAGGAAGGGCGGCACCGCCGGGAAAGCGTATGGGCCACGCGGGCGCAATAATTACGGGAAAGGCAGGGACGGCGGAAACTAAGATTGAATCCCTCAGACGTGCTGGAGTAAAGATTGCTCTCAAGCCTGGAGAAGTCGCCAAACTACTGAAAGGACGTTAGATAACTCCACCGATTTGCTCGCGTTTCTTGCACATTCAATTAATAGCCTTCTTCGAAAAGTAATCGGGAAGGTTAGCACTCTTGCTGAGGCGAACGCATTACACTGACGAAATTGAGAACGTAACAGGCAACGTAGTTCTCGCCGGTTGGGTCCACGACATTAAGGACCTCGCACGAATGAGATTCATCTGGCTCAGAGACAGGCGAGGCGTTGCCCAAGTAACAATACTGAAGTCAAGTGCACCAGCAGATGTCATCAAAGAGTCGGAGCGGCTTGGAAAGGAGGACGTCATTCTAGTCGAGGGCACACCCGTTAAGGAACGAATTGCCAAGATTGGTTCCGAGATTAAACCAACTAAGATTGAAAGAATTGTTAAGGTTGAGAGCCCGGTCCCACTGGACGTAACTGGAAAGATCGAGGCAAACCTCGACGCCAGACTTGATTGGCGCGTAATCGACTTGAGGAGACCCGAGAATCTTGCAGTATTCCAGATTCAATCCAAGATCGTTGAAGGAATGGTTGAATATCTGAAAGAGCAGAACTACATCCAGGTTTTCACGCCATGTTTGCTTGGCGGCACTTCAGAGGGTGGCGCTGAAGTCTTCAAGACCGACTATTTCGGAAAGGAAGCATTTCTGCGCCAAGACCCGCAATTACACAGGCAGTTGTGTATCGCGGCTGGTTTCGACAAGATTTACGACCTTGGCCCTAACTGGAGGGCCGAGTTGTCGCACACTACACAGCACTTGTGTGAACATCGGGGGATGGCTGTTGAGTTTGGTTTCATGAACGATGAGACTGACATGATGAGGGTTGAGGAAGAACTCGCATTAGCTGGACTGAAACGAGTTGCGAGGGACTGTGGCCGCGAACTTGACTTGTTGCATACTAAAGTCGAGCTGCCTAGTGAGCCCTTTCCACAGATGCGTTACCCTGAGATCTACGGTGTTCTCGAGGAGTATGGCAAGAAGGTTCCATATGGAGCTGATATTGGAAAGGAAGGAGAAAGTATACTCGCCAAGCATGTTCTTGAGAAGCATAAGACGGATGCGTTCTTCATTAGTAGGTTTCCGTCAAAGATCAAACCATTTTACGTGATGCGGGTTGACGAGGATCCTCAATGGGCTCGGAGCGTGGACTTCGTTTACAGGGAGATAGAACAATCCTCCGGGGGCCAGCGAGAACACCGCTATGAGAAGATCATGAGCCAACTAAGAGAACTCAACATCAACCCCGAAGGCATGAAGTGGTTCACGGAACCATTCAAGTTCGGCGTCCCTCCACACGGCGGTTTCTGTTTAGGCATTGAGAGGTTTACGATGGCATTCCTACGCAAGGAGAATGTGAGGGAGGCCACTCTCTTTCCTCGAACCCCGGAACGACTAGTCCCATAAAGCGAAACTCAGCGACCTGTTGCGTCTACCAGCCAACAGACACCCTATTCGACATTGGGAAAGCAACAACGGTTATTATTCGCCATAAACCGACTCAACACAGAGGAATAGAATAGTGGTTTCTAAGGAAGATGTCATGGCCGCGCTGAAAAACGTCATCGACCCTGAACTGCATATCTCAATCGTAAACCTTCGAATGGTCAAAGACGTTTCAATTCAGGGAGAAAACGTAAAGATTGCAGTAGCGCTCACAGTTGGCGGGTGCCCCCTCTCCGAGACGATCGCAGGTGACGTCAAGAAAGCCGTAATGAAACTATCAGGCGTAAAATCAGTCGACGTAGAAACCACGGTAATGAGCAAACAGGAACTTGAGGAGCTTAGGAAGAGTATTCAATCGCAAATGGCTGCAGCGCAACCACAGAAATCCACCACCGGCGGTATGCCACCCGGAATCAACCGCCTCGAAAGGAAAGGCGTTAGAAACGTTATCGCAATCATGTCTGGAAAAGGTGGCGTAGGAAAGTCCTTCGTCACCGCGGCTTTAGCAGTTCAACTAGCAAGATTAGGATACAAAGTTGGAATCCTGGACGCAGACATTACCGGACCCAGCATAGCGAAAATGTTCGGACTGAAAGGCCCCCTCTACGTGACCGCTGAAAAACGAGTACTCCCCGCCTTGACCCGAACAGGAATCAAAGTCGTCTCAATGAACCTCATACTCGAGGAACCACAGATGCCTGTCATCGTTCGCGGCCCCATCATCAACAGTGTAATTCGCCAAATGTTCCAAGACATAGAATGGGGCGACCTACACTTCCTCCTAACAGATCTCCCACCGGGAACAAGTGATGCCCCGCTGACAGTGTTTCAATCGCTTCCATTGCAAGGAGTGATCGTAGTGACGACGCCTCAGGATTTGGCGTTAATGGTCGTGGCGAAGGCGATCAATATGGCGAAAACGCTGAGTGAGCAGTTAGGGGCGGTCAAACTTCTCGGGCTAATTGAGAACATGAGCTATGTGCTGTGTTCGCATTGTGGGGAGAAGATGGAGATCTTCGGCCCAAGCAAAGCGCAGGATATGGCGAAGAGAAATGGGATACCATATTTGGGATCGGTCCCGGTAGACCCCGAAATCGCAAAACTAGCCGATGCGGGTAAGATTGAGGACTACAAGAACCCAATCTTCGAAGAGGTAACAGAGGCGGTTAGAGTGAACGCGACTAGGCTGCTTGAACCGGTGCCCGGCGCGATGCCCATAGCCTGGTCAGAGCAGAAACGGAACTGAAAGGGTTCAGACGAACATTAATAGGTAAGACGAACGCCGGGTTCATGGATAATCGGTTAGAGGAATTCGAATTTGGTTACCAAGGATGAAGTGATAACCGTCCTGAAGGATTGCTACGATCCTGAGATCCCGATCAACATTTGGGACCTAGGGTTAGTTTACGGAATCGATCTTCAAGATGACGGTAACGTTGGAATCAAAATGACGTTAACGGCTCCGGGATGTATGATGGGTGGAATGATCGCTGAGGAAGTCAAAGCCAAGGTCAAAGCTATGAGTGGCGTGAAGGACGCGAAGGTCGAGCTAGTCTGGGATCCACCTTGGAGCCCGGACAAGATGAGCGAAGAAGCCAAAGCCCAAATGGGCATAGCCTAATCGCTTTTCTCAACGTTCCTTAGGCAGTGCATGCAGAACTTACGACGAGGTATGTCCGCGCGATAATTGTAGAAATCGAGTTCCTACTCAACGTCGACCTTAGTTAGTCCCGACTGGCTGTTACGGATCTGATAATGATACAAATGCTTCAAGATCGATGAGCAGCCTACGTGCGCAAAGCACCAACCATTGAGATGGGGTGAAGGCCTTGATAGCTGGCCTACTACTTCGCGCCTAATTCTCGTTTCTTTGCCCGTAAGTTGTGGCCATGACATTTCCGGCAGCGGTTCGAGGCCTCAGGATTTCGCGCGCCACAATCTCTGCAAACTTTGTAATGCAACCTAACCTTCTGTGCCAGCTGTTTCTTGACGACATCTGTTATCGGCATTGCAGAGATCCCCTGAAACGAATCGGCAGGGTGAAACGAAACACGGGCATATATACCGTACGTTCCAACAACAAACTCCCTCAAAGAGAGGCCGAACACATGCAAACAGGAGACTCGCTTGAGAAAGTCACAGCCGAAGTAATCGTCTGCCAGAAATGTCGGTTGTCCGAAACGAGAAGAAAGGCGGTTCCGGGTGAAGGCGCGGCCGTCGCGAAAGTCATGTTTATCGGTGAAGCGCCCGGGGAGCAGGAGGATTCGCAAGGTCGACCCTTTGTTGGAGCTGCCGGAAAACTACTCACCGAACTCCTCGCGTCTATCTGTCTAAAGCGTGAGGACGTTTACATTACTAATATCGCGAAGTGTAGACCACCAAACAATCGACCGCCCCGAAAGGATGAGACTTCCGCGTGCAGACCCTATTTAGAAAGACAACTGGCGCTCATACGTCCAAGCGTAGTTTGTCCGATGGGAAATTCAGCAATTCATGCCTTGATAGAAACCGGCGAGTCTGTAACTGCTTTGCATGGTATACCTTACGAAGTTGGTGAGGCCACGTACTTTCCAATGTATCATCCAGCTGCGGCCCTCTACACGTTCCAGCTAAGGAAAGTCATGGAAGAAGATTTTAGAAAATTGCGCGGTCTACTAGATTCACTTCATGCCTAAGTTAGTCTTCTTCAAAGGTTGGTTTGTTGCCAAGAATCGAATCCAACCGTTCCATGACATCCGAACTCAACCGTTCGACTAGGTCCTCAGCCTTCATGTTTTCAACTACTTGCTCAGGGCGTGTTGCGCCAGTTATCACCGTGCTAACGTATTGGTTCTTGAGACACCAGGCAAGGGCAAGCTGCGCCAACGTACATCCTAAGCCTTTAGCGACTGGCGCGATTTGTTTCACTTTCTCTATGTTTGGTTTCGTTAGCACGTACTCCTTGAGCCACTCGTAGCCGGGGAGAGAGGCACGCGTGCCTTGCGGCATTCCTTCATTGTATTTGCCAGTTAACAGTCCTGAGGCGAGGGGGCTCCAGATCGTTGTTCCGAGGCCGATCTCTCGGTAGAGGGGTAGGTATTCCTTCTCAACTCTATCCCGGTGTAGCATGTTGTATTGTGGCTGCTCCATTTGGGGTGGCGTGAGGTGTTGTTCTCGTGCGATCGCATATGCTCTCATTATGTCGGCTGCGCTCCACTCGGACGTTCCCCAATAGAGGACTAAGCCTTGGTGGATTAGGTCGTCCATGGCTCGGACGGTCTCTTCAATGGGGGTGGTTGGGTCGGGGCGGTGGCAGAAGAAGAGGTCCAGATAATCGAGCTGTAATCGTTTTAGTGAGCGACGGCAAGCTTCGTAAATGTGTTTCTTTGACAAGCCCTTATCATTTGGGCCCTCGCCTCCCCAAAACACCTTACTCGAAACAACATAGCTCTCCCGCGGCCAATGCGTCTTCTTGAGAACGTTTCCCATAACCACCTCTGCTTTTCCGGCCGCGTAAGCTTCGGCGTTGTCGAAGAAATTCACACCGGCATCATACGCTGCGGCCATGCACTTCAAGGCGACATCTTCACCAACCTGTCCGCCATAAGTGACCCATGCACCTAACGATAACTCGCTAAGCTTCAAACCCGCATTCCCAAGACGCCGATAATTCAAGACAGATCACAAGGTTCGAACAATCGGCCCAGTAATAAACAATAGACCTTTCAGTTTGGCTTACTGAACGACCTTGCCCTGGATAGATCTCCACTTCTTGGGCTGTAAAACAGATCGAAAAGTAAATTCAAAGTTGCGACTAAAATCAGAAACTCGGTCAGGAACAATGGCAAGCGACCTACTGATTCCGCGATCGCTACGTATGGAAGAATCATTGAAGCCAAAGCCCCTGCACTGAACATAGCCCATATCCTTGTGGAGTTGAGTCGAGCTAGTGAAGCTCGATTTGCTTTCAAAGTGAGAACAGGTAACTTATGGGCAGCAGAGCTAACGACGGGAATGTTGAGTTTCGCAATACCTGACCTCCCTATTCTGTAGTATTCGAACCTAACCCCAACCAATCGTCCAACAATGTAATGCGCAAGGCAGTGAGGGAAGAACACCAACATAGCCATCGAGATCAAGCAAAGGAAGAAGGCCAGTAGTAGATTCTGAACGTGCAAGGCGACGAATAGGAAAGTTAGTGCAATTGCTAGGCCAATCATCTCAAAGATGGTTCCAACAAGAATACTAACCCTAGCCATTCGCAGACCTGACCGAATCGCGAAAACGGTTCTCATTTGCCAGAGTTATTTTGTTTCCCGGAGTCTCCAGATCCCAAACTCGCCTACCGTCTGCCTTGTCTCTACGGGGTTATACCACTGCTTCTTTGTTCCAACCATAGACCGCATCTTCCAACCAGTGCTCTTGGGTTCCTGATCGATAGCCTGGCGCAGCGCGTCCACCCTCGAGACAATTGTCTGCTTTTCCTCATCCGTAAGCGCAGCCGCTGCTTCCGTATACTGTTTCAAACCTGCGAGGTTTGTTGTTACAGTGTACCAGAAACCCCAATCCGACGCAAGAGTCGAGGCTACGAATTTTCCGTCTATCTTGTTTTTCTCCTCTCCGGAAGAAACCTCGTGTGCACGAAGAAGAAGAAGCAGGTCTTTGACGTCTTTCTCGTCCGGAAAGACGATTTGGAGTTTCTCCAGAAGTAAGTCCGCCGGCGTTATCGTTGGTGAGTCGAGTTCAAGTCGTTTCCTAAAATCCAAGGGGTGGTTTGCAGCTAGTAATTTGTCGTAGAACACGTCCACGTAAAACCAGCCCTTTGGGTGGAAGAAGATCTTTCTCTGCGTCGCAGCACTTGACATGGTAGTGCGTCGCTTATCGTAATTCATCTCTTCGAAGAATTTCACAGAGTCATTGCGGAATTTCATGTAAGACATGAAATCGAGATCGGTGTACTCCTGCTGTCCCTCTCCCAGACGCATTAGTTTCTTGGCAAAGTCCAAGAACTCGGAGCAGTGAATGCGAATTGCCACTCCGCCCAACAACCTCAACGGCAACCCGCGCTTATTCGCCTCTTCGACCAGACGCTTCCCTTCTTCGATGAAAACCTCGGTTGGGATTATGCCTCCCCACTCAGAAGGTGCCTCGACTACATGATCTTGCAAAATGCGCACTCTCCACAGGTTAATCACTGTGGGATCGTTTCAAATGGGTTTTTGGGAAGCCTATTATCTGCAGAAATAATCACCGAGATTCCGCTGGGATTTGACATGGTCCGGGATGAGAGCAAGCTTAGTCGCATACGAGAGCGAATGCGACTAGACGGGTTTAGTGCGTTGGTGTTGCGCGTTCCAGAAAACGTGACCTATCTCTCTGACGCATGGCCGGGTAGGGGCTTAACTTATCTGGTATTCCCAGTCGAGAAAGACCCTATACTGATTCACCCAGTCGGAGAGGCTGCCCTCCAAACTTGGGTTAAAGACGTGAGACTGTACAAGTGGGAGACTTACGAACATCTCGGCAACTCTACTGACGCAGGCGCAACGGAGGTGCAAAAGGCACTAGCGGACTTGGGCATAAACTCCGGAACAATCGGTACAGAGCAATCCTGGGAACACTACCTCGGTTCCTCCTTACGGTACGAGATGACGGGCATAGGCGAGACGACGATAGCTTGTCTTCGAAATCGACTCACAAACTATCAACTAAAGGACGCCTCGCAGCTCTTAGTCCAAGTGAGATCTCTAAAGACCAAGGAAGAAGTTAAGACACTTAGAAAGGCTAACCGAATCGCACGCATTGGTCTCGAGACGTTTGAACGTAACCTAAAATCTGGCCTAACTGAGATTGAACTGTCCTCTAGAATTGAGCATGACATTATAACGCAAGGTATTGTGAAGTTCCGAGCAAACCGTGTGGTAGCATGCGCTTTCGTTACGTCAGGTCCAACTACAGCTGATGCATACAAGTACGTGATAGGGAACACAAGGCGTAAAATGAAACGTGGGGAGCTTGTGATGCTAGAGCTCGACGTTGTGGCCGACGGTTATAGCTCAGATACGACGAGAACTTTTGTTGTAGGAAAACCCAACAAGAAACAGAAATCGCTTCTTGAGGCGGTCCTTGATTCTGAGAGTACGTCGATCGCTAAGATTACGCCTGGAGTCGGAGCAGCAGAGGTTGCTCAAGCATCAATCGATTGCTTCCGGAAACACGAACTATCTCAATACCTCGTACACAGATTGGGTCACGGAATAGGCGTGGCTGTTCATGAGCCGATTCCGGCACTGCACATCCAGTCCAAGGATGTTTTGAAACCTGGTATGGTGCATAGTGTGGAGCCTGGGATTTATGGAAGTAAGATTGGCGGGGTTAGAATCGAGGACGATATACTCGACACCGAGAAAGGAGCGGAGTACCTCTCGGAATTTCTGCGAATTCAAGATTAGAGGCGAATAAAGTTTGGCGTCCGGCAAGTCTGCCAAGCTCGATAGATTATTTGACGTTGCACTCGTCAGGCCCCCTCCAAACAGTTACTCGAATTGTATCTCCACGAACCCGGCAAGAAGCGAAATTGACGTTGTGCTGGCGAAGGAGCAGCATCGGACATATGTTTCACTCCTGAAAGAATCTGGAGTCACCGTAGTCACCCTCCCAGCCGTCGAAGATTATCCTGACTCAGTATTCTTGCAGGACCCAGCTGTTCTAGGTACAGTACGATCAGTCCTTGGTAGATTTGGAGCACAAAGCCGGAGAGGCGAAGAAGAGGCGCTTAGGTTAGACCTGAAGAAATACGAAGAGACGGTAGGTAAACTGAATCAGGTAAAAGCGCCGGGCACTTTGGAGGGAGGCGATATTCTCGTGACTAACACTGGATTGTTTGTCGGAAAGTCACAAAGAACGAACCCTGATGGAATTGGACAGTTAGCAGGGTTTCTTCCCGGCATGAAAGTTAAACCCGTCATGACCAAGCTCTTTCACCTTTTATGCGGAGTGACTTACCTGAGCGACGGCATCATGATCATCTCTCCTCAACTGATTGAGAAGAGCAACTTTCCGGGTTTTAGATTCATTGAGATACCGGAAAAAGATGCGTACTCCTGTGACGCACTCTACCTTGGAGAAAGACGAGTGCTGATTCCATCTGGTTTTCCGTATACGGTGACACAGTTGAAGAAGGCGGGTTATGTCACGGTAGAGGTTGATGTGTCTGAGTTCTACAAAGGGGATGGTGGAGTGACTTGCTTAAGCTCTCCCATCTACACGATACTTTGAAAGAAATAACCGTCACCAATGTTCGTAGTGAATTACTTGACTGGGCGGACGCCGGCCGCGCTTAAGCGAAGGGGATTTGACGTCTGGGGCTTGGTGTCCGATTGAGATTACTCCCACGGGGTGGAAGTGGTCGGGGATTCCGAGGAGTTTCCTCATTTCGGTTACGCGAAATACTCCTGTGAAAACGGAAGCTAATCCCTCGTTTACCACTGCTAGGAAAATAAGCATGCAACCACACCCGATATCGAAATACCAGTATGGCGTGGGCCAGTCTATTTCTGACCCATCGTCTTTGACTTTGTCGGGCTCTCGGTATCTGTCATGGTAGAGTTTCTCGCTAGTGCAAGCCACTATGAGCACGGGTGCTTCTGAGATGAAGTGGTGGGGTCGCTTCCTAGCGTAGAAGTCATCCTCTCCTTGTAACTTACCGATTTGTTTCTTCAGCTGCTCGCTGGTCACAACGATGTAGGACCAGCCCTGACTGAATCCTGCACTGGGCGCATGGAGCGCCAGTTCCAGAATCCTATCAACAATTTCTCCGGATACGGCCTTGCGTTGGAAGTTTCGTACCATTCTACGCTTGCGAACTACTCGCTCGAAGTCCATATTCACATCAAGCTGACGTGCTCATGACTATAGGAAGTTAGAAGTTTTCGAAGAAACAAAAAATAGAAAAATGTTCGAACGGTTTACCAGAAATCAGCCTAGTAACGTCTGTGTTTCTGGTAGCATTCTCTACAGTAGACTGGACGGCCTTGCGTTGGCTTGAACGGTACTTCGGTTTCGGCACCACAGTCCGAACAGGTGACCTTGTACATAGTTCGGCCGCCATATCCTTCCTGGCTCATACTCGACTAACACCACTCTATTCTTTAGTTACGCGCGAGATAATACAAAAGTAAAATCCGCAGCGTACCGACCTGTAGGATAGATATGAGTGTAATTAAAGCTATGCGACAAAGGCACGGCAAGAAGGGTGCTTGCGCTGAATTGGGCGAGTCTAGGAAATCAACGCGTTTTTTGAGGTAAATTAGCCCTAAGGTACGCGATTCCTACCGAAACCGAGAAGGTTACATTTACCCTCCACAAGTATGCGTGGTAAGACACGAAATGCGGGTTGCGGCGGGCAAGATAAATCAGCTCAGGGTTGGAGCTGGAAAGCTTACTGAGCTAATCGCCGTAGTAAATCACCGTCGTTTCACGTTGCACAGGTAGAATTCAAGGAGACATGGTCGAAGTGAGAATTGAAGAGATTCGGAACGGTATGAGGAACATCCACATAGAGGGCAAGATCGTTGATATGAATCAATTCATGCTAGTACTCGACGACGAGAGCGGACGAACATTTGTGAGGTACAATTATAGGAATTTGGCGAAACCGGTCCAGAAAGGCGACTTCGTTAAGGTTGACAACGGCGTAGCCGTCAACTACTCTGGGATCCTTCAGCTAAAGCTACCTCGGAACGGTTCCATCACGCCTACTCAATTATCCCCTTAGATGGCCTCTCCCCATTACAATTCATAGTTTTTACCAAGGGAGAACTGGCATGCCAGTTCTGCATTAGCCGAATGTTGTGGATTGCATTCGTTCGGCGGGTGTCTTGCTGACATTGTCGCCTGCAAGAACCACGGTATCGTTTTATGAGTCCGATTTCGACCCTGAGCCATAAGGAAACTGGGAGCTAAATGAGCTTTGACAATTGAAAAAATGCTCAATCCGAAAGTCGTAGCGGCCATAGGTGCAACTGAAACTCAGGGATCAGTCGGCCAGTCAATGATGAGCAACCTGCTCCTAGGCAAAGAACGGAGAAAAATCCACCCTGTAAACAAGAACCGTGAGACGGTTATGGGGCTGACGTGCTACCCGTCGGTTTCTAAAATTCCTGAGCATGTAGATTTGGCGGTAATTGCTACTCCCTCAAAGACAGTTCCGGGCATAGTGGAGGAGTGCGCAAAGGCTGGGGTAGATGGAATCGTCATAATCTCAGCCGGATTCAAGGAGATTGGCGCTGAGGGCGCGAAGCTCGAATCTGACATTAGAGCAATTCAAGCAGAGCATGGAATACGAATCCTAGGGCCAAACTGTGTCGGAGTCACTAGGCCTCCAGTTAGCCTTAACGCAACCTTCCTACGAGACAACCCAGAACCGGGTCAAATCGCATTCGTTTCTCAGAGCGGCGCATTGGGTTCGGCTATCCTCAATTGGGCAGTGAGCACTAGAATAGGGTTCAGCATGTTCGCGTCATTAGGATCAACCCTAGACATTGACTACGGGGACATGATAGATTACCTCGGCGAAGACCCGCATACCAGAAGCATCATCCTATACATGGAAGGCGTTGGAAACGCAAGGAAATTCATGAGCGCAGCCAGAGGATTCGCCCGAACAAAACCGATCATCGTCATCAAAGCAGGCAAACACGCTGCCGGCGCTAAGGCAGCATCTTCCCACACTGGTGCGCTTGCAGGAGACTTCGCAGTTTATGATGCAGCATTCAAAAGGGCGGGAGTAGTGATGGTTGACGAGATTGGGGACCTTTTCAACTGCGCCAGCGTTTTAGATTCCAGATTTCTCCCGGCAGGCCCAAACCTAGCAATCGTCACGAACGCGGGCGGCCCCGCAGTTCTTGCCGCAGACTCAATCGTTACGCACGGAGGGGAATTGGCGAAACTCTCGGACCAAACGATGCAGACGATGAATGGGGCACTACCTCCTTACTGGAGCCATGGAAACCCAATCGACATACTAGGAGACGCGGACGTCACCAAGTATGAGTTAGCAGTGAAGAGCTGCATAATGGACCCGAATGTGGATGGCTTGCTAGTTATTTACACGCCTCAGGGTGTTGCAGCACCAACGCAAATCGCGGAAGCTATTACGAAAATAGCCGCCGACAGGCGTAAGCCCATGCTAACTGTCTGGATGGGAGAAGATAGTGTTAGAGAGGCACGCGAGATCTTCCGCAAAAGCAATATCCCCACCTACTCAACGCCCGAGGAGGCCATAAAGACGTACATGTACATGTACCGCTACCACCGAAACCTTGACCTTCTCTACCAGACTCCAGAAGATTTATCGGTTGACGCGTCACCACCCAAGAGCCACCTCAAAGTAATGATCAAGAAAGCGGTTCATTCACGATTAGCTCTAACACAATCAGAGGTTGATCGTTTTCTAGACGCATATAATATTCCACGGGCGAATGGATCTTTAGCTAAAACTTCCGACCATGCAGTAATGATAGCTTCAGGCATTGGCTTTCCCGTCGTAATGAAGATCGCATCGCAGGACCTACTTCACAAAACGGATATTGGTGGGGTCGTGGTTGGAGTCAACTCTCCCCAAGCAGTAAGAGATACGTACGCTAAGATTATGGAAAGGGCGCACACCGCTAAAGCAGACGCCAGAATCGATGGCATCTACGTTCAAAAGATGGCGACATCAATCGACTATGAACTAATCCTTGGCTCCAAGAAGGATGTGGACTTTGGCTCAGTGATCCTCTTTGGCATGGGAGGAATTGGAGTTGAACTCCTAAGAGACGTAGCAATAGGGCTTCCACCCCTGAACCAAGTTCTCGCTCGACGAGTAATTGAAGAAACAAAGATCTACCAAGCATTATCGAAGGGCCTCAGGAACAAACCCCCGATAGACCTACGCGACCTTGAACAAATCATGGTACGCTTCTCGAACATGATCGTCGACTTTCCGGAAATCGCTGAAATGGACATGAACCCACTCATCGTTTCGAACGGAAAGATCGAAGTGCTTGATGCGAGAATAATCCTCGACCCCAAGGCCGAAACTGCTGAGCGGACTGAACTTCACCCTCACTTAGTAATCATGCCATACCCAACTAAGTACGTGACTCCATGGAGGATGAAAGACGGCACAGACGTCATCCTCAGGCCCATCAAGCCGGAGGATGAACCCATCGAATCTGAATTCATAAAAGGACTCTCAACGGAAACGAGCAGGTACCGATTCTTCCAAATAATCAAAGACCTTCCACACGAATCACTCGTCCGGTTCTGCAACATCGACTACGACCGCGAGATGGCGTTCATAGCTGAAACTCGCGACGAAGATAGAAGAATCGAGATCGGCGTTAGCCGGCTCATTCTCGAGCCGAACAAGAAGCGAGGCGAATTCGCAGTCGTGGTCGCAGACAAATACCAAGGAAGCGGCCTAGGGGTGAAGCTTGCGGACTTGCTAATTGATGTAGCCAAAGAGAAGGGAGTTGAGTCGATATTTGGAATTATTCTGAACGATAACCTGAAAATGATACGCTTAGCTGAGAAGCTAGGTTTCACTATTAAGAGGGAGCATGAGAACGTCATCGCTGAGCTTAAGCTGAAGTAACTGGCTACCCTTGAGAATTGCGGCTAGGCTTACTTCTTCTTCGTTACTTTGGATACTATGAAGAGAATAACGAACACTACGACAGACCAACAGACAATGTCAACGATCAATCTGAGTGGTCGAACAACCCAGGGAGAATAGCCTGGGCCAACTACCATCATAACTAACCAGACCAAGGGATAACCGTACCAAGAGGCACCCATTAGGCCCAATGGAGTATGGTCGATTAGGCCCGTGATAAGTGTGATAACGATTCCCCCAACAACGGCGAAGATCAACATTTTCGACGTGGACTTCAAGACCTGCACCAAGTTTCGTGAGCGGGCGATTTCGTCGATGTGATATTTAATGCCATACATTTCTTCGTACAGGCAACTACGAAAGCACGAATGTATCTCGCTGTCGCAACGAGTGAGGAACGAAAGAATTTTTGGTGGGCCCGCCCGGGTTCGAACCGGGGATCTCCGCCGTTCCCATTACAACATTGAATGTGAGGGCGACGTCTTAACCAGCTGGACTACGGGCCCAAGCAAGTAACTCGGAAACAGCTTGCTGCCCCTTGAAGCTTGCGGACTAACTGCGATCAAAAGCAATTGTGCTTTCAACTTAGAATAACTTGTCTAGAGAGTATCACGTTACAAAATTGATCGCCGTTACTTGATAAGCGGTGAGAGTAAGGTCAAGTTTATTCAGTCGGGTTGAACCGTGAAGGCTGCAGTTATTCAGGGCAAAGGCGTTGTGATGGTTGAGGATGTTCCTCAGCCGAAAATCGGATCCGATGAACTGCTCGTAAGAATGCGAGCATGCGGTATATGCGGAACGGATTTGGAGAAGCTACACGGAGAGCACATTACTCCTCCTGTCTTAGGCCATGAAGTTGCAGGGATAGTCGAAGAGGTTGGAAAAGACGTTCTAGATATCAATACAGGGGACAGGGTTGCAGTACACCACCACATTTCATGTGGTAATTGCACTCTATGCAAGAATGGATTCGAGACGTTATGTGACGCGTTTCCAAAAAGCAACCTTCACCCATGTGGGTTAGCCGAGTATTTTCGAGTTCCCGCGACTTTGGTTGATGGGGGAACGGTCTACAAGCTACCAAACTCGCTAAGCCTTGAAGAAGGCTCAATGATTGAACCTACCGCCTGCTGTGTAAGAGCTCTTCGAAGAATCAACGTAACCCACGGGCACAGCGCTGTAGTCTATGGAGTAGGTCCAGTTGGCTTGACGCATATACAGCTCTTGAAGTGCTTCGGCATTACGCCAGTGTACGCGGTTGACGTGATCAAGAGCCGAAGAAAGTTCGCGGAGAAGTTGGGCGCGGAGAGGACGTTCGACCCCACCACAGATGACGTTCCAAACGAAGTATCACGCCTGACGGGAAGATTGGGCGTTGATTATGCAATTATAGCAACGGCGAATGTGAAGGCGCTTGAGCAAGGATTCAGAACGGTTGGAAAAGGCGGAACGGTACTATTGTTCGGAGCGCCCGCGCGTGGAGCTTTAGCTTCGTTTGACTTGAGTAATTTGTTCCTTCGCGAAGTAAAGTTCATGTCGAGTTATTCGACCTCGGAAACTGAAATGGGCATTGCAATGAACTTGATTGAGAGAAAACGAATTGATCCGTCCATTCTTATTTCGCACAGATTCCCTTTGAGTCAAACTATCGAAGCGCTGAATGTTGCGGACAAGGGCGCGGATGCGGTAAAAGTGATTGTTGAGAACAATTGATATCAACAAATTGCGGACTGTGGAGTTAACGCTAACCTTGTCTAATCATAGGTAGTCAAGTCATGACAGGTTCAATGTTGGCGATCAGGTATTACGAACCTGGGAAACTCAGGGTTGAACAAGTGCCCATCCCAGAACCCGGCCCCGGGGAATTAGTGGTCAAAAACTATGTCGTTCTTACGTGCGGCACTGATGTGAAAATGTACCAACGCGGGCACAGGCTTACGAAAGCCCCTCAGATCGTGGGTCACGAGTTTGCTGGCACTGTATCAGCAGTTGGCGCAGGCGTCACAAATTTCAGTAAAGGCATGAAAGTTGTGGCGGCGAATTCGGCGCCTTGCAGTACCTGCTTCTACTGCCGCTCACACCAACCGAACCTATGCGAGCATCTAAACGAACAGCTTATCGGATTTGGATGGCCAGGAGCGTACGCCGAATACGTTAGAATCCCTGACCGTATCGTTCGCCAGAATACGTTTCGGGTTCCAGAAGGGGTTCGATTGGAGGACGTGGCCAGCCTGGAACCGTTAGCCTGCGTCGTTCATGGGTGGGACTTGGTGAGTGGCGTTCAGGCTGGAGGAACTGCGTTAGTAATTGGAGGTGGACCCATTGGGCTGTTTCATGTACAGCTAGCGCGACTTGCAGGCGCCCGTCACGTAGCCCTGTGCGACGTTGTCCGAGATCGGTTGAAGGAAGCTGAGGGAGTGGGAGTGGATACGACAATTAACTCGGCTAAGGAGAATTTGGCTGAGAGAGTTCTCGCCCTTACGGAGGGCAGAGGCGCAGATATTGTAGTTGAGGCGGTCGGCAGAAAAGAAACCTGGGAGTCTACAATAGGGCTATGCAGGAAGGGGGGAAGCGTTCTGCTTTTTGGAGGTTGCAGTTCCGGGACGATGACATCATTCGATGCTGAGAAGATACATTATGGTGAGTTACATATCCAAGGCTCGTTCCATCATACGCCAGCCTCGGTTGAGCGAGCGTTTCGTTTGATCGTTTCTGGAGAAGTATCAATTAAGCCGTTGATCTCTCATGAAATGCCGCTTGAGAAAGCGGAAGAAGCGCTTCAACTAATGGGAAGCGGCAAATCGCTCAAAATCGCGCTACGCCCGCCTTCTTAACGAGTTGACGTTGGCTCGAAAGTTTCAATGAAGAACGTCGGGGTTCTCTATGTTACGTTTGAGGTCTTGAAGGAACTTGGCCGCAGGTGCTCCGTCAATTATGCGGTGATCAAACACTAACGTCAAGAGAGTTGATGCCCTAGCAGAAATTTCGGCTCCTTTCACGTAGGGTTTGTATGCAATTCTTCCCAATCCTAGTATCGCGCATTGCGGGGGGTTAATTACTGGTGAAAATGATTCAATATCAAATGCGCCAAGGTTTGTAACAGTAAAGGTTCCTCCGGTCAAGTTTTCAACCGTCAACCGGTTCTCTTTCGCCTTGCTCGAGAGTAGGTCAATTTCATTGCTGAGTTCCTGAAGTGATCGTTTGTTGGCGTTTCTGATGACAGGGGCAACTAGCCCTTGCTCTGTGTGAATTGCCACTGCGATGTTAACGTCGGAATAAGTTGTGATCTCGTCTCCCTCAATGGTGGAGTTCACGCTATTGTGGACCTCTAACGTTTTTGCTGCCGCTTTCACGAAGAGGGCTGTAAAGGAGATGTTGCTCTCCTTTTCCCTTATCGACATTAAATTAGCTGCATCCGCTTCCATCGTCAAAGTGACCGGAACGACAGTATGAGCGCTAAATCCTAGTCTTTCGGCGACAGCCTTCCTGATTCCCTCTAGCTTGAACTTCTTCAAAACAGCCGGTTGAGCTACTTTGGCTGCTAATGTGGCGGTACCTTGTTTAGCGGCGATGACATCCTCGCGGCTTATTCTTCCTCCAGGTCCAGTTCCACGTACTGATCCAATGTCGACGCCATATTCTTGCGCCAGTCGCCTGGCTGCAGGCGACGCGATGATTCGATCCGGAGCTGCCCTAGGTTGTGTAGGAGTGATAGTTGTTCGCGGTGGTTTTTGGGCCATGTTGGTTGGGGTCTGCATGGGTGTAGCTGGTCCCGCGCCCGACTCAGGTTCTCCTATCACTCCAACGGGTTGTCCAACTGCTACGTCTGTTCCAACAGGGGTGAGGATTTGCGTAAGGCGACCGCTGTCTGGGGCTTCGATTTCGAAGGTGGTTTTCTCCCCCTCAACAACTAGCACCGGTTGACCTTTTTCGACTTGATCTCCTTCCTTCTTCAACCACTCAACGATCTTTCCGCTCTGCATTCCCGGATCTAACCTGGGCATGTGAATTTCAGTCATCGCTATTGCCCCATCAGAGTGGTTGCGGCTTTCACTATGCTTTCTGAATTTGGCATGTATAATTGTTCCAAGGGTGGGGAGAAGGGGATTGGAGTGTCTGGGCAGGCTACTCGGGAGATTGGTTGGTCCAAGTAGCCGAATGCTTTCTCGCTTACCGAGGCCGAGATCTCTGCCCCAACCCCACCGGTCTTGACATCGTCAGAAGCTATCACTAGTCTAGAGGTTCGCTTCACTGACTCTACTATCGTGTTCAAGTCAAGCGGTTGAAGCGTCCGAACGTCAATAACCTCAGCAGAAATCCCCTTTTCCTCGAGTTTCGCGGCCGCAGCGAGCGCTTCTCCAACTTGTCGTGAAACTCCAACGATGGTCACGTCGTCTCCCTTTCGCTTAACTTCAGCCTCACCGAGTGGAGTCAAGTATTCTTCCTCGGGGACGGGGCCTTTGGTTCTGTAGAGTAGACCGGACTCCACGAATAGAACGGGGTTAGGGTCACGAATCGAAGATTTCAGCAAGCCTTTAGCGTCGTGTGGGTTCGAGGGTAGGACGATTTTGATTCCTGGAACTTGCAGGAACCAAGCTGGGGTGAATTGTGAGTGCTGCGAGCCGTGTTGACGGCCTAGGCTGTATTGGGTTCTTAGAACCATTGGGACTTGGAGTTGGCCGCCACTCATGAAGCGCATCTTTGCGGCTTGTGTTGAGAGTTGGTCCATGCAGATTGGCAGGAAGTCCATGTACATGATTTCGGCGACGGGCTTCATGCCGCCTAATGCGAGGCCAACTGCGGCGCCTGCTATCGCAGCCTCAGAGATTGGAGTGTCCCTAACTCGCTCAGGACCGAACTCGTCGAGTAATCCTCTTGTTACCTTGTAGACGCCGTTGAATACTCCAATTTCTTCTCCAAGAAGAATGACGGTTGGGTCACGTAACATTTCTTCCCTTAGTGCTTCACGGAGGGCGTCGGCGTATGTGAGTTCGCGCACTTGCTTACTACCTCGCGTAAACGTAATCCGTTATCGTATCAAATGGTAGAACGGCGCCTTGCATTGCGAACTTCACCGCTTCCTCCATCTCTTGGTTGACTTCGTCAGAGGTGGTTTGTAGTTCGCTTGTTGTCATTGCTTTACTGTCGGCTAATCGTTTCTCGAAGAGGCTTATGGGGTCACGATTAAGCCACTTTTCTACTTCGTCTTTCGGCCGATACTCGCCCTTATCGTAAACCCCGTGGCCTTTCATTTTGTATGTCACGCACTCCAAGAAGGCTGGTTCGCTTCGAGTTCTTGCGCGTTCCGCGGCCATTTTTGTAGCCACGTAAACCGAGAGAACATCGTTCCCATCAACCACTATCGTCTCCAACCCATACGCCCGCCCTCTTTCTGCTATGCTTGGACTTGAGACTGCTTTCTTAACGGGTGTCGACATGGCATATTGATTATTCTCGCAGAAGAGTAAGACCGGAAGTTTCCAGACAGCGATAAGGTTGGTACCTTCATGAAAGGCGCCAGTGTTACAGGCTCCGTCACCGAAGAAAGTTGCTACAATCTTCTTGCTTTTCTTTTGTTTCAGAGCTAAGCCGACGCCAGCTGCGATGGGAATGCCGCTTCCGACTATGGCGGTTGCGTAAAGCGACCCTACCTTAGGATAGATCGCAACGTGCATCGAACCGCCCAAACCCTTACAGGTACCAGTTTCCTTTCCGAACAACTCGGCCATGCACATGTTTGGGGGAACGCCTTTTGCTAAGGCGTGGCCGTGCCCACGATACGTAGTAACGGTTTGGTCGTCGGGTTGAAGTGCGCTCATTGCTCCTACGGCTATTGCCTCTTGTCCGAGATACAGGTGAGACGGCCCGATTAGGGCACCCTTTACCATGAAGAGTTCCTCCACCTTCTGCTCGAATCTTCTAAGGAGAAGCATGCTACGGTACATTCGGCGAAGGCTGTCGGTAGTCAGGCCGTGTTTTGAGTAATCTTTCGCTTCAACAGGTTGAAGTTGAGTTATTGTAGCCATTCCTAATTGACTTCCGAATTTGACTGGGCGCGTAGTTGCAGACTTGTTCTTTAGCTCTTTGCTGAACTTTCCGGCCGGAATTCCATAAAGTGATTCTTGCTATGTACCAGCGGCCCTCCACATTGAGGTCAAAAGTCCTTCATCCACCAGCGCCAACATTCTGGTGTATACTCGTGACCATTCCCGGTAGAGTTTGAGATATTTTTTGTGTGCTTCCATGTTTGGTTCAATTGACCGATCCCACTTCACTAGTTTCGTCGTGCTACGAACGTTGGGGAAGATCCCTGCGCCCACGCCAGCGCATATTGCTGCACCTAGGGCGGTTGATTCTCTTACCACAGGAATCTTTACCCTAGTTCCTAAGACGTCGCTTAGGATTCGCGGCCAAAGCATTCCTTTGGATGCTCCTCCGCAGAAAACGACTTCACTCACTTTCTTGTGGGTGATAGATTCCAGGATGGTCAAGTGGCCCTTGGCAACGTAT
This sequence comes from Candidatus Acidiferrales bacterium, assembly GCA_035517955.1. Taxonomy (GTDB): domain Archaea; phylum Thermoproteota; class Bathyarchaeia; order 40CM-2-53-6; family 40CM-2-53-6; genus FEN-987. The sequence continues at coordinate 1,346 of DATIYC010000038.1, read as the reverse complement.
GCTGCGCTTTCCTCTATCGCTCGAAAACATTCCTTGCGTCCAGACTTATCGGGTTGATTGATGTTGAATTGTAGAAAGGATGGAGAGGCGTGGATCCATCGTTTCGCGTTCATTATGTCGGAGAAGATCGGAATTACACCACCCGAGCCTGGTGGCGCCTGCTCAGCTTCCTTCTCTAGAATGGAGTACGGGTCGACTCCTTGTTGCGCTGCTAGCTCCTTCTCCCTCTCGCAAAACGCGTCCCTGAACCATCTCATGGTCAGACCGCAGAGGAAGCCTATCCCTTCCGTCATCCACAGGTTAGGGGCAGCATGGCAGAGGGTTCTTAGCCGAACCTTTGGGTCAATGACTGGTGTTTGTGTGACTATGGTTTGTTGCCAGAATGTTCCACCTATGGTCGTTGTATTGTAGGGCTCTACTGCACCGATTCCGACTAGGGCAAGTTGAGTATCTGCTCCGCCTTGCACAACTAGTGTTCCTTCCTTCAAGCCCGTTTCCTTCGCCGCCTCTCCGGTTACTTCGCCGATTACTGTTCCCGGCTCGTGGACATCTGGGAAGATGTCTCTGGGTAGCCCGCACCATTCGATGATTTCATCAGACCACGTTCTCTTAGAGAGTTGGAAAAGATCTGAACTTGAACCGGCCGAAGGATCTGTGCTAAATACGCCACTCAATCGGAGTAGAACCCAGTCGCTGATCATGGTCATATGTGCCATTCGTTTGAAAATGCGGGGTTCGTGCTTCTTTATCCAAAGGAATCGAGGCGGAGACGTAATAGCGAGCCAGTCTCCCGCTTTCGAGTAGATCTTATTTGCCATCTTTTTCTTTATGAGTTGAGTAACTTCACGTTCTGCGCGTGAGTCGACGTTTGGGCACGCCCATATCTCTTTGCCGTGAGCGTCGTATAGTACCATTCCTTCTCTCATACTGGTGGCGCTGACAGCCCGAACATCGTTAGGCACTATGCTAGCTTTTTGAAGAGCCTCTCGAATAGAGTCGCAAAGGAGCTGCCAGTTTTTCTCGGTTTCAAACGTGAATGCGTTTGGGAATTCTGGTATTGAGGGGTGGCTCCATTCACGTGACGCAATCGCGACCTGATTTCCTTGTAGGTCGAAGACGACGCATCTGCCGCTACCCGTGCCAGCGTCTATGGCGACGAGAAACTCGCCCAATTGGGTACACGCAGCGCTATTTTGGTGACGGATTTTGGCCGTACTTAGTTCGCTTGAACTCGGTGAGGTACTTGATCTCGGCTTTAGTGAACTCACGTGGCTTCGCTAGTTGCATGGAGTGGTAGGCAATCTTCGCACAGTCTTCGAGAACAATAGCCGTGTCGAGTGCTTCCT
>DATIYC010000037.1:0-37329 GCA_035517955.1 Candidatus Acidiferrales bacterium | reverse complement strand
GCCCGTTTTCTCGTAGTACCCGCCCCTATGTTCCACTCCTACGTCTTCGGCTACGGTGATCTGCACATGATCTATGTGATCACGATTCCATATTGGTTCGAAAATTTCATTTGCGAATCGAAACGTCAGGATATTCTGCACCGTTTCCTTGCCCAGATAATGATCAATTCGATACACGTCGCTTTCGGCAAACACCTTGTGAACTGTACCGTTCAGCTTCTGTGCACTTTCGAAATCATGTCCGAACGGTTTCTCGATGATTATTCTCCTCCACCCTGATGAGGACTTCTCTAACTCGGCCTTTCCCAGCTGAGTTATTATCACATGTTGCAGAGCTGAGGGAGTTGCTAAGTAGAATAACCAATTTGGATTACCGAACTCGCCCAGTTTCGATTTCAGTTGGTCGTACGTTGTCTCATTGTTGTAGTCTCCGCGTGCGTACGTGATCTCCTTTAGGAGCGGGCGTTGTTTGCTTTCGTTTGGTTTTATGCGCGAGAACTTTTCGATTCCGCCGTCTAGACGTTTTCGGAAGGCGTCATCATTGAATTCTGATCTGGCCACGCCAATGATGTGAAAATGCTCTGGCAGCTCCTTTTCACAATTCAAGGTACTCAGTGCCGGGATCAGTTTTCTATACGTGAGGTCTCCTGATGCACCGAATATGACAACAGTTACCCCGCCGCCCGCGGCATCACTTTTTGGTAGTGACTCTGCCTCAAGCAAGCGTTTTCTCACTCCTGTTTTATTGGATGGCCGCCGAACTTGTTACGCATGGCTGCGAGGACCTTTGCCGCGTAACTCTCATCTTGTCTGCTGGCTAGACGCCTGAGCAAAGCTAGAGTGATGACAGGAGCCGGAACGTTCTGGTCTATTGCTTCTGCAACGGTCCATCGCCCCTCGCCCGAATCAGCGACCCAACCTTTGATGCTCGTCAAATTCGGGTCTTCGGCTAGTGCTGAGGAGGTGAGGTCTAGTAACCATGATCGAATTACGCTGCCAAACCTCCAGATCTCTGCAATTTCATGTAAGTCTAGGTTGAATTCGCTTCGGGAGCGCAGAATTTCGAAGCCCTCGGCGTAAGCCTCCATGGCGCCATACTCTATTCCGTTATGAACCATCTTCACGAAATGCCCGGCGCCACTAGGGCCTACCCGCCCCCATCCTTTGCTTGGGCCGGGTGCGAGAGTTTCAAATATTGGTCGAAGGTGGTCGACGGTTTCTTGATCACCTCCGACCATCATGCTGTACCCTTCCTCCAAGCCCCACACTCCCCCGCTTGTGCCAACGTCTACGAAGTCTAGCCCTGCAGCCTTCACTTTCTGTGCTCGTCTGATGGTGTCTTTGTAGTATGAGTTTCCTCCATCGATGATGATGTCTTTCTTCGATAGCGTTTTCAGCAGATCGTTGATCATTTGCTCAGTAGGATCCCCTGAGGGCACCATTATCCACACAGGGCGTGGCTGTTTCAGTTCAGTAAAGTCAGAAAGGGATTTCAGCGCTGTAATGCCTTTCTCATCGTTAGCAAGGTTGATCGCTTTTGATGCTGTTCGATTGTAAACGATAACCTTGTGACCATTCCGCGCTAACCTACGTGCAATGTTAGCGCCCATTCGACCGAGACCGATGACACCTAATTCCACGTTCAAATGCCTTCTTTGATACTGTTGCGTAGGGTTTGGAGGTTTTCGGTTACGGATCCAGTGTGGTTGAAAATGCTCGATCCTGCGACGAGAATTTCTGCACCTGCACGCACTGCTTGAGGGGCGGTTGTTGCATCTATTCCCCCATCCACAGCGATCTGCTTGACCAAATTCCTTTCCTTTAGCATGGAGCGTATTCGCTGGATTTTGTTCAACTGACTTTCAATGAATTCTTGCCCGCCATATCCAGGGTTTACGGTCATCACTTGAATCACATCAACTAACTCCAAAATCTCTTCCACAGCTTCAACAGGAGTCGCTGGGTTTAGCGCAACCCCAGCGTCAACGTGTAGTTCTTTGATTGTCTGTAGAATCCTGTATAGGTCCGGAGAGGCCTCCTGGTGAACTATTAGTCGATTTGCGCCCGCATCTGCAAAGGTCTTGATGAGCCTGTCTGGTTCAACCATCATAAGGTGAACATCCAATTTCAATTTCACTCGGTTGTGGAGCGCGCGAACAAGCCTCGGACCGAACGTTATGTTAGGTACAAAATGCCCATCCATGACGTCAACTTGGATTGCATCGATTCCGCATCGTTGCACTTCCTCGGCTTGCTCTCCTATTGCAAGGGGGTCTGCGGATAGGATTGATGGTTCAATTGTTACCATTCCGCGGCAACCTCATTCAACTTGCCAAGGTCTCTGTTCACGTCTGCAAGATGCAACCGAATAACACGTCTTCCAGCCGAAACCAGGGCCTGCTGATCTCCGATTGCCTCGGCGTTTTTCAACTGCGAGAAACTGACAGACGACGCAGGCGAACCCACCTGATCAGGGATGTTCAGGTCTTCAGCATCTTCGGCTGTTATTTCGATGAAGAGGCCTCGTCCTCCGTCACCCTTGTACAGTTGGCCGGTAGAATGCAAATAGCGTGGACCATATCCTAAGGTTGTTGCAATCTTGTATCGGTCGCGTATTTTCTGCCTCAATGTAGTGAGAGCTTTGTCTGATTCGGGACCCTGGTCCAAGTAGGCGAGTATGGCGACATAATCCCCGGGCTTGGCGCGGTTTAGGAAGTCTTTCAGAATTTGCCCAACTGAGGTCCCTTTCACGTTTCCGTAAACCAATATGTCTCCGCCAAACAAGTCGGGCGGCGATCGTCGACTCAATTTGTTGCTTTCAAGATTCTTCCTTGCCAGGTCTTTCGCTGATTCAACGTTGGGCTGGTTGAATGGGTTTATGCCGAGAATATGTCCTGTAACAGCGACCGCCATCTCCCAAATGAAGAATTGTCTACCTAGCTCGTAGGCATCGTGCACCATGATTCGCACAACCGGTTGGCCAGCAGCCTCGAGTCTTGAGACCGCGTCATCTTGTTCGGAATCGTCGCCCATTCGGAAGTATACGAAGAGCCTGTCATTTCCGTATGTTTCCGGAGCGCCGACGGGTTCCCTTACAATTGGAACTAGTCCTTTGCCCTCTTTGCCCGTGCTCTCGGCGATTAGTTGCTCGACCCAGTCACAGAAAACTATGAGTTTCGGTGAAGCAATCAAAGTAACTTTGTCCCTTCCAGCTTTAGCCAGCTCGCCCAAGACGGCGCCTAACCACGCACCAGGGTTTTCCTTGGAGCTTACAGTTGACTCACAGGCAACCACGGCGCTCATGGCCTCGTCTAGCAAACGACCGAGATCAACGCCTAACAGAGCCGCTGGAACTAACCCGTAGTACGAGAGAGCTGAGTATCGACCTCCAATGTTTGGGTCGCTTAGAAATTTCGTTCGAAAATGGAATTGATCTGCAGTCTTCGCGATGGGACTTCCAGGGTCCGTGATTGCGACAAAGTGTTTGTGCGCTTCGTCATTTCCTAGTTCGAAGACTTCTTGACTATAGAAGAATTTCATTAGGGACAGGGTTTCGACTGTGGAGCCAGATTTGCTCGCGACTTCGTAGATTGTCTTCTTGGGGTCAAGGGATTTCGAGCAGGATACGATCGTATCAGGGTCTACCGTGTCTAGAACTGTAAGCTTCAAGAAGCTCTTTTCATGATCGAACACTTTCGCGAAGACTTGGGGTGCGAGGCTTGATCCTCCCATACCAAGCAAGAGTGAATCTGTGTATCCCGTTTTTCTTAACTCGTCTGCAAATTCTGTTAATTGTGGGACAGCTTCCTGCATCATTTCGACCGAATTTAGCCAGCCCAACCTGTTAGAGATCTCCTCAGAGTCGGGTTTCCAGACGGTGTAATCATGAGCCCAGATTCTAGGTATAATCTTCTCCTCCGTCATCTTCGCCAACCGTGCGTTAACCATTGCCTCATAAGGTCCAAGCTTTGTTGACTCGTGAGGCTGTTTCTCAATCAGGCGATCCTGTTTCTTCTTGATTGTTGAGATAACTGTGTCAAATGATTTCGAGAACTTTGTAACGCCCTCGTTCTCCAACTCCTCCGTCACCTGTTCAAAATCGATCCCAAGTTTGGAAAGTTGTTCCAGTTGATTGCGGGCAGTTTCCACATCTGCATCTATAGTCCTAGAAGCTTTTCCATGGTCCTGAACTGCTCGAAGCGTCGCAGGCGGCAAAGTGTTGATCGTGTTTGGTCCTATGAGTGCGTCGGAGTATAACGTGTCTGGGTATGCTGGATCCTTCACGCTTGTACTTCCCCACAGAACTTTCTGAATGTTGGCACCTTTCATCTCAAGTTGCTTCCATCTCGAACTCTTCAAAATCTCGTCAAATTGTTGATAGGCTATCTTCGCGTTGGCGATGCCGATCTTACCTTGAAGGGTGACGTTTCCTTGTTGCTTGAGCAATTTATCGACTTCAGTATCAACTCGACTCACAAAAAAGGAGGCCACTGAGGCAACATGGCTGAGGTTTCCATCCTTTGAAGCGTATTTCTCAAGTCCCGAGAGGTAAGCTTCAGCAGCTGACTTGTACTGCGTCAACGAAAAGATGAGTGTAACGTTAACGTTGATACCTTGACTGATCAACCTCTCGATTGCGGGAAAACCTGATTGGGTTGCCGGAATTTTGATCATTACGTTGGGTCGATTGAGTTTCGAGTGGAATCTTTGCGCCTCGGCAATCATGGCCTCCGTGTTGTCTGAGATTTCTGGGTTCACTTCAATACTAACGTACCCGTCCTTCCCTTTTGAGGAATTGTACAGCGGCCGGAATAGGTCAGCGGCTCGCCCAACATCCTCAATCATAAGAGCTTCCAGGATTTGTTGAGGCGATTTGCCCTCTTTTACTAAGCGCCTCAACTCTTCATTGTAATCGCTGCTGCCGTCAATGGCCTTCTCAAAAATTGTTGGGTTTGAGGTAACGCCCCCGAGGCCCTGATCTATGAGTTCTTGCAGCTCGCCTGAAGTAATCAGGGTTCTGCGGAGATTATCCAACCAGATCGATTGACCTAGGGCTACGAAATCACGAATTTTAGCCAATTCAATTACGCTCTCTTAATTCTCTCAACAACTCTTTAGCAACCGTAACGACATGTTCTGACGTTATGTGGAATTTTTCGAATAGAACCTCGCCTGGGGCGCTAGCGCCGAAATGGTCTAACCCGATTATTTTTCCATCTAATCCAACGTAATGTTCCCATCCGACTTTCGCGGCTGCCTCCACGGATACTCGTAGGCGAGCGGTTCGCGGGAGAATGGATTCCTTGTAGTCTGCTGGTTGACTATCGAAAAGTTCCCAGCTGGGCATAGAGACGACTCTGACGCTTGTTCCTTCGGAGGCAAGCTTCTTGCCAGCCTCCAACGCTACTTGAACCTCAGAACCCGTTCCAATCAAAATTATATCTGCGGATTTTTTCTCGGTCTCCCAGAGAACGTAGGCACCACGATGCAGATTGGCAGCGGAAGCATACTTTGATCGGTCTATTATTGGTAGGTCCTGGCGAGTCAGGATTAAGGCGGTCGGCCCATGGGTGTTCAAAAGCGCAGCCCTCCAAGCTTCAACCGTTTCCGTTGCGTCCGACGGTCTGATGACCGTCATGTTCGGTATGCTACGAAGCCCCATCAGCTGTTCGATTGGTTGATGCGTCGGTCCGTCCTGCCCTAAACCAATGCTGTCATGCGTGAACACGTATACGACACGTATCTTCATCATCGCAGCCAGTCGAATCGGGGGGCGCATGTAGTCTGAGAATATTAGAAAGGTAGCTGCGTATGGTATGACGCCGTGATGTAGCGCCATTCCGTTGGTGATCGCGCCCATAGCGTGTTCTCTAACGCCGAAGTGAATGTTGTGGCCGTAGTGTTCTTGCCATCCAAAATTACCGTAGCCCACTAGGAACGTCTTCGTGCTAGGGTTCAGGTCCCCGGATCCACCCGTTAGGCCGTGCACGTGTTTAGCAAGTATATTGAGAACCTTTCCTGATGCTGACCTTGTTGCGATGGGCTTTGTTTCATTTTGAAATAGCGATTGGAGGCCGCTGTCCCAGTCAGCGGGGAGCTTGCCTTCCATCTGAGCCTTGAAGCGTGACGCTAACTCCGGAAAATCTTTTCCATATTCCTCGAACCCTTGTTGCCATTCTCGTTCAGCAGATTCTCCCCGCTTCACGGCCTCCCTCATATGGGCGAGCACATCGTCCGGAACGTAGAAGGTTCTATCGGTTGGCCACTTACAGAGTTCCTTGGCTCGACGAGCATCTAGTTCGGGTATGGGTTCGCCGTGAATTTTAGCAGTGCCCTCCTCTGGAGTACAATGACCGATTATTGTCTTGCAGATGATTAGTGATGGTTTTTCGGTTTCGTCCTTCGCTCGCAGAATAGCTCTCTCGATCTCTGGGAGATCGGTTCCGTCGATTGGGCCGATGACTTGCCAACCGTAAGCATCGAAGCGCCTTCCCACGTTTTCGCGGAAAGCCTGCTTGGTTGGTCCCTCAATCTGTACTTCGTTGGAATCGTATAGGTAAATCAGTTTCCCTAACCGTAGCGTGCCTGCAAGGCTTGCGGCTTCACTCGTTACTCCTTCCTGCATGTCTCCGTCTGACGCGATTGCATAGGTGTAATGGTTGATGATTTCGTGATGTGGACGGTTGAAGTGATCTGCAAGAAATCTCTCCGCCATCGCCATCCCCACTCCATTCGCGAATCCCTGTCCCAGCGGCCCGGTAGTCGCTGCGACCCCAGGTGTGCGGCCGTACTCAGGGTGTCCAGGAGTTTTGCTTCCCCACTCTCGAAAATTCTTCAACTCCTCTAATGGAAGATCATAACCTGTCAAGTAGAGGAGACTGTAGAGCATTGCGGATGCGTGGCCTGGAGAGAGGACAAACCTATCCCTGTTAGGCCAATTCGGATTCGTTGGGTTATGTTTCAGAAATTTATTCCAAAGCACGTACGCCATGTCCGCCGCACCCATCGGAGTTCCTGGGTGGCCTGATTGTGCCTTTTCAACCATGTCTAAAGAAAGAAAACGTATGGTGTGGATGCTCAGCTGGTCGATGGGTTTTGATTGGGTAGGGCGTTGCATTTCCTGTGTCATGATGATGCACCCTTCAGGGAATCGAAACCGTATTGGGCAGCGCCGAGCAACGCACACTTTGGATTCAAAATCACTCGCAGGGGCACGCTAGAAAGCAGAGGTGAGAGTCGCCCCTTCCGTTGGAATGCTTGAATGAACGGCCCATTCTTTAGTGCAGTCAGAATGCGTGGCGGAATTCCTCCTCCGAGGTAGATCCCTCCACTCGCCATCACCTGCAAGGCGAGGTTTCCAGCCTCGGCACCGAGTATCTCAAGGAACGTATTCAGTGTCGAGAGACATGTGGAGCATGATGCCTTTCTCTCAAGTGCACGGCTCACTACATAGGGGGTCGGGTCATCCAGTCCTGCAGTTTCCCTCTCCATCTCAGCCTTCTCGTCAGCAAAGATCGGGTCTGTATGGTAATAGTTGAAGATGTTTCGAATCCCTGGACCAGAGCATACTCTTTCCCAACTAACATGCTCCCAGTTGCCGCGCAGGTTCTCGAGCAGATTAATCTGAACTTCCGAGTTTGGCGCAAAGTCACTGTGCCCGCCCTCTGAACTATATGGGCGGTAAGTTTTGCCGTCCCAAACCGCGAACGCCTCCCCCAAACCTGTTCCTGGGGCGATCACCCCAATAGTTCCGTGGTCTTCCGGATCAACCTCGTTTAGCGAGTAGAGATCCTTCGATGGTAGATGAGGAATAAAGTAGGCCGTTGCGACTAAGTCGTTTAGCACAAGAACAGAACTTAGCCCGAGTGTCTTAGCGAGAGCTTCCCCGTCCACAACCCAAGGAAGGTTGGTTGTGGACGCTCGACCGTTAACGACCGGTCCAGCCACTCCGATACTAGCCGCTTCGACTTCAATGGATTTCTCTTTTGTCAAGAATTCATGAAGGATAGATTCAAGGTCTGGATAACTCTTACTTTGAAATGTGTTCTCCGCTATTGGTGTTGTTGAAGCCAAGTCCTCTTGGTTCGGATAGATGGCTACGGCCGTCTTAGTTCCTCCAATATCGCATGCCAGAAGATGCAACACCCTCACATCGTCTCAATCCGGTCATTACGGAGTAGGGATGGCAGAGTTTTATTGGGAAGTAGAAAAAGTGGCAAGGTGGCAGCGCACCTGAGCAAATTAGGATAGACTAGAAGTGGCGTACCAGGCCGATTGTTTCCCTGACATGTGGAATATGTTGTCAAGCCGATACAACACTGGCAAGTTCATATACATCCGACACGATTGGGCCTTGTTTCAGTTCGCCTTTCATTTTTCGTAAACGTTCGGAAATACGCTTTTTGACTTGCTGTAGGTGCATCTTGTTCGTAGAGTAATACCATAAGTCGTTTTGTCTGAGGCTTTCATTCTGGCCCTCGAGATCATTGACTCTACTTCTCACGCTCAAAACCAAAACGTCAGGGTCAAAGTCGAAGTAGCCGTCCAGAATCTCTTGATCGTCTCTTAGTGCACATACGGTTGTTCCGAGTTTCCTCGCAAAATCCCCAAAGGCTCCTAACGCTTCCTCTTCCGCAACTATTCTCGCAGCGAAGGTATACATCATTGTAGCGGCCACATCAGTAGAAACGCAAACAACTCCGGTATCAAGCGTACCCTTAATCATCAAGAACTCAATGATGAGTTTGAGAAAACACCAAACATATTTTCAGCTTCGGACCAGGTTATACCATGGGAGTCAACTTCAAAACTGGGCATCCTCTACTAATCTTCGCGTTTACCGCAAAATACTGAGTGGACAAGGGTTTGACGATTCGAACAAACGCATGCCCATTCCTCTCAACCAATCTAAGATGCCAATCCACTATATCTAAGACGCGTGGGGTTATTTCTAAATCAGACCTAGTGACGGCGAGAGTGAAATTGCCCAACAACTTGTTTTGGGCTGCAGCATCGCCTATCGCTCTAAACAGGAGATCATTTCTCCCCGCGTAAAGGTTTTGGAGAGTTGGAAAACCGATCAACCTGACCACAGGCTTTCCTGTCTCCTGCATCAACCCGAGGCAACCTTGATTCAAGGTTTCTTCTGTTTTCTCGATGGGGTCATCGGGCTCAGTTGAGATTACGTATGGTGGTCGGGGGCCCATCTCTACCCATGGTATCCTCCTAGCCCTTTCGAAGATTTTCACTCGTCCTTCGAATGACGCGACAGGGATATGCTCGGTCATTAATCGCATAATCTCACTACTCTCAGCGCCTAGGGTCGGCAGCATGAGTACGCTACGATCTTGAGAAAGGAAATTCCATGCTAGCGGAAACTGGAACAGGCGAATCACTTCAATCGGCACATTGGGATCGGTTTCCAAAATGGCATATTGCCCCTTTGGATATCCTCCCCCCAACACTGCGTCCAAATCTTCATTTCCGCTAGAGAATTGCGCGTCGCCATCCCTTATCGGAGTCCACTGCTCTGACTTAGATGTGGGAATTGGCAGAGGTCGTTCGATGAGGTGGAATCCATTCTCTAACGTGAAGAATCTGTTCGTTTCGCTCAGCTTCATGCCGCGCATCTTGAGTATCGACGCGAGCCTGAAGTTGTCTTCTGAACGTCCCAGTCTAACTATCCCGTCAGCGAAAAACTCCGCAACGCCATCGGCGTGACCATCTCCAAACGGAATCTCGCCAATTAGCAGAGTAGTGATTCGTCTTTGTCTGACGATCTTACCGAAAATTGTTTGCAGAAAACCTCGCGTCTCGTCGCGTCCGACCGATTGAAGCACTGAGCTTATTGAGTCAAATACAACACGTTGTGCTTTGAAGGCAAGAACTGAACTGATGAGCGCACCTATTGTTTCGGACATTCCCTTTCTGGTCATCGAAATGACGTTGGTGAATCGAATTAGTCCTGCACGTTCAAGTGGTTCGAAGTTCATTCCAAGTGACTTGGCGTTTCGTTTGATGTCTCTCGTGTCTTCGAAAAGAGATACGTAGACTCCTTTCTCATGATGGTTCACTGCACTGTCATAAAGGTACTGGGCTGAAAACATCGTCTTCCCTGTTCCAGGGTTTCCTTCCACAACTACGGCGCTTCCCTTAGCGAGCTTTTCGCCTAGCAAACTGTCCGTGCCCGACAAACCATTGCGAGACCGATCATGCTTTCCCGTTCAGCATCGCCTCCTTGGCTTCTGCAACGTAATCAGCTAACCCCTTGCCCTCGTCGACCGTGAAGAACAAACCCAATTTTGCATAAAGTTTCCTTGCAATATCACGTTGAATCACTGTACTCTGAATACCAAATGTTGAATCAAGCAAGGAAGAAAATAATCTCACTTTAACCTGCGGCTTTTTCCAGGGTATTCCCAACTCAGCCAGGTGCACATGAAGGGAGTCGATGACAGACTGGCCTAACATTTCACCAATAGTCTCGTCGATAGAGCTGGTGATGTATTCTTCAATTGACTTGCCATTGCGAATAGCTGCGAGCTCACGACGAGTCAAGTGCATTATCCAGCGGTGATCTTGTTAAATGGACATAAATTATGTTCGTTTACTTGACTCGGACCTACTTATTGCTCTGAGCAGAGAAAACACTTTTTCTTTTATTGGAATTGTCCGACTTTTTCCACCAAGCCTTATTGGGCATATAAGGCCATTGGCGGCGACGCACAATGGCTATCGTACGACGGGTAATCGCAGCGACCCATGTAGCGCCGTTTTTCAGGGCTTTGCGGCGGAAAAGCGAGGTTTTGAGAGGCCCACTATGATGCCTACTAATATGCAAAAGAGTTCACACTTAGTTCAGCCAAAACTGCTCTTGGTTGATGACGACCCTTCCATAACCGAAGCGGTAACAGCAATGTTCGAAAAGGAAGGGTATGCGGTCTATGCCGTGCATTCGGGGAATGCAGCGATCGAGGAAACTAGCAAAGGATTCTATCACGTAGCACTGGTTGACATTAAACTGCCCGACATGATGGGTATCGAACTTCTTGACAAACTTCGTACGGTTAATCCACGAATGATTGTCATCATAGTTACGGGGTACCCGACACTTGACAATGCAATTCAGGCCCTGAACTTGGGAGCAGACGCCTATATCATGAAACCCTTCGACCCAAGAGGACTCGTACTTACAGTAAAGGAAAAAGTTGACGACAATCTGAAAACTGAAGAGATGACGAGTAAGAAAATTGCTGAGTTTGTAACCTCAAGGGCCCTAGAGCGCGGTTACGAGTTAGCCTGAATTTTTCGAGTTTCAGATGTAACCGATGGACTCGGTTAATAGACTAGGATGGATTCGAGACGGGGGAAACTGGATCATAGCATACGCTATCGCCCTGCACTTGTTTTGGGGAGCATTCATCCTTATCTCTGCTGCACCCCTACAAACAACACCCATTCACACCGTCGCTGAAGTTGTCCAAGCATTTAGTGGCCCTAACAGATTTGCAGTTGGCGCCGTCTTCCTAATAGCGGCAGGATTATCATATCTCGGACTTAGTTCGAAGAGGAGCCTGCCGTCATCCATTCTTCTGATGATGCCACAACAGGGTCTCCTAGTGCTAACCGCGATTGGAGGAGTCTTGGCGGCAATAAATGGACACTACGCCGATGGAGTACCACGTTCTGCCATGTTCATACTGGCAGACCAGTTTCCACCAGTACTGATCGCCGCGGCGCATACTTTTGCGATCGTTGCATTTGGTAGAGGATTCTTGCCCAACCCCGTGATCAAAAGTGTTGTCAATTGAAATTCTGATCGCGGTAGGATTCACCGCAATCATCAGTGCCACAACACTTCTCTGGATTCTTTATGATCGCAAACGTGGACCCGACAACGCCAGAATTTACTTGGGCTCGGTGTTTGAGTTTGCCCCGGACGCGATTTTACTTGTTGCCTCTGATGGCAAGATTTTGCTAGCGAATAAGCGAACTGAAGCGATGTTTGATTACGGTCCAGGCGAGCTCGTCGGCAAGTCGATAGAGATACTCATACCTGAGCAATTGCGTCGTAAGCATGAGAGTTTCCGCGCCGGATACATTTCGAGCCCTCGAGTCCGCCCCATGGGCTCTGGATTAGTATTGTATGGTAGACGAAAGGATGCCTCCGAGTTCCCAGTCGATATCATGCTAAGCCCGATTCAGGGAGGACGAAATCCTACTGTAATCGCGATCGTTCGAGATGTAACCGTGAGATTGCGTTCGGAAACTGAAAGGCTAGAAGCAATCAGCATGGTTGCTCGAAGCCTTGCACACGATCTTCGCAACCCCTTGACAGCAATTGCTTCTGCATCCTACGTACTAGGGTCCGAAATTCAAATGTCCGAAGGGGGCAGAAGGATGTTGAAACTCATAGATCGAAACATATCCGCCGCAGATAGCATCGTTATGAATCTGCTTGCAATCTCGTCGATCGTCAAACCGCGCATCGAGAACCTAAGGCTTGACCTTTTTCTCAAAGACGTCCTTGCCAAAATTGCAGTCCCTGCGAATGTCACACTCGAAATCAACGGCGAAAAAGAACTTCAAACTGCGAACGATCCGAACCTATTGAGCCGAGCTTTGACTAACCTCTGCATCAACGCCCTTGAAAGTATGCCAAACGGCGGAAAGTTGTCGGTCAGTACAAGCGCCACGAACGATCAAATTCTAATCAGAATTGCAGACACGGGAGTCGGTATGCCCGATGATGTTCTGGGAAAGCTTGGAACACTCTTCTTCACCACCAAAGCTAGAGGGATGGGAATAGGGTTTGCGATTAGCAAGAAATTCATAGAAAGTACGGGTGGGAAATTGCACGTGAATAGTGAACGTGGAGTTGGAACCACAGTCGAAGTCAGTATTGCTCGCGTTGTCAACTTGGAAGGTCAAATTAGTCCTGTAACACCTTGAGTCGGCTAACTAGCGATTCCGTGCTGTCAGACCCTACGTCTTTTCTTAGCTTCGTTGATGTAATCAAGCAACCCTGCCGATTCAACGGGTACGAACGGTAACTCTAACTTTGAAAAGAGTCGGCGCGCGATTCCCCGTTGAATGGTTAAACTACTCTCCTCAAAAGTAGTATCAAGTGCTGAACAGAGAACTTTGATCTTTTCAGCCAAGTTGTTCCGTGAAAGTCCAATTTCAAGTAGGTAAGCGTAAAACGCTTCTACGACTGGGGTGCCGAGCAAATCCTCTAGCGCTTCGTCAACTGATTCTACGATGTGTTTCTCTATCAGTCCATCTAGTTTACTTGGAGTTTGAAAGGTTTCCCGAGCCAAATGATCGTCCCTAACTTAATTTTAGCTCTCGACCTCGATGCGGTCTCTAGCCTTTCTAAGCTCCAATTTCAGCCGACTTAAGGCAGGGGAGTCGTGCATTTCTCGGATATATTGAATTGCCTCTTTGAATCGCGGGGGCAGAAAGATTGCAGTAGTCTTCGCTCCTTGAAGTGCGTACCCACTCTTCAGAGTGCTTGCGAAAATCACGATGCCGATAAGCGCTGGAATCAAACTTGCAACGATGAATAACCTGAGGTTCGACGTGGCCCAAAGTAGTATCAATCCCAGTTCATGAGTCACTATGGGCACGGAGAATGGGGTTGTGAAGACGATTACTGAGAGGAGGATACCTAGCACAAGCGCGCTCCAACTGTAACGCTTGGCGTACTCAATTGAGGCTATGCTTGAGTACGGAACCTCCAAGGTTGACCTGGAGAACCGTCCTTTTTGAATGAATATACGGTGGTTGGTTGCGACAACCCTATACGCTTGGTGAGACCAGGTCGCGGTAACTAGCTCGGGTTCGACTAAGGTTGATTTAACTTCCGTAGGAAGCTGCGAAAGGCCACTTTCTTTCTCCAGCTCGTATGTTAATGCAACATCCAACTCCTGAATAAGCTTCGTCAGAGTGAAGCTGGTTGCTCTTTCCCGGGCGCTTTGCGATAGTTTTTGCCATTTGGCTGCATTATCAACGAGCAGTTCGATCGCTTGCGCTGCGCCTTCAATATCGTCTGGCCCCTTGAGGTGTATACCATCCTTATCATCTCTCACAACCCACTTTTGTCCTCCAACCGCAGACGTGATAACTGGAACGCCTCGGAACATGAATTCAAGTTGGGTGAGGCCGAGAGCTTCCATTCTGCTCATGAGTATGTTTAGGTAGGATATCTCAATCAACTGGACTTTGTGTTTCTCACCCATGTCACCAAGGTAGGTCACGTTCGGAAGCCTAGAAGCCCACTCCCTCACGGATGTAGCATATTCTGACTGTCCCCTACCCGCAATTACGAATCGAACATCAGATCGCTCTTTCAACTTCTCAGCGACTTCGAGTATTGCTTTCGGGTTCTTCCGCTCCTCAATCGTTCCCAAGTATGCGACTATTTTCAGATCCTGATCGAGTCCTAAGGTTCGGTATACGTCACTACGAGCGGAGATTTCATACTTCATGAAGGATTGATCGTCAATGCCACCAGGGAAGAGTATGCATCGCTCCGGCGACGCTCCGAGCTTTACTTTCGCTTCTTTTTCAAACGGTGTTACCACCAGTACCAAGTTGGCCACACGTAGAATCGTCCTAAGAGCCAATCGGTTCCAAGCTGTCCTGAAGGAGCGCTCGACGAGTGAATATCGTCGTGGAGACGGTTCTTGGAAGTGCGACATGTGGCAGAAGACTATGGGGTCTTGTACTCCTCCGAGTGCTTTCACATTTCGTCTCCACTCAACGAATTTCGCGACGTCCTCCGGGCCGTTCCATAACGTGCTGTGTGTGATCAGAACGTTTAGTTTGAATTCGTTAACGATCTTCTCTAAGGTGTAGATTGAGTCTTTGAAGAGGACTCGTCGGTGCGGCCATTTTGATGTGGTGCTAGCAACCCGAATGATGGGTATGTGAAGCTCAGCGTCCTCCACGAGCAAGTAGCCATCTTCGCCAAGCGAACTTTCACTGAGAGTTTCCTGCCCATCGTGGTAGACGCTTGTGATCAAGTATGCTTCGTGCCCCAGTTTTCTGAAATACCACACCATCCTCTCCGCGACAAGCTCTTGCCCTTTTGTCGTACTAGTCTGGTAGATTACGACGCCAATTCGCTTCTTCAAAGACCAACTCGACCGTACGTTAGACTCATTTCGTGAAGTATGGGCACACCCCGAGTATTACTTACGTCATAATATATACCTTCCATATCGAACACTTACTGACATTTTCTCGAATCCAGCAACTCACTCAATAACACATCACGCCCTCAGAACTGCCCCCGCCTAACCTCGGGTCTTGCAACCTCAAGCACAACCTCACTAAATTTTCCATTGTTCTCTTACCTCAGCAACGTAGGCGCTCAGCCTCTTACCTACATATGCCTGAAATGGCAGGCCCATTTTCGAGTACAATTGTCTGGCGATAGCCCGTCTTACCGTAAATGATCCTGTGCCAAACGTTTTGTCAAGAATTGAACACAGCAAGTCAAGCTCATCCGGTATATCTTCCTCAGCCAATCCGCTGGCATGGAGGTTCTGGTGAAATGTATCGATTAATGCGCCATCAACAATCTCCAGACCTTCGCGCACTGATTCGATCAAGGAGGCTCGAAGCTCATCTTCCTTAGTGCTCAAAATTACAACACCTCCCAACCTATCCGAATGCTGGGGCAGAAATGATGAGGGAGACGCCCACAGCGACGACGCTCAATTCAAGTCCTGAGTTTACAAAAAGATAAACAAAGAACCCAGACACGAAGGCAACCAGATATCCGGCAACGAAATAAGTCATGCGTCGCCTGATGCGAGGGTCCACCGTCTTACCTCTCAACAGATATAGGTTCACGAGAGACCAGACAAGCACTCCGAGCGTAACTGTAAGCCAGATATCCCGCAACATAGAGTTAGCAAAATCCCCACGCCAACCGAACGAACCGAAGAACGTTGTAAATGGGTCCAGAAGATTCAGGATTCCCGTAAGTATGGGAGGGCTGACAGCGATCAACTTTTGGAACAATCTCGGAGTGCCCTGAAGATAGATTGAACTCAAAACGAAGAAACAAACTACAAGTGAAACACTGACGAACAGAAGTCGGTTGATCAAGTTCGAAGTCAAGTTTTCCCCAAGTGGTATGAAAAGATTCACAAGATCTAGAGCCTCCCAAACCAAGATGAAAAATAAACTAGTCCTGTAGAATGCTCTGCCCCTTCCTGCTGCACCAGTCGTAGGCTGCACAGTTCTTGTGAGAATCATGAGGATGGGAACGGAGGACACGAGGTAGGGCAGAGACCAGTATGGAGCGGTCATTATTCTTTGCTCCCAAAGAAGTCCTTCAGCACT
The DNA here is from genome assembly GCA_035517955.1 of Candidatus Acidiferrales bacterium. GTDB lineage: Archaea > Thermoproteota > Bathyarchaeia > 40CM-2-53-6 > 40CM-2-53-6 > FEN-987. The sequence continues at coordinate 20,973 of DATIYC010000037.1, read as the reverse complement.
GCATCGACTGTCTTGGTTAGAGTGAATGGTATCCAACGTGGTTGAACTGGCGTTGCAAGCATCCTTCGAACCATCAGGAACCTGCCAGATTCGTCAAGCTTGGTCTGAATTGTTCCATCAGCGATAAACTCGATCGTGGACTCTAACCTGGAGTCATGAGGACCTGACTCCAAGAGAAGAAGCGTCGTAACTCCTCTCATTTGCAAACTCATCTTCAACTGGCTTATGAAACTTACAACAGTATCAGCCGAATTGTTGAGCAGAAAGTCAGTGAACGAATCTATGACCAAGATCGATCCGGCAGCATTATGAAGAATGGAGAGGAGACCATCAATCGCAGAGTTTACTTCTGTAAGGTTTCTGATGTCCGGGACATTCTTAAATCCTGCTCGCCATGAATAGCAGTCGATTAGACGAATTTTTTCGACTGCACGGAAGTCCAATCCTAGCTGTTTCGTTGATTCAAGAATGATCTGATCTGGTTCTGCGGTGCTCAGCAAAATTGCTGGTTCTCGTTTGCTCACTGCAGTTAGTAGGAACTGTTTGCCAAGCGTACTTTTTCCGGTGCCAGGTAGACCAATGACCAAGACCATTGAGCCTTGCGGAACGCCACCTTGCAGGATCTGGTCGAGTAATTTCAATCCGGACGCGTGTCGACTTATGCCTGGAGCTTCCGTCTGCATTGGTGCGCTTCAACCAGCTTTACTGCAGTTCCACCTATGTTGGCTTACTCGGGAGGGAGCTCTTTGAATGCCAAGCTCAAGTCGATGCCTTCTCTTTTCCTCAAAATTCTCGAAACTTCGTATATGCCTATACCGACTATCACAAAAAATATTAGCACCACAACTGCGGCTTCAATGAGGTAACTAAAGGGCCCTGTTACGAGTTCGGCGTAGACTTGGAAACTCTCGTAAAGGAAGATTAGGGCGCCTATTGCTCCTGAAATCACGATGAGTGGCACTGCCCCAAACATCTTCTTGATTGGTAAATTCTGCCACAGTTCACGTCGTTTGTATGGAAGGAGCATTGCTGAGATCATTGGCAAGGCTCGGAGAATGTAGGTGATTCCTAGGAATGACAAGAACAAGGAAAGGTATGGAGTGTAATTCCACAAACCAAGCGCAAGGAAACCACCGATTAGGTAAAGCCATAGGCCTGTAATAGGTGTGTGAAATCTATCATTCACATCAGCGAAAAAAGTGGGAGCCACACGGTCGAAGCCCCAACTCATCACAGATCGAGAGACGATCTGAAAACGCGCAATATTGTTAATGATACCCCAAGTCGCAAATGAAAAACCAAACAAGGCCACTAAGTAAGGATTCTTGACGAGTAACAATGCCAAGCCGTCGAAACTAGGCCTTACCGGTAGGGGATATGCAGCTCGGTTATTGTAGTAAAGCCAGTTCAACGATTGATAGAAATTACTCCCCATTACGCCAAAGGTAATGTACGGAACAACAATTAAGAATAGGCCTCCCACGAGAAGAGTTAACATTATCCCAATGGGCATCGCCCTATCCACACTCTTCACTTCCCCGGCGATGTAGGACCCACGCTCGAACCCTGCATAGGCAAGGGTCGCGTAGGGAAGCGCGCTAAGAGTTGCAACCAAACTGAAGGGAGGCAGCGCGAAACCGCCTTTTTGTGCGGTATCGATTATTCCCTGATAACTGGTTGAGTTCGAAGCCACTGCTGAACTAAACGCGCTCTGAAATCCGGAAGGGGAAGCGCCCAGGTAGATTCCGACCAAGAGAAACAGGCTCAAAAAAGCGGCGGTCATCAATACAACTGTAACAAGTCTGTATGTTCTTCCACCAACGAACGTAACCAAGAAGTAGATTACAAAGCAGAGGACTCCGATCGTAAAGGCACCATCGTGTGTTCCTAGCCAGTTGGCGACTCTTATCATTCCTGAGACGCCGGATAGGCCTAGCGCGAAAAACGTCGATGCCAGCATTGTCGTTACGAAAAAACTCGCATCCGCTGCAGCGAAGACAAATTGCTGGGTAACAACTGCCCAGCTGCTTAGAAAACCGAGGCGGGGCCCTAGGACGCGGCTGACAAAAATATAATCGCCGCCCGACCGCGGCATTGCAACGGAGAGGACCACCCAATTGAGGCCTATGAACATGCTGAGGAGTAAACCAAGGAACATGAGAAGTGGGATATCAGCGCCTGGGTAGGCGTAGGGTACCCAAGTGCCAATTTGGATCAGCGACGTTCCGATGCCGAGAGTTGAGATTCCAATGAAGAAGGTGTCCAGGGTGGAGTATTTTCTCACCAGCCCCGTAGCAGGTCTCGCGAACACTGTTTTCTTTGTGGGTGCCACCCGAGAATCCTCCGCTTCCGAACATACGGACATCTACAGTATTTATCACTCCTGTACACAAGAACAACCGAGTCGTGCGCGTAGCACAATGGCTACCTGACCTCCAAACGAACATCGGCAGCTTTCACTCACTCGAACTGGTTTCTAGACATTTTCCAAAGTGACGACGAGAAGAATTATGCGGGTTAGCAGGAGGGGACGGATGCGTGGAACCGAAAGATTTGGCCGACTGCGGGAATCGGAACCGCAAGGCAAAAACCGGGGGTTATTCTCATACGAAGCGGATACGCGTTCCAAGAAAGAAGGGTCCAGTCTCAGAGGATGAGGCTCTGGGAGCGTAGGCTCCTTGCCCAGATCAGCACTACATGCAAGAGTCCGTCACTATTTCAGCCTGAGTCAACGAACCCAGAACTCGTCAAAATTTGGCCGTCTAACCGGATGGTACTGGAAAAGGGTAAAAATCGGGATTTCGCATCCTGATTCACGCCGGAATCAAAAAAGGGCTATTTATGCTCCCGTTTTGAACTTCCTTGCGTAAATACGGCTTAACTGAACACCGGGGGGTGAATTCTGCTAGTAACGAGTGTGCTTTAGTCCCCATGTTGAAACCAGTTCTATCGGTTACGCTGCTGTTTCTTATCACTGCAATCTTTGTTCCTGCAGCGATTGGATCCGTATCCCCTGTAGTCCATGCTAGTCAGCCATCGGCGAACGGCAATCCGTTAACGGTCTGGTTCAACGGCGCATTTCAACTCACCCTCGCATATCCCCCCGCATACGAGTTCAACGTAGCCGCCAAAACAGCATCAGGCCTTTGGATAACGAGTCTGCACTGGGACTTCGGAGACGGAGCCACACGTGACGTACCCTTTTCAAGCCAGAGCCAAGTTAGCGATATCGAAGATCATCAGTATACAAGTCAGGGCAATTTCTGTGTCTCAGTCACTGCATACGACAGCGCGGGAAACGTAGCTACCGTTAGTCAACCATTACTACCAAACTCAGAATTCTCAGTAAGTGCGACGCCGGCGTCGCAAACGGTTGCGCCTGGAGCATCCACGAGCTATAATGTGGCGATTGGACAAGTACCCCTAGCGTGCGGTGGCGGAGTATCAGTCAGCCTAAGCATACCTTCCTCGCCTCCACCGGGAGTCACGTGGACATTGAATCCTTCCTCAGGAAACACGCCGTTCACTTCCACACTTCAAGTCCAAACCTCTTCCACAACCCCAACAGGAACCTACACGATCACCATCGTAGGAAACAGTGCGAACGTCTCCCATAGCACAACAGTAACCCTTGTGGTTAGCAACCCATACTTTACACTCTCAGCAAACCCAACCTCGCTCTATGTTCCACAGCAGACCAACACACAACAGGGGCAAACAAACACAACTACCGTAACAATTCAATCGTTTAACGGGTTCAACAGCCCTGTAAGCCTCAGCGTATCTGGTGTTCCTAGCGGAATGAACGCATTCTTCGTCCAGTCGACAATTACTCCTCCGCAGAACGGCCAAGTTGGAACACTGTTAACGTTCACAACACCGTGCAGTGTGGCAGCTGGATCGTACGTAATAGTTATTCAAGGAACTGGGCGTGGAATGACGAAACAAGCCAACGTCAACATTACAGTATCCGCTTGCACTTCAGAAGAAGGCTTCTCCTGGCTTTGGACTCTAATCCTGCTCGGAGTGATTGGGTTACTGATTCTCATCCCATTCCTCTTCCTCCTCCTCAGACCGCGGCCTGTACTTGCCCCGGCAGTGATCCCTGCAGCAGTAGCGGTCGCAGCACCGCCACCTCCAGTAACGCCAATAGTGCCTGTACCTCAGCCCCCGGCTGTTGTGCCGATGCCGTGCCCAGTCTGCGGTAATCCAATGAGGCCGGTGGACTTAAGGTGGTACTGTGACATTTGCCAGCGGTTCATCTGGGTGCATCCCAAAGAATGACCGAAAAAATTCAGCGCCCTAATTTTCCGTTCTTCTTTTACACGATTTCTACTCACGTAGAATAAGTGGAAAACTTAGAGACACTTCTATCTGCACACCATGGATAGGCATTGGTGAGAGGTGAGTGTTACCAAATGAAATACCCAGTCTACGGCTATCCAGCCTACCCATGGTACGGCTACCCTGCATGGGGTTACTATGCTTCGCCATGGTACGGGTATTATGGGTATTACGGGTACTACTGGTAGCACGAACTACTCGTAGAGGCCCGTAACGACCACTAAACTCTAAATTTCCCTTTTCCGTTTTTTGATGGACGTTCTATTGCCACTTTAGTCTGTTCAAGAAATCTACTACGTACTTGTTGAATTCTTCTGCATTTTCTAGGTTGCTCAAGTGAGCGGCGTTCTTGATAACGTGCATCTCCGAGTCACGAATTCTATCGTGCAACTCTTGCGACAGGGATACGGGCGTCAAAACATCCCGGTCTCCTACAAGAATTAGAGTAGGAACTTGAACGGCCAATAGTGAAACTGTAGTATCCGTTCTACTTGCGAGCGCCAGCAGGGCTCCACAAATACCCATTTGCGAATTAGAATCAATTATTTTCTGAATCGCGATCACACCTTCCGATTTAGAAGTGAGGCTTTGCGGAGTGAATGCGGAGTTCAGGAAGTTATCTGCGAAAGGTTTGATTCCGTTAGACTTGACTGCTTTTATCGACGCTGCTCGTTTCAGCTTTGCTTCATTGGAATCTGCTTTGGCCTGAGTGTCAGCAAGAATTAATCCGAAAACTCTCTCAGGGTTTCTCTCAACGGCCCTAAGCGCAATGTAGCCCCCCATTGATAGGCCGCAAAGCACCGCCTTTTTGATTTTCAGGTAATCGAGAAGAGCAATTAGGTCGTCCACAAAAAATTCTAGTGCATACTGTCCGTCACCAACGTCTGTTTGACCGTGGCCCCGAAGATCGTATTGGATTACCCAAAACTTCTCGCTCAGCACCGGAATTTGTGGGCGCCACATTTCATGGCTGAATGGAAATCCATGGATAAGAACGACTGGCAACGCGCCTGGGTTGCCTAGTTCGTCAAACCATACCTGTAACCCGTTTATTTGCGCCTGCAACAGTTCCGGCTTCCCTAGTAGTTGGACTTCAGTAGCTTACTCACTTTTCTGGTTCTCCTTCCGTGAGTGTGCGACGGTCAAAATCTCTTGGGCCAATGTTTCGAGTTCGTCGTTCGATAGTTTCTCGAGAGCAGCCGGTAAAGTCTTGGGTGGCTGCTTCTGCGGGTTCGCAGGCTTAGCTGTGGTTGGGCTGGCAGGGGAAGGCGTCGTACTAGGTGGTTCATTTTCAGGTTTCTGCGATGAAAGTTCCGTGAGTGCCTTGGATTGATTCGTTTCGATTTTAGCATTCGTCGGCGAGGCAGGTTTCTCTTTCGATTGGTTGGGTGATTGTTTTGGTGCTGCCGCCGGTTGGCTTTTTTCAGCTGGTCCTTTGGGAGTCGTCTCTTTTGGTTTGAGTTGTTCGGCGGTGGGAGCACGTGGGGTTGCAGTAGGGCTGGGGGCCCGGTTTTTCTTGAGCAATTCTTGAATCTTAAAGCCTAATCTGTTTCTTTCAGCTTCATCTTTGGCGGCCGTCCATTGCAATTTGAGGTAGAACAAGTCGTTCTCCCTCGAGGGCGGTGCCTGCTTTTTTGTTGCTTCGTCGCTTCCCATATTGCCTTGGGCTGTGGATTTTTGAGTGTTTTCGGTTTTTGCTTGTTGTGCAGTTGTCTGTGCCTTTTGCGGTGGTTGTGCGGGTGACGTTTGAGGCTTAGCTGATTGAGGCGGAGCCTTCTGTGGTGGCTGCGACAAGGATGGTTGCGTGGGTTGCTTTTGCGTGGTTTGTGCAGTTTCTTGGGATGACGATTGAGGTGTTTGTGGTTTTATTTGGGAGGTTGGCTGTGTTGGGTTCGATTGGGTCCGGGTAGGGTCGCTTTTTTCAGGACTCACATTTTCTTTGGATCCGCCTGGTATTGATGCTGCGGGTTTCTGTGATTGTTGCATAGAACCTGAGGGCTGCTTTGATTGTTCGGTTACAGTGGCAGCGGATGTATGTCCGCTCGCCGTTGCAGTTTTGGCTTGAGATTTGATGGCTTCATTCGGTTGAGTTGTAGCTTCCTTTGATTCGACTTTCTTAGCGGCAGTTGCAGTGGGAGTTACATTGGGGGTTGTCGGTGTCGTTTGTGGAGTTTGTGTTGGAGGAGCTGACTGCTCGGGTGTCGATTTGGGTTGTGTGCTAGGTTTGTCTTGCGCGGAAGTCGGCTGAGTTGCTGCTTTGCGTTCTACTTGACTTGAAGCGGGTTGGGGTTTGGCTGATTGTTGTGATGTCTCAGTCCGAGCTGCCTGCATTTGGGCTGCTTGTGGCGTTGGAGTTTTCGGTGATTGAGCCTCCGTCGAGTCGATACTCGGGCTCTGCCCTTTCTCGTTTGATGGGACTGGAGTTTTCGTTGGCGAGGGAGCCACTGGTTGGGAAATAGTAGGAGGGGGTTTGCGCCCTTGAGTTGGAGATGGAATTGGCTTAGTTTGCGGTTGTGACACAGTTTGAGTTGACTGCGACGGAGTGACCTTTGGTTGTTGAGGTTGAGTCGGTTTGGGACTCGTGGTCGGTGGTGGCGTTTCACTCGGCGTTGTGGTTGCTGTTTGACTAGAGCGACGGATTGCAGGCTGGGCATGACTGGTTGCGGTGGACGGCGGTGCCGGAGGCGGAGTGGGTCGTTGGGTTGAAGACGGAGAGGTAGGTGAAGTTAGTCGGGGTCGGTCAGCTATTCCACTGATTTGTGAATCGTTACGACGCGCGACTGCTACGGCGCCGATGATTCCCATTATTGCTATGGCTATGCTGAAGGCAGAGAGCCATTGTGCTTGGCTTGCTGTCTGACTGAAAGAGGTGTTTTGTGAGCTTTGGGCGCTCATCTCGGCACTTATTTCTTGATTTATACTAGTCTGTGCTTGCGCAAGACTGGCTACCTGGGCTGTTACGTTGAGATGCGACGAACCCACAGGAACAGGGCTGTTTACTGTCGCCGTATTGTTGCCGCTAGTTGCTGCTGTTTTAGGTTGACTCTTCGTCCCATTGCCATTGGAACTAGTATTATTCGCCTCACTAGCACTCGTAGTGCTATTACTACTACTAGTACTGTTCCCCGTACTGGAGATGGTCGAATTCGACGCGAGAGGGATATTCGCGGTGGGGCTTGCATACAACAAACTCATCGTTGTAAGTTGTGCAACGATCAAGCATGAAATGGTGAGGACCATTACCGAGTAAACTAATTTGGATGCCATAGGCACACACTACGATGCACGCGGTTCAACAGCTTGGCATAATGTTACGTGGTAAAAGTGGAATTGACAAATCCGCACTTTAGCGAACAAATACTAACGAATCGCACCCGTAAGTGTGCAGAGAAGAATATGTAGTTAGGTGGAGAAGTCCACCAAGCGCTTAAGACATCCGAGCGGTCACGATTAACGAACGCTATGTTACTTCCCTCTATAGCTCTTCAAATTCCCGCCATTCCCTCTATAGGGTCAGGAGAGCTAGTAATCTTCTTGGTGTTGTTGATCATAGGGGTGATCATAATCATGGTTCTGGCGACGCTAATCCACTTCATACTTCCAATTATAGCGGCCGTAATTGTCTGGTTCGTCACGGGCAGTTTGATTTACGCCGGCGCCGCATTCCTTGTGGTCGCGATAATCCAGATGGTCGCGGCACGCTAGAATCCCATGTGTCTCCAGCCTGTACACATTGGGTGGACATTCCAGTTAATTATAGAAATGACTGGTGTGAAAGCGTTGGTGTTATGTTTGACAGGTGACATGTTTCAGTGTCCAACATGTAAGGAGGAGCATACGTCCTACTGCCAGTTCTGCGGTCGTTGCACTCGATGTTGCAATAGTCCAGAGTTTCAGCGAATCTCCGCAACCATCTTTGATCCTATCTTGAATAGCGATTGGTTGATGATCTGGGGCCCTTAAGCCAGCGGTGCATTCCACTTTCTCCTACAGTCTTAATTTATTCGGGCACATTCGAAAATAACGAGGGCGGATTGATTGGGTTTCAGGTGTTGTGGGACAAACTTTGGCACAGTTCAAGAGCTTCTGAAACACACTGCTGAAACTCATCACAGAGTTCTGACTGCCAGCGAGATTCCTGAGCGCCTTGTCTGCGAGTCTTGTGGGCTCACAACTCCTGAGTGCGTATGCAGCCAGTTCACACTGCCAGGGTGAGTGCTTCAAATTGGTGGTAGTCGCACGCGACGGTACCCCGCTATTGGCGGTATTAGCTCTAATCTCGTTAGTTAGCCTCGTAGTGGTAGGCTTACTCATTTTCTTGGTAAGTAGAACAGGCGACGGGCTAGTGGTAGTTGCAATTCCAGGATTTCCACCGGAATCGATACTGTTCGGGTTAGTGATCGGGTTCGTCGTAATACTAGCAAAACGTAAGCATTAGAAGAATTGACACCCCCTCCACTTTTTCTTACCATCCTTTTACTTTCTTCAACTCATATCAAATTGGGAGATAGGATATGTGCACCCAAGAGATCCACTTCGGGTTATTGCACAATCTATCCGACATAATTCGTATGCGATTCGCTGTAGCGACTGACCCGGAATCTCCACCTGATTCAGTCAGTGCCGGAGAGGGTTCCGCAAGCCTTGAGCCAATCGTTGACGCTCCAAAGCCGACGTCGCTTACACCTCCTCAAGCGTTCAGGTGTGAGAATTGCGGCGCGACATTTCAAGACGAGGGAGCGCTAGTGGAGCACCTTCAACACTGTCCGGCACGCGTGGCAGAGACTAAGAGCCCTACCAATTGAAGACTTTCACTTCTTGAGTAGTTTTCTCAAGTCATCTAGGTTTCGGGTGTTGATGATATCGGCTGCGGTTGCCCAACCTCTTCTGGCTTCCGCAATCCCGTATCGAATGTTCCACAATTCCTCCTTGTCGTGTGCGTCGGTGTTGATTGCGAGTCTGCAACCAGCCTTCATCGCCAATCGGACGTTTGCATCACTCAAGTCGAGTCTCTCAGGTGACGCGTTCACTTCTAGATATGTACCCGTTCGTTTCGAGGCGTCGAAGACCTCGTACAAGTCAATTTCGCATGGGTTTTTTCGATTTATTTTCCTGCTCGTAGGGTGTCCGATTATGTCTACATGCTCGTTTTCCATCGCCGTAATCATTCTATCAGTCATCGTCTTTTTCGTCTGTTTGAACGCACTATGAATGCTCGCTACTACTAGGTCGAGTTCTCGGAGAACGTCTTTAGGGGCCGTTAAGATTCCGTCTGAGGATATGTCGACCTCAGCGCCCTTGAGAATCTGAATGTCCTCTAAACGCTCATTTATTTGGTCTATTTCGGCCGCCTGTTGTTTTACACGTCTCTCATTGAGCCCGTGTACCACCGGAATTGGACTATAATGATCGGTTACGGCGATGTACGAGTACCCTAGCTCCTGAGCTGCACGTGCCATTTCCTCGATCGACCGGTGGCCGTCGCTCCATGTTGAGTGAGTTTGAAGGTCTCCACGAATCGAGTCGTATGGGATAAGTTTTGGGAGATTATGGTTGGCGGCGGCCGAGATCTCACCCTGATCCTCCCTAAGCTCGGGTGGAACATATTCTAAGCCCAGCTCGTTGTATACTTCCTCCTCTGTTCCTCCAGCGATTTGAGATTCTTTCCTGAACAAACCATACTCGCTGAGTTTCATTCCCTTCTCGATCGCAAGCTTACGTAGCGCAATGTTATGGTCTTTTGAACCTGTGAAGTACATGAGTGCCGATCCGTAGCTCTTCTCTTCAACCACACGTAAGTCAACCTGTAGGCCATCACGCAATAGGACAGAGGACTTAGTTTCACCACTCCCCAAGACTTTTGCGACTTCTGGCATTTTTACGAAAAAATTCGATAAACTGCCTGCGTTAGTCGTCACTGCCAGTATGTCGACATCACCTACTGTTTCCTTCATTCTCCGCAGCGACCCAGCCACATCCACCTTAACGGCATGTTTGGCGAGTCGTTTGCAGATAGACTCTGCGAGTTGGTCGGCAATACCCAAGAGCTTACGTTCCTTTTTCGCGCGAGCTAAACCGATACTTTCGATTACGTTTTCCTCGGTCTTTTTGCCGAGCCCCTTAACGTCACGAATCTTGTGTTCCTTTGCCACACGTTCAAGTTCTTCAAGGGACGTGACGCCCAGTCGCTTGTAGAGCAAGCCTACGGTTTTTGGTCCGATTCCTTCGACAGATAACAGCTCCTCTAAGTTTACTGGCGTTTTCTTCTTAAGTTCTTCATGGTACTTGAGCGAGCCTGTGTCGATTATCTCACCAATTTTTTTGGCGATGCTTGGTCCGATTCCTGTTAACTCTTCGAGTTCTCCTTTCGCGTATACTTGCTCTATTGGTTCTGCTAGCGAGTCTATGGTGCGAGCAGCTTTGCGGTAGGCCTGAGGTTTGAACTCGATACCTTGCATCTCTAGCATGTCAGCTACTTCGTTGAGGATTTTTGTAACTTGTTCATTCTTCATGAGTCTTCACACTAGCCGGAGACTGCCGGTGCATGTGGTGGGACGTTTTTCTGAGCATCAAACGCTAAAAGGATAGTAGAAACATTGGAAGCGACTGAGAGGGTAGGTGACTTAGTCTAGGAAATCTGGCGTGTCTAGTCTGTGAAGTGTACTATTACGCTGCTTTCGCTGGTTTCGAATCGCCCTACTATTCCTAGGCGTTTTCTCAGTACGTTGTCTATTATGTGATGCAGATAAATTGACCATTTGATCCCTAGCCTGTGCTGAAGCGCAATGACGTGAGTATTTCCTTTCTTCTCGTACTCTAGATTTCCATAGCCTGCGTAACGGCACCGGTTATTCAGATAAGTGATCAGGCTTTCAACTGTCGCCTCCTTGTACCAAAACATCATGCCTTCCCCTACAATTCGTGTTCCAACGGTATCAGCGATTTGTGCGATCTGCTCGTCACTCGACTGGGCTAGGATCAATTGAAGCACATCATCTGTTAACGATACGAAATGAAATCGATCGGCAAATCTGTCCCAGTTGTCGAACTTGGTGATTAGGGAGGAAACTAAGGCGTTAACGCTCAGTCCTCTATTCTTAGCTTCTACTTCGAGACTTGCATTGAGTTCCCTTGGTAGACGAAAAGTTCGTAGAACCGTCGGCGACCTTCTTTCATAATTGAGGGAGGTAGAATTCACATTTGCGGTCCCCATATGGTATGTAGATCACTCGGGTGCATGTGTACACATTTGTAGTACAATATATTCCTTATGTCATATCCTTCACGCGTTAAGCAAGGCATGTCGAGCACATATGGCCAAACGTGAATACGCAATCATCTAATCAGCATGACCGGAAATCATGTTGAACAACGTTTGGAACATGCTGACGCCGATCAATACACGACGTTGTGGACCAGCCCTGTCCTAATCCGCAAAGCAATGTAAAATTCTGTACACAAGTTCCCTGTACACACTTGGTAAACCTACCAATTATTTGTGCAAAGAACTAATACCGGTTAGAGATCCAAATGTCACTTCAAAGTTTTCTCTGTCCATCCTGCCTCTTGGAAAGCTTCGCTTTCTGCGAATACTGCGGCCGTTGTTTGCATTGTTGTAAGAGAATGGAGTCAGGCAACATTAAACCCTTCAACCAAACTCATTCATCCGGGCAAAGAGAGAGCCCAGATTTGCGAGATAGACTGCTCGTCTCAAAAAAGGTCCTATCAGTCACCCCAACCTTAGCCGAAACCCAATGCCACGCCTCACGTCGAACCCCTGATTCAACCACTATCTCGTAAGGTGTCTCAATCATGTGCCTATGGATATTCGGACACAACTACGACTACGTCCGCCCGATCTACTCTGAGACAGAGGAACGTGAAACAAGTGACATTTATGTCTGCACCAGGTGTAGAAAAGAGGTAATCCGTAGATCCCGTTTCAACTAGTTGCTACTCCACTGTCAATTTTACGAAATACACGTTCTGACTCTTACTCCTCATCTTAGACCTACTTGTATCGCTCAGCAAACTGCTTCACTTGATTCTCCCATTCGACGGTTTCGATAGTAACTTCACTTTGATGAGTCACGTTTAATCGAACGTATCCTTCATTGCTTTGGAAACCTATTGAGGATTCGTCTTTTTCATCCGTCTTAAGACCCTTTTCAGCAAAAAAGCTCTCGGCTCCTTCCAGTACTTCGTTAGGTTTCTTTGAGGACTGGAATGAGATTTTCAGCATTCAGGAAAGCCTGAGAGTTGTAGGGATGTACTAATTTCGAATTATACTTTTTTCTACTTTTTCTTACGCCTACGACCGAGAATTTCTAACCTGAATCTTGGAGGCAAGAATCAGACTTGGTTGTCCAGAACTGGGTCATGGGACTCGTGGAGATGGTCTGACGCTTACAAGAAGAAGGTTGAAGTCACTCATACGGTTGGGACGCCTGGAAACATCCCTTTGAGGGCGGCTACTGCGAAGCCCAAGCCAATTAGTGCTAGTACGAAGATCACGATTATCAATATCACAACTGCGAGCACTGCGATGACGACTGCCTTGATCCACCCAACTCCGAAGAAGTGTTTGATGAGTAGCAGAATGATGATGAGTTCGATTATGGTCGTAATCCAACCCAAACCGCCCAAAAAGTAGCCAATAATATCCGTCAGTATGACAGCTGAGATGACCGTCAAGATACCGTGCCAATAAGTGGCCCTTGGTGCCTTGAGCGCCTTGGCGGCTAACCAAACAAAAATCCCTCCAACAATGCCAGCAACGACAAGGTGTATAATAGTGCCAATAATGTCAACCAACTAACTTCACAAACCCCAGCCAGCGCACCATACTCACGGTTCAGTTATAAGATTTAGCCTCGTGAAAAAAAGGTAACGTATGTGACTTTGGTTACTGTTCTACCTTATCTGATTCTGAATCTAACAACTCGTACGGGATGCTTGATTGAAACGTCGCGAGTCTAAGCGGAGTGACTCAATCTCTACTGACGCAAAAGTTGTCAAGGCTGTAACGAAATCCAGGAATCCGTATTCATCGAAACGTGATTTCGGATCGCTCCTCGTAGTCGGTGGAAGCAATATTTACTCTGGGGCACCAGCTTTGGCTGCAATGGCCGCATTGAGAACTGGTCTGGGCCTAGCGAACATTGCTGTACCTAGAACAATTGTTGATTCTGTGCGAAGTTACTCCCCCAACCTTATTGTTCACCCCCTACCGAGCGATATTGTCTCACCCGACGATCTACCAACTCTCATGCCTCTGTTTAACAGGGCAAACGCAATCGTCCTAGGTCCTGGAATAGGGCAGGCTCCACAAACCAAACAAGCAGTTACTTCGATTATGGCGAAGATACGAGAACTTGACAAACCCGTCTTAGTAGACGCTGATGCACTTCGAGCACTCGCGGAGAACAAGTCATTGCTCAAAGACGCAGTGATCACGCCACACGCTGGCGAGTTCAAGGCCTTATCCGGCCAACAGCCACCTCTAACTTGGCGCGAGAGACTTCCAATCTGCAAGAAATTCTCTACCGACTACTCATGCGTTCTACTGTTGAAGGGTAAGGACACGGTGGTAACTGATGGGAATAGAGTAAGAGTGAACCGTTCAGGAAACCCGGCTATGGCAACTGGCGGAATGGGCGACGTCTTATCCGGCATAATAGGAACGTTCCTAGCCCAAGCCTCCGACCCCTTCCTCGCAGCAGCAGCAGGAGCGTACATACACGGCATGGCTGGTGACGCAGTCTACAGGCGGAAGGGGTTTCACATCGTGGCCTCAGACCTCGTTGAGACGTTACCTGAAGTTCTAAGACCTTATGATCGAATTAATGCCGCGAAATCGACCTGACTCGTCGAATTCCCCTTAAAGGTTATAGGCGGCTCGCCTTATCGACCGGGCACATGAGTTTAACCATCTATCACGTTGATGCGTTCACTGACACCTTATTCAAAGGCAACCCTGCCGCCGTCTGCATTCTACCTGGCCAGCGTGAGGACGCGTGGATGCAGAATGTGGCTATGGAAATGAATCTCTCAGAAACAGCGTTTCTCCTGAAACGTGAAGACGGGTACGGCCTCCGATGGTTCACGCCCGCGACGGAGGTGGACCTCTGCGGCCACGCAACCCTAGCCAGCGCGCACGTCCTCTGGGAACAAGGCTTGCTTAGGCCCGAAGAGGAGGGCAGATTCCATACCCGCAGCGGACTCCTCACGGCACGTCGACAGGATGATTGGATCGTACTGGACTTCCCCTCACTGCCCGATCGACGAGTGAGCATCCCAAATGGTTTCGTGAAGGCGATTGGAGCACGCCCGAAATACTTCGGCAGAAGCAGATTCGATTTCATAGCCGAAATTGACTCGGAGCAGAGAATCCGAAAACTGAAACCAGACTTCACCAAACTCTCCGCGATATCAATTCGCGGACTTATAGTAACCGCCAAAGCAAAGACACCACCTTACGATTTCGTAAGCCGGTTCTTCGCCCCTAGGGTCGGAATAAACGAAGATCCCGTAACTGGCTCAGCTCACTCTGTCCTCGGCCCATATTGGAAGAACCGATTGAAGAAGGACGAACTGCTAGGCTACCAAGCCTCAAAGCGTGGCGGCGTTATACGAGTTAGAGTGGGTGACAGACGCGTTTTCATCGGAGGCAAAGCCGTAACCGCACTTAGATCAGAACTACGCGAATAGCTCGTGGGCTGAGAGAGATTTTCGTCCGATCTAAACTGCCGTCGCTACTCTGCAAGCGCTTTCTCGTATGTTTCATAATCGGATTTCGAGAAGCAAACGAGGATTACTTTCTCTATGTTACTCGATTTGTTGAGGTGCTGCCGAATAGCCGAGATTGCAATTCCCGCTGCACGGTCAATTGGAAAACCGTAAGCACCCGTGCTGATTGACGGGAACGCTATGCTCCTCACACTATTCTTTTCTGCTAGGTCAAGTGAATTCCTGTAGCAATCTCGTAACAATCCAGGTTCCCCTCCTTCGCCTCCATGCCATATCGGTCCCACTGTGTGAATGACGAATTTAGCTGACAACTTGTACCCTTTAGTCAACTTCGCCTGACCAGTTTGACAGCCGCCCAATCCTCTGCATTCTCTCAGTAACTCAGGACCAGCAACCCGATGGATTGCTCCATCAACCCCGCCACCACCGAGCAAAGACGAGTTCGCGGCGTTAACGATCGCGTCAGTCTTCTGTTTCGTTATATCCCCGAGAACCAGTTCAATCTTGGACAAGGAATCGACCTTGCATTCGAGTCTTCCGTCATCAAGAGGTGACTCCGGCATACGTGAGGCGTTCCTATGAGCATTGTTCTTCTTTTGCAGCATTGATACGTGGGCCATGCTTCAAGATTCTTCAATACGCGCTCATCATACTCGTGGTTGCTATGCGAGTTCAATTCGAATCCGCGGCTAGACAAGCTACGTTTCTAAGCCCCCTCAAGAATTTCGAACGGGTAACCCAAGACCTCGAGCACCGAAAGGATCCGTTGACGGGCAGAGGATCCATCGTTATCAAAGGACGGTTGGATTACGTCAAGAACCTGATCGACACTGATCAATCCTTCCTAGACGGGTTAGTGGAGTCTACACGTGGCACGTGTCCTTTCTGTCCAGAGGCCGTAGCAAGCAAATCACCAAAATTCGTCCCAGAGCTTGCGCCTGAGGGTAGAATTCGGGTTGGCGAAGCAGTTTGTTTTCCAAGTCTCTTTGCTCATGAAGACTTCAACGCAGTAGTGGTACCCACACCGACTCACGGCCTAACCCTCAACAACTACACCCCCTCCATTCTAAGGGACGGGTTCAAGGCATGCTTAACGTACTTTTCCAAAGCAGAAGCATACGCCAAAAGGAAACTTTACACCGCAATCGCAATGAACTTCCTCCCCCCTGCAGGCTCGACCGTAGCCCACCCTCACATCCAAGCCCTTGCCAGCGATGTATCTCTGCAAGGCGTAGCCGAACTTCAAGAACGAAGCGCATCATACTTGGCAAATAACGGTTCGTGCTACTGGACAGACCTCATCGAGACAGAGAAAGAACTTGGTCAAAGGTACCTAGGAAGGATCGGTAACGTTGACTGGGTGGTACCTTTCGCACCTTTCGGTTTCTGTGATGTACAGGGCGTCGTCTCTGATACAGCAGCTCTTTCGTCGCTTAACGAGCATGGATTAGAGGGTTTAGTAAACGGTCTATCGAAAATTCTGAGCTTCTACCATGAAAACGGAATCAGATCCTTCAACGCCGGCGTCTATTCTGGATACGGAGATGTCGCGGAAAAGAGCTTCCGAGTCTCGATTCGAGTTGCAGCCAGGTACGGTTACAAACCGAGATTCGTAAGTGACATGTGGGCACTTCAATACTTACTAGGGGAACGTGAAGTTTCTGAGTCACCGGAAGAGACCTGCATCAGACTCAAACATCACTTCAACAGCTGAGGACTCTAAGGGTTCTTTTCTCGTACCGACAAATCTTCAACTAATCCGTGAGTCGTCACGAGGCTGACTACTCTTTGCCTAGAAAGGGCGAAGAATAGGATGGATCCAAGTACTCCTATCGAGACAAAACTACCCAGGAAGATCCCTAGTACGCCAACGCTTAGTGGCATTGCAAGCAGATAGCTGAGGTAGGGGCCCACAATGAACGTGATGACGAGGACCTCGACGCTTACCCCAACCAGTGTCCACCTCTTGCCGCGCCTGCGAAATATCTGCCATGCAGCAAAGGTCGCTATGAAATTCGCCACAGACCCACCAATAATATCCACTAGGCCGAGGCCTCCAAAGAAATTCGCGACGAAAGCTCCAAGTGATAATCCTACAACCGCTGGCCACCCGAACAACATTGCCAGCGGCAAAAGGGCATCAGCCAGTCTCACTTGGAATATTTGAAAACTGATAGGGGCGAGAAAGACAACCCCCACAGCGTAGATAGCCGCAAAGACTGCGGTTAAAGTTAGACGTATTGCATTCTTACTTTTCATCAGTTAACCTCCCTACTCCGGGGTTTCTCTGGCGCAACGGGTGGGAGGCCCCACTCACGCGCCCAAACTCAAGACCGAACGCTTCCGGAAATAAGTCTTACCAAGCATTAACAACCTCATTGCCTAATCACACTAACCGAATGTTCTTTACGTACGATACACGCAAACTGATGCGATTCAAGTTGAAGCTTAAGGTTTACTCAAGGCACACCGTTCGCGTATCGAAACTCATCAACGCCCCACTGTCTTTCGTTTACAAATGGTGCACGGACTTTCGTGAGGACGACAACAAAATTACTGGGTCGAAAAATCGAAGGAAGATTCTGCAGCTAAACAACAAACGCGCGGTTTACGTGATAACATATTTTCCGAAACCTGGCGTCACGAAAATGGGGATAAACCTAGTAACGCTTCGACCTCCGAACGCGTGGCATTTGGAATTCATTGGAGAGGAGGATGACGAGATTGGTGATTATCGACTAATCCGCGTAGGTTCTAGTAGAACCAGACTGAATATGAGGTTCGTTGAGAGTTACAAGGTTCGTAATGCACCATCTCAAGCGGAGGACACACGGCATACGCAGGAGATTTGGGACAAGTATGTGGCCGCGCTTGAGGCTGACTATTCAAGAAGAAAGTAACAATTCGTTTCTGTCCTGATGCGGGCTAGAATAATTCAGGGAGGGGAGCGATTTTCGCTCCTCTTTTTCGTGATTAAGCCACGTCGTTCCTCTTTGCAAGCCTCTTGGAAAATGTCTTGCTTGCCTCAGCGATTTTGTCGCGGTTTTTTGGGTTGCCTAAAACAGAGGCAACTGCCGCGCCAATCACGAAGGAAGCAATCGCTACCGCGAAGCTCTTTCTTGATTCTCCACTCATGCTCTCTTGCCCTCCTGTTTGTTGTTGTCGGCGCTTATTCCACTCAGGTATATTAACGTACCAAGTCTGAAACATTAATATACCATCAAAAGTGTATGGACATGTCATGGCAGTCAGCGCCGTTGGACATGGGGAAATCACACACCCCAACATGTCACTTACCCAGCCAAACCCAAAGTGGCATGATAATCAAACGCGCTCCGCACCCCATGCCCAACTCACTACTGCCGCCCCAAACGAGGTGACAATCCCTTGGTGAAATGTCTCAAGTGCGGCGGCGAAGTCCAAGGCCCAGCTAAAGAGTGGGATATGCACCCGAAGGACGGACGAGGCCCCGCCCTACACATCAAACACTTCTCCTGCCCTCAATGCGGAAAGAAATTCAGGTTAGCGACCAAACTAGCCGGAGCCTAAACTCGCCAACCAGGACCCTACCTAGGGTCCCACCCCTTTTCCATCCGAACTAAACGACACGAAAAACTAGTGTATTCTAGAGTGGCGGAACCTGCTGTCTCCGCTTCTGTTCCCTCAACTTCGTCCATTTCATGAAAGCCTCGGAAGGCGGATCCTTCTCGTACAGAAGTTCTCTCTTGCACTCAAGCAACCTTGACTCCTGACCTAAGTATTCAGCTGCAGTAACCACCCTATGCCCAGCTTGAGCCGCACTGTCGAATACTAGCCGAGCCTCCTCCCTCCAATCTTCGCTGCGCAGTATGTGATGTTCCAAGAGGACGGTGGGGATTTTGTTTGCGATCTTGGCTGCGTTCTGAATTCCTTTCTGAATTGCCTCCTTATCGACCCTAAAACCCTGCAGATACAATGGGGGCCCGCCTAGAACCAGAACATCCGGTTTGGTTTTGAGAATCATGCGGGTCGTTACGTTCGACATAGGGCCCTGAACGTCTGAAGCATGCAGGAACTTCTCATCAGTTGTCTCGACCTCCGTCATGAGCACCCAACCTAGCGCAGCCTCCTCATCGCCGTGTGGCACTGGCGTAGAGATTTTCAGCTTTGTTGAGCCGAAATCGTAAGTTTTCCCATCCGCGACTTCGCATTTTTCTCCGACTCGTTTTGCGAAGCGCTGAAACATCCAGCCTCTCTTTCTTTGATTGAAATTAATCGCATTGCGGATATCCTTAACCAAAACCAACTTACCCCCATACACGGTCTCGGCTTCCTCCATACTGCATCCAACCCAAACAGTCTCAGTGTAGTTCGGAGTATGGTGATCGTTATGGTAGTGAGAAACAACGACCACGTCTGATTTCGCTGCGTATTCCCTAATCCTAGCCCTGCAATCATTCCGAGCCCGGTACTCCTGCGGGTGTGGTAATTTTCGGAAGCGAGGGCCTAACGCTACGCCTGCATCTATGAGAATGCGAACATCCGGCGTCTCCACGAAGGAGCACATCGACCTCACTCCCAAGCTTTCAAAGCCTATTGGGGTGATTCGAATCGCTGGCATTTCGTGCACTCTCAAGATGGAATTACGTTGGGGGATGAAAATAAGGTTGGAAGGGCGAGTTAGATAGGCAAATTAGCTTGCTGGCTTAAGTTGCTTGGGCGGGCGATGACGAGTCTGGCCCAATTGATTTCAATTTGAGATAGATCTTGAGTGCGCGAGCCCGCATGTACTCTGCTCCCTGCAAAACGGGCTTCCGATAGGTTACTCTTTGATCTTGAGCTTTCGGACGTTGAAACTTGGTTTTGGATACTTTAGTTTCATGTCGTCGAGTGTTTTGACTATGATCTGTGATACCGCTAAGTTTCTGAACCATTTGTGGTTAGCGGGAATAATGTACCATGGTGCCCATTTCGTGCTGCATTTGCTTAACGCGTCTTCATACGCTGTAACGTAAGCTTTCCAATAGTTCCTCTCATGGAAATCGGCGGGCGACAATTTCCAGTTCTTCGTAGGATCGTGAATTCTTGCCTCAAACCGTTTCAACTGTTCTTGGCGACTAATGTGGAGATAGAATTTCAGAATTCTAACATCGTTCTCAGTGAGGAATTTTTCGAAACGATTAATCTCCTCATATCGTTTCGACCATGTGGTTCTTGGAACGAGCTTGTGAACTCGAACCACTAGAACCTCTTCGTAATGTGACCGGTTGAAGATACCAATGTCCCCGCGGGGAGGAACTGCATTGTGGATTCGCCACAGGAAATCGTGTGTGAGTTCATCTGGTGTAGGTAGTTTGAATGAGGTGACCCGGCATCCTTGTGGGTCAACTCCAGACATGACGTGACGTATTGTCCCATCCTTCCCGCCGGAGTCAATCGCTTGAAGTACGATCAAGAGGGCAAATTTCTTGGAAGCGTACAGAAGGTATTGGAGCTCATCGAGACGTTGCAATAGTTTCTCTTGAATCTCGTGCTCGTGATCGTCATGTTTGAACTCCAACCTATTATCAGGGTCATAGTCGTCCAGCCTCACCTTCTTACCCGGCCGAACAAGAAACTCATCACGCATGTCCATTGTCAGACAAACCACTGCTCTGCTTCGCTAAACCGAAATAATTCCGGATCGTGCAGGAATGCCGCTTTGTTGCCTTTGAACACTATTGCGGGACGGGGGGAAGAGCAAGGTGACCAAGAGCGTGGGTTGGTTTGATGTGAAGCTCAGTGGGGAAGCTCGCGGCCGCATGAGCCACAGAACTGAGCAAACTGCGGGTTCACAGCGCTACAATAGGAGCATGTTGCAGTTCTCAGTGAGCCACCGCAATCGAAACAGTACTTGTTCGT